>NZ_FRCW01000005.1 GCF_900143055.1 Fibrobacter sp. UWR3 | reverse complement strand
AAAAGCAAATTTTTCCCATAAAAGAAAAATTTGCTACAACGCCTTATAAATCAAAGGGTTACGAGAAATTTAGGTACCCAAATGTCATATAGGCCCTTTTTTGACCAAATAGGCTAAAGTAAATCGGCCCTCGGTTCAAAGCCGGGGGCTTTTTCTTATATTATCAAGTAAATCATAGGAGGAAATATGCGTTCCCTTTGGCTTGGAATTCTTGTTGGCACGATGATGCTTGTCGCCTGCGGTGATGATGACAGCGATTTCGCGACCCGGTCTTCGGACGATTCGTCTTCTTCCCGTGCCAAATCCAGCAGTTCTACGAAGTCTTCGGATTCTGTCGTCGGTTGTAAGACCGAAACGGAAGACAATTGCGAATATAGCGAGTTGGCTGACGACCGCGACGGCCAGATTTACAAGACCGTTAAAATTGGCGACCAGACATGGATGGCGGAGAACCTCAACTATGAAACGGACTCTAGTTTCTGCTACAAGGACTCTGACGAGTATTGCGAAAAGTATGGTCGACTATACACATGGGATGCTGTGGTTGATGTTTGCCCCGACGGCTGGCATTTGCCTAGCAAGGCCGAATGGGAAATGTTGTTCGATGCTGTTGGTGGACGAGCGACCGCAGGCAAAATGCTCAAGTCCACATCCGGTGGCAAAGGCACGGATGCATTCGGGTTCTCGGCGCTCCCTGCTGGCTACAGGGTTAAAGGTGGGGGATATCTCTACGCGGGCGCCCACACGTTCTTCCGGAGTTCTACTGTGAGTTCTACTGAAATCAATAACGGTCCGTACAGCGCGTTCTTGGACTTCAACGCCGACTATGCTGCGGGTATGTCCAGCGACGATTACAACAACTACGGGTTCTCGGTCCGTTGCGTTAAGGACTAGTTTACTATCTTTACCGCATAAACAAGAGGTTTTATGCAGTCCTGGACTGAAATCAAGAAGATCGAGAACCCGACCGAAGAACAGCAACTCGAGGCGGTGAAACTCAACTGGTACGCCATCAGCCTTATCGAGAACCCGACTGTTGCCGCGCAGAAGGCGGCGTTTGCACAGAACGTGCAGGCGATTCTCTACATCAAGAACGGCCTTTGCGAAGATTTGAAGGTAGCGCTCAACGCCCTTGACGAGCCCGCTCTCCTTGCCGCGGTGAACGGCGACCCGAACATTCTGAAGTTCGTGACGAACCCCGACCTGCTCAAGGCCGCGGTGCGTAGCGATTGGAAAATCGTGAAGAAGATTGACAACGCGGGCGAAGACCTGTGGGCCGAGGCGGTACGCGCGAGTGCCGATGCCGTAAAGGCCGTGCCGTTCATGGGCGAAAAGATCCAGGCGGCGCTCGTGGAACGCGACTGGCATGCCCTGCAAGATATCGTGCGCCCCTCTGCCGCCATCGTGATTGCCGCGGTGAAGCAGGACTACCATGCTTTTGAGTTCGTGAGCATCAAGGACCGTACAGAGCCGGTGCAGCTTGCCGCCGTGCGTACGGACTGGCGTTGCATCCAGTACCTGCAGCGTGCATCCGAGAAGGTGCAGATGGAGGCGGTGCGCCAGACGAAGGACGCTTTCGCGCTCATCAAGAACCCGGCCGAGGCGGTCAAGGAATTCTGCAAGTAGTTTTGCGGGGCGCGCGATGGAAAACCCGCTGGTAAAAGTCGAGAACGTCTCGTTCCGCTACCCGAAATCGGGCGTGGACGCGCTTTCGGGCGTGTCGCTCGAAATCCCGCGGGGGAGTTTCTTTGCGCTGCTGGGCCCGAACGGGGCGGGGAAGACTACGCTGTTGCGCCTTCTGTGCGGGCGTTTCGCGAAATTCTCCGGAACGATTGAACTTGCTGGCGACGTGCGCGTGTCTAATACGCATTCTGGCGCGAAGGGGGCTGCAGGTTCGGGCTCGCGAGGTTCGTTCCTCGACCCGCTCGCCTGCGGTATACTGCTCGAGAATCCGGGCGTATACCCGAAACTTTCGATAAACGAGTACGTGGACTATTTCGTGGGGTTCTATGCGGCCCGCATTCCCGGGTGGAATGAGCAGGCGGCCCGCGAACGCATTGCCCGCATTGCGAAGAGCCTGGAACTCCCGCCACTCGATACCCGCATGGGCAAGCTTTCGCTCGGGAACCGCCAGAAGGTGCAGTTGCTGCGCGCGATGGCTCCTGCGCCGCGTCTTTTGATTCTGGACGAGCCGGTGGCGAATCTTGACCCGATGTCGCGCGAGACGGTGTGGAAACTCATTGCGGATTGGCGCAGGCAGGAAGGCGGTACGGCCATCGTGTGCTCGCATATTCTAGCCGAGATGGAAGAGGAGGCGACTGACTTCGCGATTATCGACCGCGGGCACGTCTTGAAGAGCGGGCGGGTCGCCGACATCGCGAGCGAAACCGCGACGTTCCGGGTGGAAGTCCGCGGTAATGCACCCGCGGGCAATTTATCCGCTGGCAAAACGCCCGTGGGCAATACTCCTGCGGACAATTCACCCGCCTTTCCGACTCCCGAAAAAATTCGCGATATTCTCGCCGCCGCCGGAATCGAAGCCGACGTGAACCGTGCCGGCACGGGACTTTCTTCTCTTTATAAAAAGACTGTCAGATAATGTGTAATGTGAAATGTGTAATTAGTAATTACTCATCTCACATCCCACATTCCACATTGCGGCTTTGCCGCATTAGAACGTCTGCGACAAGTCGAACGCAAACCTGCCCCAGGCAAAGCCTTCGGGGCTCCAGTCGCTCAGGTTCTTCTTGAATGCGTAATCCAGGCGGAATGTGAGGAACTGCCAGCGGTAACGCAGCCCGAGGCCGAGCGCTTCTTTCGCAGTTTCTTTGTACAAGTCGCGTTCGTTGTCCATCACGCGGGTCCAGTCGTAGAACTGTACAATCTGCCAGTGCCTCCAGCCCTTCCAGGGGAGCGTCCAGCGGATTTCTTCGTTTATGCGCAGGTACATCGGGGTAAGTCCCGTGTTGATGACCGTGTCAATGACCTCGTTGCCATCGTCGTCGGTACTGGTCGTGTAGCTCTCGTAACTCGCGAAGATGCTGCGGAATCGGTACCCGCGCACAGAACGTGAACCGCCCTGGTAAAACACGCGCGCATCGTCTTCAAGTGCCTTCTCGAAGAACTTGCCCACGCTCCCGCTCAGCGCTCCGTAGAATGTCCAGAACAGCGGGTGGTAGAGATTCACGGTTGCCTCGCCGTAGGTGTATGGGTTGCCTATCATGGTGAGTTTTTCGAGGTTTGCGTTCAGGTTTGTGCCCGCGCCTACGGTCGGGGCCACGCGCACGCCCTTCGTGGGGTTGAAGTAGTCGTCGGTGTAGTCGAAGGTGAGCGCTATTTCGCCCTTCACCTTGTACATGTCGGCTCCGTTCTTGCTCACGAAACGCGTATCGAGCGTCCCGCGGAATCGGATGTGGTCGGTAATGCCGAAAGTCAGGTCGCCGCGGTTAATGATTTCGTAACGCTCTTCGACGCTATCGGGGTAGGCCGGCGGGGCGGTCTTTTCGTGGTTGAAACTCAGACGGTCTTCAAGGCGGATTGCCGTGGGGATAAACGTGAAAGATGTTCCGAAGAGTAGCGGGTTTGCGTAGCCGAGTGAAATTTCCTGTTTGTTCTCTGCCAGCTGGAACGAGGTGGAAAATTCGTTGAACTTACCGAAGAAGTTTTTGTGCTTTGCATACGCGATGGCGCCGAACCCGTACATTTCTTCGTAGAACAGGCCGTAGCGCGCTTCGCCGGGTACGCGCTCGGTCACGTTCAGGTGAATGTCCGATAGCCCGTCTGTCCTCAGGGAGTCGGTAAGTTTAATTTGTGTGAATAACTGCGTAGAAAGTAATTTTGACTTGAATGTGTTGAACTGATTACCGTCAATGATTTCGCCTTGCGGGATTTTCCATAGCGACGATAGCCATGCGGTATCGGAAAGCCCCGCCTCTTGTTCTTTCTTGGACTTGTCGAGGTTTTTCTGTGCGGTACTCACCATGTTTCCCATGATGACCATTGCACCCGGGTTCACGATAATCTCGACCATGATGACTTTTTGCGTTGTGTCTATGAGTTCGCCCGGCAACACGTAGGTGTGCAGGTAGCCCGCCTTGCGGTAGGTCTGCTGGATAAACTGGATGTCTTCGGCGATGTCGTCTTGCGAAAAAATCCTTTCCTTGTCGTTCGTGCGGAGCTTGCTCATGTCAATATCGATCTTGGACGAATCGGGCACGATGATGCTTGTCCCGCCGAACCGGTAACGTTCGCCTTCGCGCAGCGAGATGACGTAAACGCGCTTGCGTTTGTTCTCGGAATCAACTTCACGCCTGATTTCCATTTTCATGCTGAGGCTGAAGAACCCTTGCGAATAGTAGAGCGCGCGAATGTTTTCGGTGGCAAGGCCCATCATAAAGTCTTGCTTTGTGGTATCAAGGTTCCCGAATTCGTCGGGAACTTCGAGTTGCTCGTTCAACTGGAAATTCGAAAACACAACGTTTCCGTCGAATTGCACCTTCCAGGGGTTCTTCTCCGTATCTTCGGCAAAGACGAATGCGATTGCAAAAAGCAGGAAGCAGATTAGTTTTTTCATTTTTGTGCCTCCTTCTCCTCGCTATCCTTGAGCGATGCGTTGGAGGATATCGTTTCGCAGTAGCCCAGGCCTAGCAGGCACGCGTTCCAGAATCGGTAACCGTAGTTGAGGCCGACGTTCTTTTCGAGTCGGTTCTCGTTAGAACTTGCTCCCGTGTTGGTGAGATACTGCTTCGAATTGAGCTGCCCGTTCAGGTAGAGCGACGGGTTGAGGTGGTTCTTGTGCGAGAACGACTTGTCCTGGAATACGGGGAGCGTGTAGGTCACGCCGAATTGCAGGGCCTGGTCATATGTCGGGTTTTCGCTCTGGTCCTGCGTGTAACCGAAGATGAACTTCATGTTCTTCACCCAGCGGTCGAGTGAAATCGGTATCTTGAAGTAGCTTGAATCCTTGTCGCTTGTGGTGTTGTTGCTGAACAGCATCACCTTCATGTCGATATCGCCGATATACTCGCCGCCGAGCGTCTTGTTGGCCGTGGTAGAAATCATCTTGCCGATAGCCTTGCCGGCAATCTTGTTCCAGTCGGTCGATTCGTCGTTGTTGTCGGCGATGCACCCGAGGATGATGTTGTAGTAGGTGGCTGCTGCGCTCGATTCAGTACCGCAGTTGCTCGTAGGCGTGGGCTGCGGGTTCGTAATCGTTCCCGTGATGTCGAAGTTGATGGGGCAGGTCTCGTTTTCCTTTTCGCCGGTGTCGTCGCAGTAGGGGAGTTCCTGCGCACTCGATACTTCGAGTACGCCGTGTTGCCACGGAACGTCCATCCACGAGATGCTGAAGGAGTTCAGTTCGAATTCGTAAAGGTCCTGCACGCCGATAAAGCCCGCATTGGAATTCGTTACGTCGCCACGCAGGAGCGGCCTGTTGGTGTTGCCGAGCACCCAGAAGTCAAACGTGAAGGGGAATGTCGCGAACGGAGTCACGATGGCGATGGAATCTCTCTGCGAGTCGTTCACGTGAACCATCAGGTTGATGGGGCTTGCGGTAGAAATCTTTGCTTCCTGCGCTTCGGTGGTACGCAACCTGGTGATGAAGTTGTTGAACATCGTGAGGATGCGGTTGAGCGAATTCGGCGTTATCTGGAACTCGAGCGCCTTGTAGTAGATCATCTTGTCGACGATGAGTTTGCCCGAAATGGATTTGTTCTGGAGTCGGTCGCCGGTGGAACGCGGTATAGTAAAGTCAAGGTTGCTCTGGGCCTGTATCTCGCCTTCGCCGAATGTTTCGTCGAAGAAGTTGTACTGGATGTAGGGGAGGCTCACCGATACCACCAGCTCGTTGTCGTTGTCTTCGAGCGAGCCCGAGACATCCTTCACCATTATGGAATGCTGCCCGGACTTGAGGCTGAACTGGTCGGAACTGATGTTGAAGCGTTCAAGCTTCATGCTGTCGAGGCTGTATGCCGCGGTAACGTTGATGGTTTCGCCTTCGTTGTTGCGGGTCGAAAATTCGGTAATTTCGGCAATCCCGTTTTCGAGGTGCCCCCTCACGCGGAACGGGACAAGCCTGCTCATCTTGGGAGGCTGGTAGAACGTGGAATCCGAGGTAATCTCTGCGGTTATGCCCTTGATACCTTCCTTGAGCTTTGCGGAAACGTCTATCTGCAGGTCGGTGCGCTTGATTTCTGTTGTGGTGCCCGGGATAAACCATGCGCCCGATACATTCGCCTTGCCCGTGAATGTGTACAGCGAGTCTATGATGCCCTCGACGGCGACGTCGCCGCCGTTGTCGGTGCTGTGGCTTACGCTCACGTGGCGCTTGTTGCTGAACACGTTGTCGACGATAACCTGCGAGGAACCCGCCCATCCGCCGTTGCCGATGTTCACGTACGAATTGAGTTCTACCTTGTCGCCCTCGGCGAAAAGGTTCACCTTGTCTACCTTGAGTATGGTGTGTGCAATCTTCTTGAATTCAAGCTGCGTGAAGTCGATGTTGCCGAGCAGGCCCTTGCCTTCTTCGTACGCGATGTCGCCGCTCATGAATCCGTTGGCAAGAGTCGTGTCGTTGAGCGGTTCCAGTAGCACCGGAATACTGAAGTCCTTTGCCGACGCCCACGCGTGAATCACCTGTATGGGCAGGAACGCTGTTGGCTTGAATTCCGGGTTGGAGTCGTTCGGAAGGATAAACGCCGCTTCTGCTTCCACCATGTTCTTGTCTTGCATGGCCTGGAACCTGTCGATGAAGATGGAGTCCCCGCTCTGCCTTGCTTTCACGTGTGCGCGGATTTCGAACGGGTCGTAGTTTCCTTCGGCAAACACGTCAATCGAGCCCACGTTGTCGGTGAAGTTTTGCCGCCAGTGTCCGGATACGGTGCCGTAGATGTCGTTGCTTATCTTTAGCTTTGCGAACGGGATGGTGTTGATGTCCACGCTGTCGGCCTGCACCTCGATGGTGATGGAGTCGGTCCACGCGATGTACGCGTAGGCATGCCCGCCTTCGCGCTGCGTCACGTCCCAGGAGGTGTGCGGGTCTTCGTGATTCCACATCACGTCGCCGAAGAAGTCAAACGTTTCCTTTTCGCCGTAGATGATGCCGTTGCTGAACTGGATGCCGTTCCTGTTGAGGTCGAGCTCCACTTCGAGCGAATCGGCCTTCATCTGGTAGGCGAAGTCCACGTTCGGGATTTTCGCCTTCGCGTGTAGCACCCCGTTCTGGAAGTTGCCGTCGATGGTAAAGCGGTTGCGGAGCGTGAGGTTTCCGAAGTTCCAGTCCAGCGCCCAAGGTTCGTACGGCGAGAAGTCTCCCTCGAACGTGACGAGCAGTTTGTCGCCCAGGTTAACGACCGCGTCGATTGTGGAACCCTGGCGCGTTTCGATGCTCACGTCTATGCGGTCGCCTTCCTTGTGCGCGGAATGGATTTTCATGTCGAGCGGCATCATGTGCGGGCCGAATATGGAACTCATGTACTCGACGTACCCGCTAATATCGCCGTCGAGATTCTTGTCCATGTCGCCCTCGAGCATAATGTGCCCGCCCTCGTCGTTGTACAGGTCTACGTGCACGTGGTAGCGCTCGTCGTCGCCCTTCAGGTTTATCTTCGCGTTGCTTGCCATCAGGGGCCAGAACTCGCCGACCCTCGTCTGCAGGTTCAGGTTGTACTTGGGTTTGCGCGTCTTCGGGTCGAAGCTCACGTCGCCGTTCACCTTGATTGCCCCGATGGTCGGTACCGCGGGCGGAATTTCCACGGGTATCCAGTCCTCGGGCTTCTTCACTTCCATGTCCACGTGGGTCTTGACTGCCGCCATGTTGTTCTTCGGCGCCTTCACGTCGAGCTTTATGGCATCCTTGCCGGCCTTGACCTTGCCCTTCACGGCCACGTTCTCGCCTGCGAAATCCGCGCGGATATCGATGCTCGCCGTTTCTGCAAGGTAGTCGCCCTGGATGCTGTCGAGCTTTATGCTTGCCGCCTGCATACCCTCGCTCTTGATGGAGAGGTCCGTTGCCTGCCAGTGCTTTGCGTCTTCGCTCCCTTCGTTTATATCCACGGAAATCTTCCCGACGCTCGCCTCTACGGGCAGGTAGAACTTGGCCCTTTCCGGGAAGGCGATTTCCCCTATCGGGTCCTTTTTCTTGTCGGTGCCGTTTGTGTCGGGGCTCGTCTTGATGCTTGCGGCAAATTCGCCGAGCGAAACTTTGCCTCCCTTGCCTTCGCCCAGGATGGTAATGTCGAGGTTAAAGTCCTTTACGGTGTAGACGTTGTCGCCCTGCTTTACGGTCACGGAATCCCAGGAATGGGTGAGCGGGCCCCCGAGCGTGTACCCGTGGGGGGTGACTTCCACGTCGCCGTAGGTGTGCGGGTTCGACAAGTAGGTAATTACGGCAATACGCGTAAACCAGGCGCCCAGGGCAAGAACGCCAACAACGACCGTCACAATGGCGGCGGTCAAAGCAAATGTCGAAGTACCTATCTTCAACGTGCATAATTATAGAAAACATATTATATGTCGCGGTCCGGAATATGCCAGAAATGGGTGCATAACTCGTTGATGCTCAAAGAGTTGCGTGTACAAGGAGGATTTTGGGTGCCTCTGGGTGTGTGGTTTTTGGTGCGTTCTTTCACCTATGACATACAAATTATGCGATGGATATCACATATTTTCGTTAACAAATATTACAAAACGGTTGTTTAAAAATTACGGAAAGATTTAAGTAAGTATTTTGTAGTCGGATTTTTTGGCCTGATTGCTAAGTTATGCGCCGTCCAAAACATTTTCTCCTATCCAGGGAAGGAAACTCATGAGGCTCGACAAGGCGAAATCGACCGTATGCCTGTTGGCCATCGCAACGCTGAATACTTTGTCCGTTGCGGGCGGCCTGAACACCAACACCAACCAGTCCGTGCTTTTCCAGCGCAGCGTGGCCCGCGACGCGAGCACCGACGTGGATGCCCCGTACGCGAACCCCTCGGGTACGGCGTTTATGGAAGACGGCCTGTACATTTCGGCAAACAACCAGACGTTCTGGCAGAGCCGCGAGACGACTGTCGAGAAGTCCCCGATATTCAAGGACGGCACGAACTTCAAGGGCAAGGCGTTCGTGCCTTCGCTTCCGAGCGTGCTGGTGACCTGGCACCACGGCAACTTTGCGCTTTCGGGCCACATGGGCGTTATTGGCGGTGGCGGCAGAGTGAACTTCGATGACGGTATCCCGAGCTTCTACGCACTTACTTACGCCCCGCTCAAGCAGATGGAGGCGGCACTCGCCGAGAAGGGGCTTATGACCACGAACAGCTCCATCGATGTTTCGCTCGAGGCGAGCTCGTACATCTTTGGCGCGACTCTCGGTGCCGCCTACGAGTTCAACAAGATGTTCTCGGTGTATGCGGGTGCACGCTTCAACTATGCGATGAACAGCTACGACGGCTCGGTCGCAAACCTCCGGCTGAATTCCGTTATCCCGGGCGTTAATCCCGAGGGCAAGATGGTGGAGGCGTCCACGCTTGCAGAAACATTCGCGACACTTGCGGAAAGCGCCAAGACTCAAGAAGAAAAGGTGCAGTACGCGACGCTCGCGGGCACGTTCGAGACTCTTGACGACAAGATGACGATGGACTTGGAACTGGACCAGACGGGCTTTGGCATTACCCCGATTGTCGGTCTCGGTTTTAAGTACAAACGACTTACTTTGGGTGCAAAGTTCGAGTACAACACCTCCATCGAGATGGAAAACGACACCAAGAAGAACGATACCCCGCTCGAACAGTTTAATGACGGCAAAAAAGACCACAACGACATTCCTTCGTTCCTTGCAATCGGTATAAACTATTCCCTGCTCGATAACCTGCGCCTTGCCTTCGGGTACCACCACTGGTTTGACAGCAAGGCCGATTTCAGCGGCGATCTCGAGGACTACGTGGACGATACGAACGAGTTCCTCTACGGTGTGGAAGTGGACTTCCTTACGCGCTTCACCATAAGCGGTGGTGTGCAGGTGACCCGCTTCGGCATCAAGGATGGCTACATCAGTGACATGAACATCAATATTTCCTCGACGAGTTTCGGGTTCGGGCTTGCCTACCGCATTACGGACTGGATGCGCATGAACCTGAGCTACTTCCACACGCTCTACCAGGATTACGACGAGCAGGTGGAATACGGGATAGACGTGTACAACCGCGACAGCCGTGGTTTTGGCGTGGGTCTCGATTTCAGGATTTAACGTAAAAATTCCTTTGTGAATGCTCTCGGGCCGCCCTTCGGGGTGGCCTTTTCTGTTCGGCGTGGGTCTGATTTTTATGAATTGTTTATATTTACGGGGACAAAATATCCAAGAGGATTTGATGAATAGAAAGATTCTTGTTCTGGGTGCCCTTTGTGGCCTTGCCCTTGTAGGGTGCAACGGTTTCGGTTCTGGTGAGGGCAAGTTTGCCCAGGTAGATAACGAGACCGTCTATAATACAGATATTGATTTTGCGGTAATGACTTCCGCTACCGGGCGTGCCGATTACGACAACATTGTAAAGGGCGTGCTCACGAGGTCTGCCGTTGTTTCTAAGGCCCTGCAGGAATACCCCGAACTCGGGAAAAACTGGGAATCCTATTCCAAGAACATGGATGACCGCCTGCTCACGCTCGTGTACCAGCGCTTCTATTCCATGGAAAAGCTCACGTATTCCGATGCCGACCTGAAGGCGTTCTTCGATGCGCATAAGGCCGATTTTGCCGATTCTACGGGCAAGGTCGAGTTTATCGATGTGCGCGGGAAGGTGGCCGATCGCCTGCTGCTCGAACGCGAGGCCGAAAAGCTCAAGGAATCGGGTGGCGACACCGCGGCGTTTATCGGCGGCTTCAAGCAGGAGATGGTGCGCAATACCATCAAGACGGTGAAGGAGAAGTTCCCGGTTAAGGTCGAGAAGATTGTGCCGCCCGACCCGCAGGGCTACTACGAGAAGCACAAGGAAGAATTCAAGACTGCACCTGCATTTGAAGTCTATCACGTGCAGATGGAAGATTCCGCCGCGCTTGCCAAGCTGTTCAAGAAGCCCGTGGACCTCGAGAAGTTCAAGGCGATTGCCGCAAAGAAGAGCCTAAACAAGGAAACCGCCGCAAATGGCGGCTACGTGGGCGTGGTGAAGGAAGGCTACGCCCTCCCGTACGGGATTGGGATTATCAACGGCCTTGCCGAAGCGTTTACGGGCAAGCCCGAAGGTACGCTGTCGCCGGTGCTGGGTTCGACCCGCACTCCCGGCCGTCATGTGTTCTATCTTGTTCGTGAAATTCCGCCGGAGGTCAAGCCCTACGACCGCGCGAAGGCTGACGTGGAAAACCACATGCTGGGGGCGGGATACCTGGAGCTCCCTCCGGATTACGTGCTTATCTCGAAGAACGGCGCCCCGCTTGTTACCGAGAAGCAAATCCTGCAGATATTCGAAGAAGAACCCGGCATGCCGAAGACGAACAATATGCGCGAACGTATTATCCGTAGCCTTGCGGAATGCGCGTCCTTTGCCGACGAGGCTCGTGCGATTGGCCTGGATTCCTCCTGGGAATACCGCGCGCTGGTGCGCCAGACCCGCGACAACTACATCATTTCGCACTACGACGAGATGGCGCAGGCCAAGAACGCTTTGCCCGAGGATTCCCTCAAGGCGTATTTCGAAAAGAACGGCAACCCGGTGCGCCCGAGGCTATCGTACGAGGAATCGAAGACCGACCTGGTTGACTACATCCGCTTCCCCGAGAACGTGCTGAAGCGCGACTACTACTTCAACTACGTCATCAATGCGAAGCGCACGATGGACGAAACCCGCAAGCAGGTGTTCTCGAACCGCATCGGCGTGCTCCGCAAGGCGCGCAAGGAACGCGTAGAGGCCGAAATCTGGGCCAACGCGAAGGTGAAGGTGTTCAAGGAAGGCGTTTCGGTCGAGCAGCCTGCCGCCGGTGCTGCTGCCATGCAGGCTACGGCCGATTCCCTCTACAAGGCCCGCAGTTACGAAGCCGCCGTCGAGCAGTGGAAGAAGGTCCGCGACTTCTATCCCGATAACGACACGCTGTTTGCGAAGGCTACGCTCCAGATTGCCCAGATTCAGTCCGAGGCGGAACAGTATTCCTTCTCCGAGGCGGAATACAACGTGTTCTACAAGATGTGGCCCGATAGCCCGGATGCCGAGAAGGCCATGTTCAGCCGCGGGTTCATCTTGAACGAGAACTTGCACAAGGATACGCTCGCCCTGCAGGTCCTGGAGGAATTCCAGGCCAAGTACCCCAACAGCGAAATGGGGAAGGACGTGAACTGGCTTATCGAGAACATCAAGTCCGGCGGAAAACTCGCCGAAGACCTGATGAAGAAGATTGAATCTGAGGAGTAAATTCTGAATTCAGAATTCGGAATTCGGAATTCGGAGTGAATTACTTCGGCTGCGTCCGCAATGACGTTTATAATTCTGAAATCTGAATTCCGAAATCCGAATTATATCTATATTTCCCACATCTTAAAACAAAAGGTACCTACTATGGAAATGACATTTGCAATGATCAAGCCCAACGCCGTCAAGTCCGGCCTCATTGGGCGCATTATCGACCGTTACATCGCTGCAGGCCTCTCCGTCTGCGCCGTGAAGATGCACCAGATGACCTCTGCCGATGCTCGCGGTTTCTACGCCGAACACGTGGAAAAGCCGTTCTTCCCGGAACTCGAAGCCTACATGACCAAGGGCCCGTCCGTGATGCTCGCCCTCGGCGGCGAAAATGCCATTGCCAAGGTTCGCGCTATCAACGGTGCAACCAATCCGGCCAAGGCGGAACCCGGTACCCTCCGCTACGATTTTGCCCCTTCCATGACCGAAAACGTCGTGCACAGCTCCGACAGTCCTGAATCCGCCAAGCGCGAACTGGACTTCTGGTTCAAGGAAGACGAACGCTACGCTTACGAAATGCCGAACCTCAAGGCTTGCTGCGTCCTCTAAGTTTAAAACAAAAACCCCTCAAGGAGACACAACTCAATGCAATGGATCATCAAGTATCTTACCTCCTCCATCGGTAAGAAGCAGATCATGGGATGCACGGGTGCGGCACTCGCCCTGTTCATCTTCGGCCACATGTGTGGTAACTTCCAACTCCTGAACTTTGACCAGGCTTCGGCCCAGGCGTCTTACAATGCCTACACCGAGTTCCTGACCGGGTTCAATCCGCTCCACTTCCCGATTAAGATGATCTATCTCGTCGAACTCGGCCTGGTGGCTTGCTTCGCTCTCCATATCTTCCTCGCGGTTACGCTGAAGATCGAGAACAAGAAGGCTCGCGGTGGAATCGACTACGAAGTCAACGCTCGCAAGGGCAAGAAGACTTTCGCGACCTTCACCATGATCTGGTCCGGCCTCTTCATCCTCGGCTTCCTCATCCAGCACCTCATGATGCTCAAGTTCGGCGAACACTACCTGTACCTGAACGACAAGGGCGAAATCGTCCGCGACATGTGGCTCACCACTATCGACATGTTCGCCAACCCCTTCTGGGCTGTGTTCTACGTGATCAGCATGTTCGTTATCGGCATGCACCTGTTCCACGCCATTTCTTCTGCGTTCCAGACCATGGGTATCGCACACCAGAAGTGGACCCCGATTATCGATGTCTGCGGCATCATCTACAGTGTTGTCGTTGCTGCCGGTTTCGGTATCACCGCTATCGCCGCCTTCTACCTCGCTAACCAGCCCGAAACGGAAGCCCTGCGCACCAAGTCTCATGAACTCCAGCAGCAGTATGAACAGCAGAAGGCCAAGGAAGCCGCCAAGACTTCTTTCGTGATTCCTTCTGTCGGCACCGTCGAAGTTTCTTTTAACGCTTAATTTTAAGGAGCCCACTAATGATTCTTGATTCTAAAATCCCCGGTGGTTCCATCGAAGAAAAGTGGACCAAGCACAAGTTCGAACTCAAGCTCGTGAACCCCGCCAACAAGCGTAAGTTCACGGTGATCGTGGTTGGTACTGGCCTTGCCGGTGCTTCTGCCGCTGCATCCCTCGCCGAACTTGGTTACAACGTAAAGTCTTTCTGCATCCAGGATAGCCCCCGTCGCGCACACTCCATTGCTGCCCAGGGTGGTATCAACGCTGCCAAGAACTACAAGAACGACGGCGACTCCGTTTACCGTCTGTTCTACGATACCGTGAAGGGCGGTGACTTCCGCGCTCGCGAAGCCAACGTGCACCGCTTGGCCGAAAACTCGAACCTCATCATCGACCAGTGCGTCGCCCAGGGTGTTCCGTTCGGTCGTGAATACGGCGGCCTCCTCGACAACCGCTCCTTCGGCGGTACGCAGGTTTCCCGTACGTTCTACGCCCGCGGTCAGACGGGTCAGCAGCTCTTGCTCGGTGCCTACCAGGCTCTCATGCGCCAGGTTGCCGCCGGTAAGGTGGAGATGTTCCCCCGCCGCGAAATGATGGACCTCGTCGTGATCGACGGCAAGGCTCGCGGTATCATCGTCCGTAACCTTATCACTGGCGAACTCGAAAGCCACGTGGGTGACGCTGTGTGCCTCTGCACCGGTGGTTACGGTAACGTCTACTACCTTTCTACCAACGCCCAGGGTTCCAACGTGACGGCTGCTTTCCGTGCCTACAAGCGCGGCGCCCTGTTCGCTAACCCCTGCTACACGCAGATTCACCCGACTTGCATTCCTCGCCACGGCGACCTGCAGTCGAAGCTCACCTTGATGAGCGAATCTCTCCGTAACGACGGCCGTATTTGGGTTCCGCGCAAGGCGGGCGACACCCGCAGCCCGGACCAGATCCCTGAAGAAGACCGTTACTACTACCTCGAAGAAAAGTACCCGAGCTTCGGTAACCTCGTTCCGCGTGACGTGGCTTCCCGTAACGCCAAGCAGGTTTGCGACGCAGGTCTCGGCGTGGGTTCCACCAAGCAGGCCGTGTACCTCGACTTCGCCGACGCTATCCAGCGTATGGGCGTTGCAGGCGTGTCTGCCAAGTACGGCAACCTCTTCCAGATGTACGAAAAGATTACCGACGAAGACCCGTACAAGGTCCCGATGCGTATCTTCCCGGCCATCCACTACACCATGGGCGGCCTCTGGGTGGACTACGATCTGATGTCCACGATTCCGGGCTGCTTCGTTCTCGGTGAAGCCAACTTCTCCGACCACGGTGCAAACCGCCTCGGCGCTTCTGCTCTTATGCAGGGCCTCTCCGACGGTTACTTCGTCATTCCGTTCACCATCGGCGGTTACTTCGCGGGCACCAAGCTCGAGAAGGTTTCCGAATCCGATGCCGCGTTCGAAGACTGCAAGAAGCAGACCGAAGAACGCATCCACAAGCTCCTCTCCATCAAGGGTCACCGCACGGTCAACGATATCCATCGTGAACTCGGTAATATCATGTGGGAATACGTGGGCATGGCCCGTAACGAAGCCGGCCTGAAGACCGCCCTCGAGAAGATTCCGGCCCTCCGTGCCGAATTCTGGGAAAACGTCAACGTGCTCGGCTCCGAAGGTTCCTTCAACCAGAACCTCGAACGTGCCGGCCGCGTGGCAGACTTCCTCGAATTCGCCGAAGTCCTCACTCTCGACGCCCTGCACCGCAAGGAATCTTGCGGCGGCCACTTCCGCGAAGAAAGCCAGACTCCGGAAGGCGAAGCCAAGCGCGACGACGAGAACTTCTGCTACGTGGGTGCCTGGGAATACAAGGGCGACGGTGTCGCACCGGAACTTTCCAAGGAACCTCTTACCTTTGATAACGTCCACCTCGCTACTAGGAGCTACAAATAATGAGCGGACTGAATTTGACTTTGAAGATTTGGCGTCAGAAGGATGCCAAGACCAAGGGACAGTTCGAAACTGTCAAGATCAACGATGTTTCTCCGGACATGTCCTTCTTGGAAATGCTCGACATCGTGAACGAAGAACAGATGAAGCAGGGCAAGGAAGGCTTCGCCTTCGACCACGACTGCCGCGAAGGTATCTGTGGTATGTGCTCCCTCGTCATCAACGGTATGCCGCACGGCCCTGACCATGCGACCACCACTTGCCAGCTTCACATGCGCAAGTTCAAGGATGGCGACACCATCGTGATCGAACCGTGGCGCGCCGCCGCATTCCCGGTTATCCGTGACTGCGCCGTGGACCGTACCGCATTCGACCGCATCATCGCTGCCGGCGGTTTCGTTTCCGTCAACACCGGTGCCGCTCCTGAAGCATCCACGATTCCGGTTCCCAAGGCTGATGCCGACCGCGCCTTCGACGCTGCCGCCTGTATCGGTTGCGGTGCCTGCGTGGCCGCCTGTAAGAACGCATCCGCAATGCTCTTCGTATCTGCCAAGGTTTCTCACCTCAGCTTCTTGCCGCAGGGCAAGGTCGAGGCGAAGAAGCGCGTGCTCGCCATGGTCGCCCAGATGGACAAGGAAGGCTTCGGCAACTGCACGAACCTTTACGAATGCCAGGCCGCCTGCCCGAAGGGTATCACCGTGGATTACATCGCCAAGATGAACCGCGAATACCTCGGCGCAACCGTGACCTACGCCGAAAAGGTGTACGGAAAGGATTAAGAGGTGTGAGGTATGAGGTCGGTCGCTTCGCTCCCTTTGAGGTGTGGGGCTTCAGGCCTTTGAGCATGTCATCCTGAGCGAAGAGGCGTAGCCTCGGAGTCGAAGGATCCAGACCAACATTATAAAAAGGACCGCAGCGATGCGGCCCTTTTTGCGTAGTATAACGATTCTGCTTATTGCTGTTGAGAACAATTCTCATACTGCTTTATAGGGAGTTCGCAAGTGTTCGCATAAGACAGCTTCGTTCTTTTTATTGTCCCATTTGCCGGAATCCCAAAGATCGTCCATGTCTTTTTCAACCCTCTTGGCAAAGACATCCATCAGGGCAACACGAATTTCTTCCAAAGACTCAGAATCCTTGGCGAAAGAGAACATCTTTAGAAGATGTAGCTGTGTCGGGTTCAGAACTTCCATATAAACCTCCCTCATAATATACATTATTCAAAATTGATATGCCAACCCAATTCGCCTTGAAACTCCTGTTTTGGTGAAAAAAAATAAAAAGCGAATCATTCAGGCGTTAAATAAAAGGGCTGCTTGATTATCCGTATTCACTAGAATGCGGCCCTTTTTCTATATTTCTCTTGTAAATCAAAAAGAGGACTTCAAGATGAAAAAGCTTTTAGCGATGTTTGCGGCGGTTGCATGTGCCGCGGTTCTTTCTGCCTGCAACGACCAGAAGGCGGAATCCAAGACTCAGGCCGATGAATCCCTGAACAAGGTGAAGGCGGCGGGCGTGTTTGTGCTCGGCCTCGACGATTCTTTTCCGCCGATGGGTTTCCGCGACAAGGACAACAACATCGTGGGTTTCGATATTGACCTCGCCACCGAAGTTTGTGCGCGCCTGGGCGTGAAGCTCAAGACGCAGCCGATTTCTTGGGACGCGAAGGAACAGGAACTGAACACCGGCAAGATTGACTGCATCTGGAACGGCATGAGCGTGGACAGTGCCCGCGCGAAGGCGATGAACCTGAGCGATCCGTATCTCAAGAACCGCATGATTTTCACGGTGAAGGACAAGGCTCTTGCAAATCTCGCTGCCCTCGCCGGCAAGAAGATTGCCGTGCAGAACGGCTCTACCGCCCAGAAGCTCCTGGATGCCTCCGAAGCGGGCAAGGCCGCCAAGGAAATCGTTCCGTTTGACGACAACCAGACGGCGCTCATGGATTTGGACAAGGGCGGCGTGGATGCTGTGTTCCTGGACGAAATCGTGGCCAAGTACTGGATTGTGACGAATGGGAAGGACTACACGGTGCTCGAGGAAGGCCTCTCCGACGAAGTCTATGCCGTGGGTTTCCGCAAGAAGGACCAGGCCCTGCGTGATGCCGTGAATTCTACCTTGGCCGCCATGAAGGCCGACGGCAAGTTCGACGAAATCTCTGCCAAGTGGTTCGGCAAGTAACGGCCGGCGCGCGGTTCCATGTCTGACCTGAGCAATTTGCTTCCTATCCTTTGGGGCGGCTTCTGCACGACGCTCGCCATTTTCGGGTTTACGCTCCTGTTCTCGATTCCGCTGGGCCTGCTCATTGCGGTCCTCAAGATGAGCAAGTGGCGCGTGGTGCGTTACCCGGTGTCGTTCTACATCTCGGTGATGCGCGGCACTCCGCTACTCCTCCAGATTGTGGCGATTTATTTCGGCTCCTACTACCTGAGCGAATATGCGGGCGTGGATTTTTCCTTTGACCGCTTCCCGGCGGTGATTGTGGCGTTTTCGATAAACTATGCGGCGTACTTTGCCGAGATTTTCCGCGGGGGCATCCAGTCCATACCCAAGGGGCAGTACGAGGCGGCCTACATGCTGGGCATGACCCGCACGCAGACGTTCTTCCGCATCATCCTCCCGCAGGTGGTAAAGCGCGTGGTGCCCGCGAGCGCCAACGAAGTCATCACGCTGGTGAAGGACACTTCCCTTGCGCAGGTGATTGCGGTGACGGAACTTTTTGCGTTGGCCAAGAAACAGCAGGCCGCCTATGCGAGCATTTACCCGCTGTTCGTGGCGGGTGTATTCTACTATGTGGCGAACCTTTTGCTGAGCGTGCTTTTCGCCTACGTGGAACGCAAGCTCAATTACTATAAGTGAGGCGTGGAATGGAAAACGTGAATGAATCTGCGCCAATCCTCAAGGTAGAACACGTCAAGAAGTCCTTTGGCGACTTGCATGTGCTCAAGGATATCTCGTTTGACTTGAAGGCGGGCGAGGTACTCTCGATTATCGGGCCCAGCGGTTCCGGCAAGAGTACGCTGTTGCGTTGCCTTACACAACTCGAAACGGTTGACGGCGGCCTGGTGCAGGTCGACGGCAAGGACATGGTGGTGCCGAATGATTCGGCGAAGGGCCCGGCAGTCAAGTATGCGCCGGCGAAAACGCTCCGCGATATTCGACTTTCTACGGGGCTCGTGTTCCAGAACTTCAACTTGTTCCCGCACTTGACGGTGCTTCAGAATATCTGCCTCGCTCCGGTGCGCGTGCTGGGGGACGAACGCAAGGATGCCCGCGCTATGGGGCGGTTCCTGCTCAAGCGTATGGGCCTCGAGGGCAAGGAAAACTCTTATCCCTGTGAACTCAGCGGTGGCCAGCAGCAGCGCGTGTCCATTGCCCGCGCTCTCGCGATGAACCCGAAGATTCTTTTCTTTGACGAACCCACCTCTGCGCTGGACCCGGAACTGACCGGCGAAGTGCTCAAGATTATCAAGAAACTTGCCGAAGACAAGATGACCATGGTCATCGTGACCCACGAGATGGCTTTTGCCCGCGATGTGGCTGACAAGGTCATCTTCATGGACGGTGGGATCATCGTGGAGCAGGGAACCCCCGACCACGTGTTCCGCAAATCGGGCAACGAGCGCCTGGCTCAGTTCCTGAGCAGATTCACGAAGGCTTGATTTTTTGCACCGTCAGGTGCCCACGCGAATTTTACTTAGGAATAAGGACTCTGCCGTCTGAACAGTAAAGGGATGTGAATGAACCTTCCATATAGAGGTGGTTCATGTCGCAGGTCTCGGTAATCTCGCTGATTTTCTGGCGCACCTCGTTCCAGGCTTCTATGGTGGCATCTTCGCGCTTGCCCAGGTTGTCCTGCAGGTCCTTTGCGATTAGTGCCTGTTCTACGATTTGCTTTTCGCAGTCGGTATAGCCTTCGTTCGTGAATTTCTCTGTGTCGAATACCGGGTCGCAGTCGTCGGAATAGTCATAGGGGTCTTCACCGCCGTATGCGCAGGCGATGGTCTGTATGGCAATGGAAGAAAGGAGCAGCTGCGCCCAGTACTTGCGGATAAACCTGAACGGATTGCCGCTTCTTGCGCCATTCCCCCAGAATATGGAACACGCGAAAACGCTGATTTTCCTGAGTAGCTTTCTCATGACACTTTCCTCGATCTCTATGGGAAAAATACAATAAATACAGAAAAAAAGATGAGTCTTATCGAAAATAGTTTATATTTAAAGCAGGAGAAGATATGAAAGCCGTTCGAATTTGCATTTTTGCGCTGCTGTTTGCATCATTCGCCTTCGCAGAAGGTGCTGCTCAAGACAAATCGCATTATTTGGGCGGGCGTTTTGCCTTCGGGATTGACTATGTGTGGGATAACGCTCCGGTAAGAGGCACGTTCGGCTTGGCAAAAGACGGTGTCGGGGAGGCTGCGTTGGGTAATTTTGGGGGAATGGAAATTGCAATCGGCGCTTCGTACATGTATCGGCTGAACGGCTTTGTCGGGTTTGTAGGCGAGGCGGAATTTAGTATGGCCTGGTTCCGGCTGGACGAAGATGTTTATGGCATCCCGCCCGAAGACCCCTATGGTGACCAGATGAATTTCGGGTTGTATGTGTATAGATTTGCATTCCCGGTCTTGGTTCGGGTCGTACCGATATCAAAGTTCTATCTTGAGGCTGGCACCCAGTTTAACCTGAATGTTGATGGTGATATCGCTTCAATCGAAGATGATGGTGATGAATCCTTTGACTTCGACGTGGAGCCGTTCGGCTGGTCTCTTGTTGTCGGTGGTGGATTTAATATCGGCTGGGATTGTTTCCTTGGAATGCGCTTTGTCATGGACATGACCCGCATCGAAAAGGAGGGAATTGTCGAAATGACAAAGGGGGCCGCTTACCGAGAAGCGTCCCCCATGAAACTATGGAGCCTACAATTTAGTTTTACGGGCTATTTCCTGTAGGCGTCACCAGGCGTTTGCCGTGGTTACCTGTACTGTGTGCTCCAGCGGCGCTTGAAGCGCGGCTCGTCCAGCACCTTCGCCCAGATGAATCCCTTGCGCACGTCGGCAAGGCTCCTTGTGGAAACGAGCGGGGCACGGCGCGGCTTCGGAGCGGTTCCGTCTTCTGTGTCGCTTGAGGTTTCCGTGGCGGTAAATGCAGCGGCACTTTCCCTTGCAGATTTTGCACGGCCTTCAAGGCTGTTCAGCTTGCGCTGGCGTTCCAGTTCCTGTTGGCGCGCCTGTTCCGTTTCGGCGTCTGCGGCAGAATCCTGCAATCTGGTGGGTTCTTCCGCATTTTGCTGCGGCGTCACGTGCCTTTCGTGCGAAAGCAGGTTGTCCAGTTCGTCCATGTCGTGCACGAGCACGTCGTGTTCGCCGTCTTCCATGTCGCGCCCGATGATGCGGTATTTCTGCAGGTCGTTTAACGCAGAGATTGCATCGCCTTCGCTCAGGTTGAATTCTTCCATCAGGAATTCTGCATCGACAACGTCCATTTCGATGACCGCTTCTGCAATATCGCGGAATGTCACCGGCATGTTCGGGTCGCGATGCCTTTGCACGGGGGGAGTGGGCGGTTCGATATTGCCCTGTGCGGCTTCCCGCTGGGCATTCTCGAACTGCTGGATAAGATCCTGCAGGGAACGCGGGGGCTGAACTTGCTGCTCCTGCGCTTCTTCCTCAGAATCTTCCGCATATTCGTTATCGTAATCGCTGGGTCTGGAGGGCGGCAGTTGCTTCTGCTCCCTGGCCTTCTTGACCTTGTTCTCGATAATCGCGATGACGGCTGCGATGGCTAGGAATATTAGGGTTTCCATATTGCCCTACGGTTGCTTACTTGGCCTCGGGAGCGTTGCCGATTTCCTTCCTCATCTGGGTGTCGGCTTCGATGTTCTTCAGGTTGTAGTAGTCCATCACGCCGAGCTTGCCGTCGCGGAGTGCGGTTGCCATGGCCATCGGGATTTGGGCTTCGGCTTCCACGAGTTTCGCCTTCATTTCCATCACCTTGGCCTTCATTTCCTGTTCGGCGGCGAAAGCCATGGCGCGGCGTTCTTCTGCCTTTGCCTGTGCAATCTTCTTGTCGGCTTCGGCACGGTCAGTTTCGAGGATAGCGCCGATGTTCTGGCCCACGTCCACGTCGGCGATGTCGATGGAGAGAATTTCGAATGCGGTTCCGGCATCGAGGCCAGAGGCGAGCACCTTCTTGGAAATCATGTTCGGGTTCTCAAGCACTTCCTTGTGGCTTACCGCAGAACCGATGGAAGACACGATGCCTTCGCCAACGCGGGCGATAACCGTTTCTTCGCCGGCACCACCGACGAGCTTCTGGATGCTGGCGCGCACGGTAATACGGGTAATGGCGTGCAGCTGGATACCGTCGAGGGCAACGGCGGAAACCTTCGGGGTCGTGATGACCTTCGGGTTCACGGACATCTGCACGGCTTCGAGCACGTTACGGCCGGCGAGGTCGATGGCTGCGGCTTCCTTGAAGTCGAGCTTGATGTTTGCCTTGTTGGCGGCAATCAGGGCCTGAATCACGCGGAGCACGTTACCGCGGCTAAGGTAGTGGGCTTCGAGCAGGTTCGTATCGACCGGGAGGCCGGCCTTGCAGCTGAGGATTCGGGCTTCAACAATCACCTGCGGGGGCACCTTACGCAGACGCATACCGATGAGCTGGAAAATGCTCACGTTCGCCCTGGAGAACAAGGCCTGGAGCCAGAGGCTGAAGAACTTGCCGATAAAGGCGAGGAGGATGATGACGGCAATCGCCGCGATGATGATTCCAACGATAAGGAGTGTATCCATTGTTTGTCTCCGGTGTTATTTTTTTCAAATTCTACTAAAATTTTTAGGCGTTCTCGTCCAGAACGACCCAGATATGGCCTTCCTGCACGGATTCGACCTTCACGCGGGTGTTCGCCTCGATGATTTCGCCGTGGGTCTGCACGTCAAAGAGCTTGGTGCTGCCGTCGGGCATGGTAAAGCTGGCTTGGCCCACGGGGCGCAGGAACGTCTTTGCTGTACCGATGTCGCCCACATGCACTTCCTGCACGGATTCCGTGGGGGAGGCGGCGGTTTCCAGGTCCGTCTTGAGCATGGGCGTCCAGCCTTCAGGCAAAAGCGGAATCAGGTACTTGCTCGCGGCAATCGGGAACACGAGCGCGACGCCCGCACAGCACAGCATGTAGAGCAATCCCAGTAGCCATGGGGTCGCATCGAACGTCGTCTCGACAGCGTCGGGGACGTATTCCGGAAGTTCTGCGGGCGAGAACGACATCGCAAGCGCAATTATCATGCAGATGATGCCGCCGATGCCGAACAGGAATGTTCCGGGCATCACGAATATTTCCACAAGGAAGAGGATTACACCCGCGACGAGCAGGATGGCTGGTATGTAGCCGTCGAGCTGCGGGGCGAACTGCCCGAGGAATACGATGCCGATGAGGATGATGCCGATGATACCGAAGAGCCCGAAGCCCGGGGTCTTGAATTCGATGTAGAGCGCACCGAATCCGATGATGAGCAATATGCCCGAAATGGCGGCGATGGCGGCGGCGATGTCTTCGCCGAGCGTGGTCTCGACTTCACTGGCCTTCTCGATGGCAAGCGTCGTCTCGAATTCGTTACGGTCCTTGAACGTGCCCTTCGAAAATCCGAGTTCCTCGGCTTCCTTGTCAGTCATGGTCAGGAGTTCGCCCTTCTTTACGAGAATCTTCGGGGCGCCCCAGAACTTCTTGTCGGCGCTGTCGAGGACAGCGTATTTCTGGCCTTCGATGATGAGCGTTGTGTCGCGTTCCGTCTTCTTGCCCTTGTCGAGCTTGGCGGTGAGTTCAAGCACTTCGAGTTCCGGAGTTACGAATGCGGAACTCAGCAGTTCGGGGTAGCCGTTGCGCTGGGCGAGGTTCCTGAACTTTGCGCGGAGCGGGGACTGTATTTTTTCGCCGACGATTTGCGGGGTGCCGTCGCCGCCCTGCACAATGGGCGCGCAGTCACCGATGGTCGTGGCTTCGAGCATGTAGAGCTTTTTGCAGGCGAGAGCGATGAGGCTGCCCGCGCTGATGGCCTTCTTCTTCACGAGGGCGATGGTCTCGGGACCCTTGACCGCCATGATGGTATCGACCAGGTCGAAGGCGGCATCGAGCCTGCCGCCGAAGGTATTGATTTCGAATACGATGTAGTCCGGGTTTTCCTTGAGGGCGTCGGCGATGGCGCGTGCGCAGAAATCGTACATGGAGGGTTCCACGTCGCCTTCGAGCTTAATCCAGACGGCGCGCTTCTTATTGGCTGTCATTCTGGAGGGAGCAGAGCGACCGATAGAATCCACGGCACCGGAAACGTCGGTTGCTGCGGTTTTGTTGGCGTCGACTGTCGTGACGGCGGAGTCGCCTGTGGCGGTAAGGTCGTTGAGCTTGTCGAAACGACTGACGGAGGAATCCTGCGCTGTGTTGGCGAAGGAGAATGCAACAAACAGCAGGAGTGCGGATAAAATTCTAGATAACATCTTCATGTCCATAATGTATAAAAAAGAATTGCCAAAAGAACAATTCTCGTTAGGAGAATCGTTCGTACAATGCATCGCGCTCGACCGGGGTAAGGCCTTCGCCTGCAATAAGCGACTTCATGCGCTCGGGGCTCATGCCCACGGGGACGGTGGCTCCGGCGGCGTGCGTGATTTTTTCCTCGATAATCGTGCCGTCCAGGTCGGAGGCTCCGGCGTGTAGCGCTTTCATCGCGGTCTCTATGCCCATCTGTATCCAGTAGGCCTTGATATGCGGGAAGTTGTCCAAAAAGAGCCTTGCGACGGCGACCGTGCGCAAAATGTCTTCTTCGCTTGTGATGTTCGGGACAATCTTGTGCAGCGCATTGTGTTCCGGGTGATACACGAGCGGGATGAACGCGAAGAATCCGGGTGCTTCGTCCTGCAGGTCGCGCAGCATGCGCATGTGGGCGATGCGGTCCTCGGGCTTCTCAATGTGCCCAAACAGCATGGTGGCATTTGTCGGGATGCCAATCCTGTGTGCGGCGCGGTGCACGTCGAGCCATTCCTCGCCGGTTTCCTTGCCGGGGCAAATCTGGTCGCGCACGCTCTGCACGAGTATTTCCGCGCCTCCGCCGGGGAGGGCATCCAGGCCCGCTTCCTTGAGCGTGGTCATGATTTGCAGGGGCGTCTGGCCCGAGATTTTCGCGAAGTGGCAAATCTCTACCGCGGTAAAAGCCTTCAGGTTCACTTTCGGGAATTCAACGCGCAGTTTGCGCAACATCTCGATGTAGTAATCGAAGGGATGGTCCGGGTGGAGCCCGCCTACGATGTGCAGTTCCCGCGCGCCTCCGGCAATCGCTTCTGCGGCCTTGTTCCGGATGGTGCCGTAGTCCCAGTCGTATGCGGTAGGGCTATCCTTCTTGATTTTCGAGAAGGCGCAGAACTTGCAGTGCAGTACGCACACGTTGGTGTAGTTGATCTGGCGGTTGTTTACCCAGTACACGGATTTCCCGTGCAGGCGTTCCTTCTCGGTGTTTGCGCGTGCGCAGAGTTCGTCGAGCTGCGCATTTAAAAACAGGTCTAAAGCTTCGGATTCGCTAAGTCGCGGCATTTTATACAAACTATTTATCGCGCGTTGGCCACACGTATTACTTAAACTCTTCGCACCACTTGGGTACGATTTCGGTTGCCTTGCCCTGCACGAATACGTCGGTATCCGGGTCGTGTGCGGGAATTTCGAGGTTAAGGCATGTCACTTTCGCGCCAAAACGCTTGGCAAAGTTCTTGAAACCGGCGGCGGGGTACACGACGCTGCTCGTGCCAATGTACACGAACTCGTCGCATTCACGCAGCGCGTCCTGGATCATTTCCATGTAGAGCGGGACTTCCTCGAAGAACACGATATCGGGGCGAGTACCTGCGCCGCAGAACGGGCACTTGGTCTCGAGCGTTTCTTCACCCTTGAACATGAATTCGTGGTCGGGGTGGTTCATGCAGCGGAGTTTCATCAGGTCGCCGTGCATGTGCAAAACGCGCTTGCTGCCCGCACGTTCGTGAAGGTCGTCTACGTTCTGGGTCACCAGCAGAAAACGGTCGCCCAGGCGCTTTTCGAGTTCGGCGAGGGCAATGTGGGCTGCGTTCGGCTTGTGTTCGGGGAGCCCCTTGCGCAAGAAGTTGTAGAAGTCCATGACGCGCTTCGGGTCACGACGCAAAGCGCCGGGCGTGCAGACGTCCTCGATATTCTCGTGTTCCCACATCCCGTCGTTTCCGCGGAAGGTGCGGAGTCCGGATTCTGCGCTAATTCCTGCGCCCGTCAGTACAACCAGTTTCTTTTCCATGTTTTTCAATATAGCAAATTCTAAAAAAATGGGGTCGCCCTATGCGAGCGACATAAAGAACAGCGTCTCGGCGACAATGCCTGCCTCGAAATCGGGCAGGTAAAGGCTCTCGTTCTCGCCGTGGGCCGCACATTCGGGGTCCTCGAGGCCGGTGAGCAGTATGGGAATGTCGCCGAAGGTCTTGCGGAAGAGTTCTGCACCCGGGATGCTTGCCCCGCAGCCGATGAACTTGGTATCGTTCTTGTAGGCTTGCGCCATTGCTTCGCTCATCTTCTTGAAGAAGGGGTGCTGCGTGTCGGTGACGAACGGGTTTGCTCCGTCCTCGATTTCGGCGGTAAATTCGAGCCCGTTCGGGACCTGAGCCTTCAAAAAGTCCATGAGCATTTGTGAACAGCGGTCCGCGTTCATGCCGGGCGCAAGCCTGATTCCGATGCGGGCGTAGGCGCAGTCCTGGAGCACGTTTCCCGCGCTCGATCGGTTGCCCGACTCCATCGCGGTCACTACGATGGATGGCCTGCGCCAGAGCGATTCGAGAATTTCCCCTTCGGGGACGGTGAGGCTTACTTTGTCCAAAACGCCGCTCTCGCTGCGGAACGTCTTTTCGCTGTAGCCGAGACTGCGGTACGATTCCAGTTCCTCGGGCGTAGGCGGTACGAGGCCGTCCTCGAAATGCGGGATGGCGATGTTCCCGCGCTCGTCGGTCAGCGATGCTATCATGCGGCAGAGTGCCTGCGCGGGGTCGGGAATCGGGCCTGACCAGCTGCCGGAATGGAGCGGCGTCTTGGTGCTGCGGAGGGTGATGTTCACCGCGCTCATCCCGCGGAGTGTCGTTGTGATGGAGGGTGTCCCCTTCGCGAAGTTCCCGAGGTCGGCCACAATCACCGCGTCGCACTTCAGGAGTTTCGCGTGCTCGCGCAATATTTCTGCGAAGCCCGCGCTTCCGGATTCTTCTTCGCCCTCGATAATGAACTTGAGGTTCGGTCCCTTGTCGCCGAGCATTTCGCGTACCTGCTTGAATGCCGCAAGGTGCGTGATTATGCCCGCCTTGTCGTCGGCGGTGCCGCGCCCGTAGATGCGGTCGCCGCGAATCTCGGGCTCGAACGGAGCGCTGTTCCACAGCGCCTCACGCATGGTGGGTTGCACGTCGTGGTGCGCGTAGAGTAAAACCGTGGGTTTGTCGGGGCTCGTGAGGCTCTCCGCATATACGGTCGCCCTCCCGCTTGGCGGCAGCAAGAACTGCACATTCTTGAGCCCCGCCTCCTCGAACATCGCCTTTACGGCTTCCGCGCTCTGTTGCACGAATTTTTGGTCAAAGTTGTCAAAACTGATGGATGGAATGCGCACAAGGCGCTTGAGGGCCTCGATATAGCCGTCGAAATTTGCATGAGTAGTCTTTTCTACGTTCAAAAGCACTTTTGTTACCTCTTTTTTTTGTAATTTAAATAATATGGCGAATGATTGCATCAACCACGAATATTATTTGCGTTTTAGCGACAAGGTTCTTGCGCTTATCCGTAAGATTTTCCACAAGTCTCCGGAGTTCAGGCACGACTCGTTCAAGCACGTCGCACGTTTTGCTCCGTTTATCCCCTTCATGGGAGGCCGCCCAGATCTTTCAAAGCCGCTCCGTCGTGTAATTACGTTTTCGGACCGCAGCAATTCGCTTTACCTCGGGTGCCCTATCATCCTGGCCGCCGGTGCGAACAAGACGGCAGAACGCATCCGCGACTATGCGAACGTGGGCTTTGGCGGCATTACGGTCGGTACTGCCACTCGCCATTTCCGCGAGGGCAACACCCATAGGCCGCGCATTGGCTTTTTGGAAGAAGACCGCGCTATCCACAACAGCATGGGCCTCAACAACGAGGGTGTCGAGGTTATCGCACGCCGCGTAGATGCACAGCTTGTGAAGGCGCACAAGGCCGGACTCTGCGTGGGCATTTCCGTTGCGGAGACTCCGGGCCTTTCGGACCCTGAAGAAAAACTGAAGGATATCGTCGAGAGTTTCACGATTGCCTACCGTGCGGCGGACTACATCGAGATTAACGTGAGTTGCCCCAATACGGGCGAGTCGCGCGTCGACTTGGACATGAGTTTCTCGGAACGCATCTTTATCGAAATCATGAACGTGCGGAATTCCCAGACGCTCAGGAAGGCGGTGTACGCGAAGCTTAGCCCCGACCTTTCGGAACGTCACCTGATTTCCATCATGGATATGCTTGTCCGGACCGGCGTGAACGGTGTGGTCGTTGGCAATACTTACCCGACGGCGAAGATGAGAGAACTCCCGATGAACGCGAAGTACGAGGACTTGACCCCGCTCCGTGCCGATGGTGACTGCGGCGGTATGTCGGGCAGGCCCCTGTTCGATAACATGGTTTGGAACGTGAAGTACATCCGCGAGCATTACCCGCAGATGAGCGTTATTGCGTGCGGCGGCATTGACCACGGCTACAAGATTTACGACCTCATCAAGCTCGGTGTCGACGCGGTGCAGTGCTACTCCGTGGTGGCCTTCCGCTGGATGGCCGCACATGCCATGCGCAACGAACTTTACGATGCCTTGCTGAACGACGGCTACAAGTCGCTTGGCGAATACGATGACCGTAATCCCAAGAAGCCGATGGTCCGCTCTGTTTAGTTTGTCTGGATGATGTTCCGTTCTCTTACTTTGCTGGTGGTTCTGTTTGTCGCGGGCGCGTGCCTGGCCGATGACTTTATGGGGCTACCCATAGAGGACCGCGCAAAGAAGGATGAACGCCCGCTGCCCTCGTTCCTGTTTGGCGGGGGAGCGTCGCTCGACTACTACCTCAAGACATTCGATGGCTCGGTGGGTGTCGATGCCGAATACAGGCTGCACAAGAATCATTCTCTCGGAGTTTTCGGGACGGTTCCGTTTGCTGCCGAATTCCTGGAGGCGGGCATTGACTGGCACTGGTATTTTCTGGGCTCGCTCATGCGCTCCGGTCACGACGACTTCCTCAAGTTTGCGGTATCGGGCTTCTACCTCGATCACGAGGACGGCTCGCATTTTTCGCCGGTGGTGTCGTTCGGGTATGGCCGTGACATCCTCTTTTTTGAAAAGGGCTCGATTGCAGGGAGGCTTGAATTCTTTGGCAGCTACGTGATTGGCGAGCCTGTCGAGAAGGAAAACGAGCACTTGCCGATTGTGGAACCGGTAAGGTTCTTCCTTTACCTGAAATTTTCTGTACTGTTCTTTTAGAGGCTAGACTATGCGATTTATTTTATCTGCATTTATGCTGGTTTTGCTTGCTACGGTTCCCTCGTTTGCGGGTCCGTGGCTCGGGCTTATTTTCAAGAAGACTGAATTTGAGAACCACCTGGCACTCGACGTGAAGGGCGTGCATCCCGGTTCGGGCTGTATGGCCGCGGGCATTGTCGCGGGTGACAAGGTTATCGGCTTTGCGGGTAAGCCGCTTGCCGTCATGTCGCAGATAACCTCCGTCATTTCCGGTTCCAAGACGGGCGCTACCGTTGCGGTCGAAATCCTGCGCGACGGCAAGAAGAAAAAACTCAAGGTAAAGCTCACCGACCGCCCCGATGACATCAGCAGCCTCACGGGTTCTGCCATCGGGAGCAAGATGGCGGAATTCGGCAAGAACTTCTACCAGAATGCCGACAGGCGGAAAGATAAACCGAAGGCGACATTGCTCGATTTCTGGGCCACATGGTGCGGCCCCTGCAGGCAGACGCTCCCGATTCTCGAGAACCTCTACAACAAGCTCGGCAACCAGGGGCTGGAAGTTATCGGCCTTGCAGACGAAGCGCTCCCGACGCTCAACGCCTTCTACGAGAGGCAGCACCGCTCGCCGTACCCGCTCTACCGCGACGCAAAGAAAGAAATGTGGATGCGTTACGGGATTCGCGCCGTACCGACGCTCATGCTGCTCGATAGCGAGGGCTACATCAAGGGCGTGTGGAGCGGCGTGCCCAACGCGAAGGCGCTCGAACAGATTGTTGTCGAGACGATGAGCGGCAAGTAGGCCGCGCGCGATAAACGATAAACGACAAACGATAAGCAATAAACAACAAACAATAAAAAAACTGCAAACGAAAAAGCCGCTTTAAAGCGGCTTTAAACTTTTTGCGGGTAATCCGGAATTACTGGATTGCGGGCTTGGAGAGCGTCGCGAAGATCTTGTCGTATTCTTCTTTAGTGATGCGCTTGTAGCCGGTAGTGATGTCCGCGAACAGGTAGTATGCGGAATCGCCCTTCACCGTCATGGAGTAGTCCATATCAACGTTGTTCTTGCCGCGGAGAGCGCCATCTACGACCTTTGCGGTGAGGTCGCCGTAGATGTTGCGGATAATGAAGTCTTCGCCGTTCTCGGTAAGGACTTCAAAGATTGTGTTCGCGTCGCTCTGCCAGTAGCCGATATAGGATTCCGTACCGGTCTTTTGACCGCAGGCGGTGAACATCAGGGGGAGAATGGAAACGGTAATGAGGGCGAGAATCTTTTTCATGCCATTAAAATAGTATTTTTGTGTGCGGAAAAATGCAATTTTTTGTTAAACATTTGTATTTAATTGCGCCTATTCTTGCCATTGCGGCTGTGGTGGGCGGGTACTTCTTTTTGAATTCAAGAATACAGCCGGTCCAGCATGTCGAAATCAAGCACGAGGAAATCGTTTTTGATGCAGAAGAATACCTGCGCAGCCTGAAGGCGAAAAACAAGCCGTTCAACCAGCAGGGTGTGCACCTGCTTTTGCTTAAGAGAACCCGCCAGAAGGAGGGCGTGTATCTTGAAAGCCTGCTCCCTGCGATGGATAGCGCCGGAATCGAGGTGGTGCATTGCTTCCATAAGGTAATGGGCGATGACTACGTGCCCGTGATTACGAGCGGGAACGACTACCCGTACCATGCGAAGAACTCGAAGCACTACATGAATGCCGCGCTAGATTTTCGGATAGTTAACCTGCCGATGAACAGGCGCCGCGAGCTGGTCGAAATGGCCCAGTTGCGTCTGGGGTACCGCTTCCGCGTGCTGTGGGAAAAGGGCGAAGCCGAACACCTGCATGTAGAACTTTTAGAATAGTGTGGAATGTGGGATGTGGAATGAGAAATGACTTAAACGATACTTGATGCTTTAGCACCTTAGTAGAGTTATCCTCTACGAGAAAAATACACATTACACATTACACACTTCACACTGCGGCGCAGCCGCCTACTTGCAACATCTAAAGCCGACACTCGGGTACTGGTTCTGCGGATAGAAGCTGAACTTGCTGTCGGTGCACTTGCTTTCGTTGTTCGTGTTCCAGGCACCGCCTGCCACGAGGAACATGTTCGGGTGGTCCTTGCTCTTGGTCGAGGTCCATTCCCACAGGTTTCCGTTCATGTCGTACATGCCGAACCAGCTGCGGCACTGTTCCTTGCGCCCACTGCGTTTCATGGCCTTGGTGTTCGTGTTGCACTTGTTCTGCTTGTAGCCGTCACCGTACGAGAAACGCGTCTTGTCCTTGCCGCGGCATGCTGCCTGCCATTCGTCGATGCTGCAGAGGTGCTTGCCTGCCTGTTCGCACAGGCTTGCCGCCTGCTCCTGGCTCACCATGTCGCGCGGAGTGGCGTCGGCTTCGTTCGGGTATTCGTAAGCGTCCACGCAAACGGTCTTCCCGCCAACAGGCACGGGGTAGGCGTTCTTGCCGCACACGTTGTCCGATGCCATGTCGTATTTTGCTTCTTCCCACTTGGTGCGGTTCCCGACGGAATCTTCCGCAAAGTAGAATACGCTACCCGTCTTGTTGTATTCCACGGCCTTGCCCGCCTCTACGGGGTTCAGCGTGTCACCGATAGAAAGGAACGTCTTGCACTTGATTTCGTCGCACTTGACCTTCAACTTGATGGGGTTGTAGTAGCGGCCGCTCGGCGGTACGATTTCGGCGGAGGGCGGAGTCTGGTCTGCGGCGCGGATGCTGTCCTGCACGCGTTTCTTTTCGAGCGAATCGAGGCGTGCCTTCTCAACTTTTGCGAGGCTGTCGGCGACTGCCGCGAGCGAATCGTTGCGGGCCTTGTCGGCGGCTGCGACGCTGTCGCGAACGTGTTTGATGCTGTCACGCACGTGGCGCAGGCTATCCTTGTTTATTTCGGGCTTGAGCGAGGCGAGCGAATCGGCGACGCGCATGGAATCTGCGACTCTAGCACTGTCTGCAAGGCGTAAACTGTCGGCGATGCGTGCAGCTTCTGCATTCGCGAGACTGTCGGCCTTTGCCTGCTCGAGCCTGCGAAGGCTATCGAGAATGTGCTTCTGGCGCGCTTCCAGTTCTGTTTCCTGAGCCTTCTGCTGTGCTTCCTGCTTGATCTTGTCAAGCTGGCACTGCACAATGAAAAGGCAGACGAGCAGAAGGAACATGATGACCAGTACGGCGATGTTCTTCTTCTTTCTCTTGCTCGCGTTCTTGCTTTCTTGCGTATTTTCGTTGTTCTCGTTCATATTGCCGTAGTTCTAAAAAAGTTTATTGTTAGTTGTCTTCTACGTCGACCTTCTCCGGTACAACGACCTGTTCGCGGAAGAGTTCTGCCCAGTGGCGCTTGATTTCGGCTTCAAGTTCCTTGATGGAAAGCTTGCGGCGCAGGCTGTTGCGGTAGGCGATGGAAATGCCGCCAGTCTCTTCGGAAACGACAATCACCATGGCATCGCATTCTGCGGCGAGTGCCTTTGCGGCGCGGTGACGCATGCCGTAGCCCGCATCGCCTTCGGCGTTACCCGTGGGCATGGGGAGGATGCAGCCTGCGGCAACGATGCTGTGGCTGTTCAGGAGCACTGCGCCGTCGTGGAGGGCGGAATTTGGGAAGAACAGGGCCCTCAGCAGGCGAGAACTGATTCGGGCGTTCAGGATTTCACCGGTTTCTTCGTAGTTGCGCAGGCCCACGCGCTTTTCGAGCACGATGAGCGCACCCACATGATTCTTGGCGAGGTCCTGCACTGCAGACGTAATGGATTCGGTAACTTCGTCGAGACCGCTGGAATGGAAGAACAGTTGCCGTATGTCCGCGCGGCTTATGGTTTGGCCTATGCGGGTAAGGGCGCTTCGGATTTCGGGCTGGAAAAGAATCACTAGCGCGATGATGCCGATTCCGGTAAGGTTACTGAGAATCCACGAGATGCTCCGCAGTTCCCACCACTGCGCGATGAGCCAGGCGACAATCAGCAAAAGGCCACCCACGATCATCTGCACGGCGCGCGTGCCGCGGAACAGCAGGAACACGTAGTAAAGGAGAATGGAAATCAGGAGGACATCCAGGATGTCGGCCATTCTCACGTCGATGACGTCAAAAAGTTTAAACAGTACCATGGGTCTTCAGCGCCTCCAGGTAAAGTATAGATTCTTTTGTCTCGCGCACGTCGTGAACGCGGAGTACGGATGCACCCCCGAGGACTGCGATAATGCCCGCGGTGATGGTGGGGATGAGTCTGTCGCTCTTTTCGAGGCCCGCAATCTTCCCGATATAGGACTTTCGGGATGTGCCCACAAGGATGGGGTAGCCTTCCGCGAGGAATTCCTCGGTGGATTTCATCAGGTCGATATTGTCCTGTGCTGTCTTCCCGAATCCGATGCCGGGGTCGATGCAGATTCTGGACTTCTCGACGCCCGCCTTGATGAGGGCTTCCGCGCGCGATACCAGTTCTTCGCGCACTTCCGTGACCACGTTCGCATAGGGCTTGAAATCCTGCTGCATGTTCCCGAAGGTCCCGCGCATGTGGTTGAGTACCACGCTTGCGCCGGTACTTGCGACGACTCCCGCCATTTCGGGGTCCATCGCGCAGGCGCTGATGTCGTTTATGATGTGCGCACCGAGTTTCATGCATTCGCGCGCGACACGTGACTTTACGGTATCGACCGAGATGTAGAACTCGCGGGAACCCGGATTCTCCAGGTCGCCCGAAATGTTTGCAAGCTGGGCGAGCGCCTCCACTACGGGGCACACGCGGTCCATTTCTTCCTGCTCGCTTACGGGGGCGCTACCGAGCCTGCTGCTTTCGCCGCCGATATCGAGAATGTCCGCGCCCTGCTGCAGGAGCGATACCGCATGCTCGTATGCCGCCTCGGGCGAGTTGTGCTTGCCGCCGTCAAAGAAACTGTCCGGAGTCACGTTCACGATTCCCATCACGAGAGGCGCGGAACAGGGGATGACCTTGTTCCCGACTTTCCAGGGGAGGGCGCGACTTTGTTCCAGGACAGGCTTCAGCATCTACGAGTTTTCCTGTTCGTGCGGTTCGACTGTAGTTGAATGTGCTTCGCCGTCGCTCACTGACGGCGTAACGGTTGGTGAGCCTGCCGAACCACCGCCAGCGGGGGCGGGCTTGATTTCAGCAACGGGCGCATCGGCGACCGGGGCTACCGGCGGCTGCTTGCCCGGGTCGGGCGGGGGAGTCTCTTCGCGCTTCTTCTTTTCGGCCATCTCTTCGAGAGCCTGGTACTGGCGGCTCTTCTTGGTGCCGGTGAGCTTTTCGCCCGCCATGACCTTGTCGATTTCTTCGCGGTCGAGAACTTCGAACTCGAACAGCGCTTCGGCGAGGTCCACGAGTTTGTCCTTGTGTTCTTCGATGAGCTTGCGTGCGGCTGCATCCAGACGCTTGATGAGGCTGTTGACCGCGTTGTCGATCTTCTCGGCCATCATCTCGGACATTTCCTTCGGTTTGCTTATTTCGCGGCCCAGGAAGACTTCACCGTCGGTGCGGCTGTAGCATACCGGCCCGATTTCGTCGTCGAAGCCCCATTCCGTGACCATCTTGCGTGCAAGTTCGGTGGCGCGCTGGATGTCGTTGCTTGCACCCGTGCTCTGGTGGTTGAAGAATATGAGTTCTGCAAGGCGGCCCGACATCATAATCATGATGCGTTCTTCGGCGTACTCGCGGCTGTAGCTCACCTGGTCGCGTTCCGGGAGGCTCATCGTGACGCCGAGAGCGCGGCCGCGCGGGATAATCGTAATCTTGTGGAGCGGGTCGCTGTGCTTGCACAGGAGCGTCATGAGGGCGTGGCCCGCTTCGTGGTAGGCGGTGTGGCGCTTCTCTTCGTCGGTCATCAGGAGCGTGCGGCGCTCGGCACCCATGCTGAGCTTGTCGCGAGCTTCCTCGAAGTCGAGCATCGTTACCTTCTTGTTGTTGAACCGTGCGGCCAGGAGGGCCGCTTCGTTCACGAGGTTCTCGAGGTCGGCACCGGCGAGGCCCGGTGTTCCCTTCGCGATGGCACTCACGTCCACGTCCTTATCGAGCGGGACCATTCTCTTCTTCAGATGCACCTTCAGGATTTCTTCGCGTCCCTTGAGGTCGGGGAGTCCCACCACGATCTGGCGGTCGAAGCGTCCCGGACGGAGCAGCGCCTTGTCGAGCACGTCGGGGCGGTTTGTTGCCGCAATCAGGATGACGCCTTCGTTTGCAGCGAAGCCGTCCATCTCCACGAGAAGCTGGTTCAGAGTCTGTTCGCGTTCATCGTGCCCGCCACCGAGGCCTGCGCCACGCTGGCGACCCACTGCATCGATTTCGTCGATAAACAGGATGCACGGGGCGTTCTTCTTGCCGGTCTCGAACAGGTCGCGCACGCGGCTTGCGCCCACGCCCACGAACATTTCCACGAAGTCCGAACCCGACATGCTGAAGAACGGCACTCCCGCTTCGCCCGCGACTGCGCGTGCGAGGAGAGTCTTGCCGGTACCCGGAGGCCCGACGAGAAGTGCCCCCTTCGGGATTCGTCCACCGAGCGCATCGTATTTTTTCGGGTCCTTCAGGAACTCCACGAGTTCCTGCAAGTCCTGCTTGGCCTCGTCGCAACCCGCCACGTCGTTGAACGTGGTCTTCTTCTTCGGGTCGTTACCGATAATCTTTGCCTGGCTCTTGCCAAAGCTGAACGGGTTTTTGCCGCCACCGCCCATCTGGCGGCTCGTCATTATCCAGAAGAACGCAATGAGGATAATGACCGGGAGGAATGCCATGATGGTGTCTATCCACGTAGTCGATTCGTGGATGACCTTCACCTTCACGCCCTTGAACATTTCCCATGCGGTAATCTGCTCGTTAGAGATTTCGAGCATGTGGCTTGTGAAGTGGCGGGTGTCGCCTGCATTGTCGGAACGCGTAAAGCGCGCGATGGGGCTCTTGTTCTTGGCGGCTTCAGCAATCTCTTCGGGGGTAAGCTTGTAGGCTCCCTCGATGATGATGCCGTCGGGGGTCTTCTGGAGCGAAAGTTCGGTAATGACCTTGGTGGAGTCTCCCATCATGGCCAAAAATTCGGTGCGTGTCAGGTTCTGTTCCTTGTCCTGCCCGGTAAGCGGGAACATCACGAACAGCATGACAAGCATAATAAGAACGATGATAAAGTTCCGATTCTTGAACGGGGAGGCGGGCTTCTTGATTTGGCTCATTATAATCCTTTATATATTCACTCGCAAGATACAAATTTCTGGGCTTCTTCGGGGGTGCAAAACTCGCAAATCTTGATGGTATGGCCGATTTTGGCGACGGAACGCTTGCGGTATGCCGCCCGGTGCGGAATTTTGACGTGAGCGGGCTCTTTTGGGCCGTAGAAGAACCCGATGGGGAAGCGGAACCCTTGTTCTGCAACCCACAGGCGGAACATCTCCGAAAGGTCTGCATCTGCATGCTCCCGCAAGATCTTGTTGAGCTTTTTCTTGTCCAGCGTGATTGTGTGAGTGTCATCCTGAGCGAAGCGTAGCGGAGTCGAAGGATCTTGCTTAACCAAGATCGAGTCGAAAACTGCCTCGCCCTTGGCAATCACCTTCGCATAAGCCCTGTCTGCAAGCTCCGCAATCCGGCAAAGTTGTGCCTTTGCGCCGGGGCATTCCCGTTCCAGCAGGGGCAACAGATCGTGCCGTACCTTGTTGCGTGCGAATTTCACGTCGGCATTGCTCTCGTCTTCGCACCAGGTGAGGTTGTTCTCGCGGGCGTAGGCGAGCAGTTCCTTGCGAGTCACGTTCAGGAAAGGACGGTAGATGAATTTTGATTGATGATTGATGATGAGAAGTGAGGCCTGTTGCGTCACACCGCAGCGCGAAGCGCAAGTGTGTCCAATAGAGTCTAACGCCCGCAGCGGTTGGATTCCCCGCAATCCGGCGAGTGTTGTTCCGCGGCGGAGGCGCATGTACATCGTTTCGGCCTGGTCGCCCGCATGGTGCGCGGTTACGATGACGTCCTTATTGTCATCCCCGCGCAGGCGGGGATCTTCTGTCTCGTTGAATACTTCCACCAGCGCTTTGTACCTTGCATCCCGTGCTTTTTCTTCGAGCGAACCCTCGGCATTCTTTAGCTCAACTCCATCCAGTTTCTTCAAGAAAAACGGAACGTTGTGCTTGCGAGCGAAAGCCTCCACAAATGCGGCATCGCGGTCCGCCGTTCCTTCGCGTAGCCCGTGATGCACATGAGCAATCCCTAGCCATTCAATTCCAAGTGCATCGCGGTTCTCGATAAAATAATGAGCTAAGCAAATAGAATCCAAACCGCCCGAAACTGCAAGCAGCAGGCGCTTGAAACCATGACGGCGAATATTTTGCGTTAAATCAAGACTCAATCAAATAGACTCTCTAGGCAGGCGTTGAATTCTTTTTGGTTGCCTTTTGCGTAAGATGAAACATATCCATCGAAATCGTCAATTTGAAGATAGGGAAGATATTCTTCGGAACAGTACTTTATGGGATTTTGATTGCTTACTCCCGAGAAGGAGCATTTTTTATTGCCGGATGAAATGGTTATTTTTCCAGTAAAGTCTTCTCTGTTGGTAACGGACATGTTGATTTCTTCAATGGTGAACGAACCCTTGTCTTTTACCGTCACGACGACTTTGGCTCCAGATGAATCGATGGAGATTCCGTTTTCTGCATATTTCGTGGCACGTTGTGCGGCGCTCATTTCATCGTAAGGCCCGAGTTCTGTGTGCGAGATCTTTTCGATAAGTTCAAATACTTCGTAGTTATAATCGATGGGATACGTTAGGCTGTTATAAATGGTGTCTCTTGATATGAGATAGGAATATTTTTGAGTGCAGCTGGTATAGTCATCATTTAGGTTGTAATAGCAAAGGCTTTCCCATTCGCTTTCGAGGTTTGTATTCTTTCCGTAATAGGTCTCCTTTGCGCTGGGCTCTTCATAAGAACCCGCAAGGACTTTGTCTAAATCCACATGGTAAAGGGTGAGAGTGTCGTTGGCGATTTCGTAGAAATAGGCGTTATCAGAGGTATCTGCCTTTAAGGTGAATGTGCCATTTTTGTAAATGCATCTTGGCTGTGTTGTATAAAAATAGGGCTTGCCGTTTAGTTCACCGAATGTTGGAATTTGTTTTATGACAATCTTGTTGTCGCCGATATCAGAAATGCTTTGATTATATGAAGATGACGAAGGCGGCTCATTTTCTGTACTAGAGGAACTGGCTTCTTGAATGCTAGACGATGATACAGCCTTGTCGCTAGAGGAACTGGCTTCTTGAACGCTTGAAGAAGAATTCTGATTTTCCTTTTTTTCAGAAGACGAACTAACGATTTCCTCGTCCGAAGAGGATTCGATAGCAACTTCTTCTGAAGAAGATGAAAGTTCGTTGTCATTTGCCGACGATGAATTGTCGTCGCCACAGGCGACCATCAGCAGCGCGGAGAACAGAATGCAGTATGCTTTTTTCATGAAAAAATCCTTTGTATGTCCTAAAAATAATTTATATTTGCCCCTTAAGGAGGCCCCTATGGCTAAAAACAGAGCGAAAGCGGCGGGCAAGGTTGCCGATGCCGCAACAGAAAGCGCAAGAATGCGAGCGCTACGCATAGACGGCTCCCAGAACGGAGCCACGTTACGGACAAGGGTTGTCCGCGACAAGACAAAGTACTCGAGAACCCTTAAACACAAGAAGTCCCTCGCCGACGCGGGGGATTTTCCTTTTGCTGTTCAAGTCGTTTGGGGAAATGCCCTAGAATTCGTTGTCGTTTGAATCGTAGCAGGGGTATTGCTTTAGCCACTCTTCCAGTTCTTCGGGGGAATGCTGCAACTTGCATATACCCTTGAGATTTTTCGGAACCTTCACGTCTGCCGCCTTGAAAATAGCCCAGAATGCGGTAGAGCCGACGAGGTCGCCGATAAGGAACGCGTCGAAACTGTGGAGCAGCAAGCCGGACGCCCCGCCAAACAGCAGGCCTTCGAAAATCACGGTTGACCACGGGAATTTCAACACGGCCTCTTCGCAGTAGTCGATGTTGTCTATCGGGGTTGCGAAAATGGTGTTGTCTGTGTCTTTTCTGAGCCAAACTTCACGTTCGTATTCGTCGTAGCATATCCCGTTGGAATAGATGCTGTGCTCGATGGGCGAAAGCGGGTAAACCTTGGAGATGACCTTCGAGGTATCCAGGACACTGAACCAGCGGTTGGGTATCTTGTGCATGAGTCTTGAAGGTGACTTGTAGACGGAATCCATTGTCTTCACATTGTAGACGACGGTATCGGAAACAGAACCAATCTTTATGCCTTCGCTCTTTTCGTTATACGCTTCGGCTTGCGTTCTCATGTAGTCGTGAGGCGAGAAGAACGGCTTGCTGAAGCCCCAGACACTCAGGGTGAGCGCAAAGCGGTTGTTGTCGTTATCGATGTCGCGGCCGTAGCGGAATTCGAGCGAGAAAGCTGCTTTTTCGCCCTTGTATCGCCCGTAGAGACCTGCGCCCATTTCCTTGTAGAACTTGGGACGGGGCTTGTCAAAAGCGGGTGCGCCGCCGTCATTGTCGGTGGTGACCTTGTATATTTCGCGGCCGTTGCGCGATATGTGCTGCGTAAGGCCGAGTGCCCATTTCTGCGTTACGGGAATCTGCTCGATCGTCATCGCGCCGCCGGAATAGTGGCTCCAGAATCCGCGGTCTTCGTCCTTTATCATCGGGATGAACAGCGCATTCATGTTGCTCCACGCGTTAAACCCGAAGTAGGGAGAAACGAAACCTCCCTGCATGAAGGCGGTCAAGCTCTGCATGCCGAGCCCGAGCGTAAAATAGCCTCCGTTGAGGAATCGCGCGAAATGTCCGTCGACCCACCATTCCTCTTCGCTAATTTGGTGGTAACTGTCGATATCTTCTTTCCGGTTCTGCATATCGCCGCCATAGCCCGATGCGCCAACCATGTTGAGCGACTTTTCGCTCTTGTAGGTGTCCATGAAGGCTGCGGCCGGAGGCGGACGCATTATGGAACTGCAACCCGAAAGGAGCGAGACTACGGCAAGCAATGTGAGCAGTCGGTACATCATAGCATAATGCTCCATTGCAGTGCCCAGTACATCAGGCGCTGGTCATCAGTGCGAATGCCCGACTCGATTGTGAAGGAGTATGCCGCGTGTCCCTTGCCGTTTGTCTCCTTCAGCAGGGGGAGGCTCGTGTACCCGATAAAGTCAATCCCGTAATAGAACACCCAGTCCTGGATGTGGTACTGCTTGCCATCGGCGGTGCATTCGGACGCGCCGACAACGTCTGATTCGGAGTCGGAACAACCCGCACTCACGATGTGGAACTGTCGCAGGCCGCCGTGTAGGCCGAATCCGAGCCCGTGGAATTTCATGAACGTCATCGAACCCGCACCGAAATTGGCGGCTCCGGTAAACAGGTGCCTAGTCTTGTCGAAGTCGGTATCGCCGTCGCTATCCTTGCCGTAATACCGCCCGAAAGAAAGTTCGTAAGACGCGCCCACGTAGATGGGGCCAAACCATTGTACAACAGAAGGCGCAACGCCCGCTTCGATGGGGAGGGCGTAGTGGAAGTTCAGGAAAAATCCGCCCCCGAAGGTATGCCCGGACCAGTTTTCCGCCCCTTCGGGATTTGCCGTCGAGGGCCACGTGTAGCTCACGGGCGTTATATCCATGCGGAAATACGAACTGCCCGAAATGTCGTCGTCGACAAGTACCGGCGGGTCTGTATTCTGCACGGTCCTGCCGCTCACGTTGCAGGAGTCGCAACCGCCGAACGTGCTCGAGATGGAGAAAATCTTCGATGTTCCCGGAGCGATTTGCTTTGCGATTAGTGCCTGCGGGGTAAATAGCGGCGCCATTATCAGGTCGTCGGCAAAAACGCTTGCGGCAAGCAATAGCGCAATACGTATTGACCTAAGCACTCTCACGATGTAGCTCGGGGGTTAGAATCCGAGGCTAATCTGGCCCATGTAGATACGTTCTTCGTCCTGGCCGGTGTAGTAACCGAGTTCCTCTGCCCAGGTCGCGAATTCGAGGGTCACGACGCGCAACAGTTCGAGGCTCACGCCCGCAGAAGGGTAACCGCCCTTGAAACCGCCGGCAAGTCGCAGGCTCAGTGCGCGGAGCTCGTTGTTGTAGCCGGGCCAGGCAAGGAGCGTCTGTTCCACTTCCAGGCCGAAGTTCAGGTGTGATAGCGCCTTGTAGTTCTTGTCGGCGTTTATCGCATCTACGAAGTCGCAGGCGAAGTTGAACTTGCGGGCATAGGCCGTGTTCTTGTTGAAGAATCTCGGGCTGTAGTTGAAGCCCACGCTCAGGTTCGGGGTAATCTTGTCGCCGGCGAGTTCCTTGAAGTACACGTCGCGCAGCGATGCTCCCACGCGGAATTCACGTGTCAGCTGGTAGAGCACGCCGAAATCGAGACCGAAAGAAATCGAGCTGAAGTCAAAGATGTTGTGGGTTGCGTCGTCGTAGCGGTCTTCGAGGGTGTCCTGCAGGGAGCCGTAGTTGAGAATGTCAATCGTAATGACTTCCACCTTGTGGCGCTTTGCAGCCTTCGCGCCGATACCGACGGAGAACTTGTCTGTAAACCCGTAGGCGAAACCGCCTTGCACCACGCCGTCCACGTAGAACGTGTCAACGCCGAGGAAGGGGAGGATAAGGCCGCCGTCCAGGTACGGGGCAACACTACCGTCGACCCAGACTGCACCGCCGAACCCGTGGATGGCGAGTTCCGCGTCGAACTTGACCTTCATGGTGAGGTACTTGTGGTCGTAGGAGTTAATCTTGTGGATGAGCTCGGGGTGGCTAGAGAGCGTGTCCATGAGGAGCGTGTTCTGGGCTATGCCGGTTTCCGCTGCTGCATCGCTCACGTTCTGGTAGAGCTTCTGGAGGTCCTTCGCCACGTTGTAGGTGGAGAAGTAGGTCTCGAACGGGCCCGCGCCGCCGATGTTCAAGCGGGCATCACCGAGGAAGTTGCGCGGGTAGTAGCCCTGTTCGGGGCGCTTGTCGTAGTTACCGAGGCGGTTGATCTGGCTCAAGCCTGCGTAGTTATAATAGATGGCTTCCTTGTCGTCGACCACTGCCACGTGGGCGTTACCCATGGATTCGCCGCGGAGCGAATGGTGGGTCGGTGCTTTTGCGGCAAAGACCGCCGCTCCCAGTCCGAGGGAAAGAAGTGTTGCAATAACTCGTTTCATTACTTGTTCCTCCCTTCAAACCACTTGAGGAAGGCCTCCTCCGTATAATTGTTCCAGCATCCGCCGATGTTTTCCTTGCGCCACTGGAGAGGATACTGGATGTTGCTTACGTCGGTATCCTTTGCGGCGAGGGCCATGGCATGCTTGAGCTGGTCGCCCGATGCACTCCAGGTAAACCCGGTGACGAATGCGGCTATCCTATGGTCGCCCACGGCATCGCGGTCGTTGGAGCTCGGGTTGAAGAACGTCCTTTCGGCATCGTCGTTGGGGGTGCCGTTCCCGTCGATATCCACGTATTCGTAGCCTTCGCCGGTCTTGATGGATGCCACCTGGCCGGGCTTGTGGTGCAAGAAGTCCGTTTCGTAAACGAGAGCCTTGTTGGTGCGCATGTCTTCGTCAACCAGGCCGTCGCCGTCGTTGTCGAAGCCGTCCGTAATTTCTTCGTCGATGCAGCCGTCGCCGTCACTGTCAATCATGTCGCCGATGCTCGTGTAAGCAAGAATGGCGTCCTCGTTGCTCGTAACGGCTTCGCTTGCCGTGACCATGTAGCTAGCCATTGCCTCGGTAGCGACGGTAAGGCCGCTGTCGCTGAGGAGGGCCGCTTCGGGTACGTAAGAGCGGATGACCTCGGTCGCGATGGTCGGGTCGGCCTTGATGGCGCCGCCGATGTCGCCGAGGGTCTCGAACAGTTCAACAGACTTCTCGCCGACATCCTTCAGGGAGGCCCAGTCCACGTTGATTGACGTTCCGGAAACACTGAACAGCTTGGTCAGGTCCTGAGCGTTGCTCCTGAGCAAAAGGGCCGCCTTGGTGAGGTGGAGTACCGTGTAGCTGGCCGAGATGGTCTTGAACGTCACCTTGCCGTCGGTACGGCCCGTGGTATCCCTCTCGATAAACGGGATAAGGACCTTCATCACGGAATCGATACCGGACTTGTAGTGGTTGGCGGTGGAATCGTCCATGGTCATGAACGCACTTTGACCGTCCTTGCTGTTTGCGTACTTGAGCATTTCGAACACGTTCAGCTTCTGCTGGTTCAGGACGCTCTTTGCAAGTCCGTACCACGCCTCGGAGATGGTGGAGTCCACGGCAAGCGTGCGCTCGAAGTATTCCCTGGCGAGGGTGTACTCCGCATTGCGGAAATGGATGTAGCCTTCGTAGGTCAGTGCATCCGTGTCGGTCGAGTCGATGTTCGCCGATTCAGTCGGATTGAACAGGTTGCAGCCAACAATCCCTGTCGAGAGTGCGATGGCCGCGTACAGACAAAGTTTTTTAATACGTTTCATAGAGCGGTTCCCTAGGGAATTCAATAAGCAAAAAATAACTTTCTTTGTTCGAAAAAAAACGCGGGGGTGTCTTGGGGTGGCTTTTTTTGGTAGTAAATTCGCTTTTTTCGGTAAAAAATTGCCAAAAAGGGCTCATAGTAGATATATTTGTGCTCAATGGAACTTTGCAGAGACTATTTACCCACGCGCTCCTACAAGATCGCCGAGATGCGGATGGGCTCCCTTTTGGGCTCAGAAATCGACCGTCTCGACAAGGTCGCTGCAAAATTTGGCCGGACGTACGCCATCGGTCCAGACAACTTAAAAGACGAACTGCCGAACATTATCTCGTTTGCAGGGGAGTACCACAGGGCCTACGACCTTTACCTGAAGGCGGTTCTCCCGCAACAGGAAAAGCCTATCCAGTGCAGGCCCGCGTGCGGCAACTGCTGCCATCATTACCCCATGTCGGTAGAACCGTTTGAACTGATTTCGCTCTACACGGAACTGCGCGAACGCGAAGACTTTATTTCTGTAATGGAAATGTGTCAGTCTCGTTCCGACCTGTTTAATAGTTTGTTTGAAAATCGGCTTGAAACGATTGGTTCCGAGGACGATGCGGAAGACCACGCCCTGCACGATTATTTTGAACAGTGGCGCCCGTGCCCGTTTTCGGACAGGAAGGGCGACTGCGGCGTGTATGCTTCGCGCCCGGTTTCGTGCCGTATGTACTTTAGCCAGACGGACCCGTGCTATTGCACTCCGGAACACTTGCAGACGGAAAGGAACGAAAGCTACATCGTCTACTTGCCCGACAACATCGAACAGTCGCTGGTGGACCTCTCGGAACACTATGCGGGGCTGGAACTCCCGGAAAGCTATTTCGGGGGGCTCCTGTCCTTGAATGCGTATGAAGGAGTGCTCGGGTGATAGAAGAGAACGGACAGCTCGACCTGTTCGGGCAGATGGACTTGTTCGGGGCTCCCGCTCCGGATATCGCTCCTGCGCCGCCTATCCGCAAGTCGAAGTGCTCTGCGAACGGGCTCGTGCACTTCAAGTACAATTCACGTTTGAAAAGGAGCATCCGGTGCAAGGCGAACTTCCTGTTCGGCCACCCCGAGGTATTGCTCCCTTCGTACATGGAAACGCCTGAGTTTGCTGATGCGCGCGAGCTTGCCGCAGAATGGGCAGAGCATGCGATACGCCGCAAGACGCAGAAGAACAAGGCTATTATCAAGGATTTGGTGACGCGCTTCTGGGAAGCGGTGGACCAGGTGCTTGTAGACAAGGGGAAGGCTCCGCTCGAAAGTACGGGAAGGCTCCCGCCCATTAACCCCAGGGGGCGTTACTTCGACCTCAATCAGGTTCTGGAAGCGATAAACCATACGTATTTCGACGAGCTGCTCAAGTGTCGCATTACCTGGAGCAACCGTGTGGGGGGCCTCAGTTTCCATTCCCTGCGCAAGGACCCGATAACGGGCGAGGAGTTCCACCTGATTAGCATCAGCAGGGGCTACGATGCGGCGAACTGCCCGTTGTATGCAGTGGCGGGTGTGGTCTATCACGAATGCCTGCATATTGTTATCCCGGTGGAAGAAAAGAACGGGCGTCGCGTGGTTCACGGAAGAATTTTTAGGCAGCGCGAACGCCAGTACATATACTACGACGAGTGGATTCGCTGGCACAAGGAAGTGCTCCCGAAAAACATTCGCGCCATGCACCGGCACAAAGAGTTGTGACCGCTCGTTCGTCGTTTCGGGTGATAAAACCTCCGGTTTCTCACTCGCTCTCGCCACCGCTCCAGCTTAACGCATGGAGCTTGTGGCTCACAGGTGACCGCACGGGCTAAGTTCGGGTATTGAAACCTCCGGTTTGCCCGTGCTCTCGCCACCGCTCCAGCTTAACGCATGGAGCTTGTGGCTCACGGATGAGTAATGTGGGGTGTGTAATGTGTGATGATTAATTTCACACTTCACACTTCACACTTCACATTTTTTCTATCTTTGGCGGCGTAAAAAACGAGATTCTTTATGAACGCTGAAATCGAGAAACGCCGCACTTTCGCCATTGTAAGTCACCCTGACGCGGGTAAGACCACCATTACCGAGAAGTTCCTGTGGTACGGGAACGTCATCCGCGAGGCGGGCCACGTGCGCGCGAAGGCGAACCGCAGCTACACCGTGAGTGACTGGATGAAGATTGAGCAGCAGCGCGGTATTTCGGTTTCCTCTTCCGTTTTGAATTTCCCGTTCGAAGGTTGCATGTTCAACCTCGTCGATACCCCGGGGCACCAGGACTTCTGTGAAGATACCTACCGCGCCCTGACTGCCGTGGATGCTGCCCTCGTGCTTATCGATAGCGTGAACGGCGTGGAAAAGCAGACTATAAAGCTCATGGACGTGTGCCGCATGCGCCACACCCCGATTATCACGTTCATCAACAAGATGGACCTCGATGGCCGCCATGTGCTCGACTTGCTCGACCAGATTGAAAACGTGCTCCACATCAAGACGGCCCCGTTTACGCTCCCGATTGGCGTGGGTAAGCTTTTCAAGGGCGTGTATTCCATCGCTGAGAATACGTTCCATACCTTCAACAAGGAAGAAGGCCACCAGGAAATCATCCAGATGGAAGGTCCGGATGACCCGCGCCTTGTGGAAATGTGCGGCGAGAACTGGGTGGAACAGTTCAAGGAAGAATACGAAATGGTCACCGGTGGTATGGACCCGTTTGACCACGAGAAGTTCCTGAAGGGGGAGATGTGCCCCGTGTTCTTCGGTTCTGCGGTGAACAACTTCGGCGTGCGTCAGCTCTTGAACGCATTTGCCAAGCTTGCGCCGCCCCCGATGGTGCGCGAGACCGACAAGCGTCCGGTGAATCCCGACGAAGATGCCTTCAGCGCGTTCGTGTTCAAGATTCAGGCCAACATGGACCCCAAGCACCGTGACCGCACGGCGTTCCTGCGCATCTGCTCGGGCAGCTTTACCCGTGGCGAGAAGGTTTACCACGTGCGCACGGGCCGCGAAATTCGCCTGGCCGCTCCGACGGCGTTCCTTGCGAAGGACAAGGAAGTCATTGACCACGCCTGGGCGGGCGACATCGTGGGTATCAATGACCCGGGACTTTTCCGCATCGGCGATACGCTGACTGATGGCGAGAAGATGAACTTCACGGGCATTCCGGACTTCGCTCCGGAACACTTTGCCCGTGTGACGCTTCTGAACCCGCTTAAGAGTAAGCAGATGGCGAAGGGCCTTGCAGAACTCAGCGAAGAAGGTGCTACCCAGCTCTATGAACCGCTCAAGTCCGCAATACCTGTGATTGGCGTGGTGGGCGAGTTGCAGTTCGACGTGCTCAAGTTCCGCCTGCAGAGCGAATACGGCGCCGATGTTTCGCTGGACCGCGTTCCTGCCCACGGAATCCGCTGGGTGTCTGGCCCCGAGAAGGACATGGGCAAGTTCGCCGAGGAATACGCGATGGACTGCATGATGGACAAGGAACGAAACCTCGTGTGCCTTTTCCCGAACGAGTACCGCCTGAACCTCGCGATGAAGAACTACGAGAACCTCAAGTTCGCGGAAACATCTCAGGGCTAGACAAGTCCTTAAGAGCAAGGTGGCGCATCGCTCCATTTGCATATAAGCATTGCTCTTTTTGCAAAAAAAATGGCCCCGCTTTCGCGGGGCTATTTGTCATTCAGGAGCGACTATCTTGCTGTCATTCTGGAGCGTGGCATGGCCACGCGATAGAATCTACAGCGGGATGTTCCCGTGCTTCCTCCAGAGCCTTGCCTTCTTCTTGTTCTTGAGGTAGTCGAAGGCGGTGGCCAGGCGGTCGCGCACGTTCGCGGGCGAAATCACCTCGTCGATGTAGCCGTTCTTCGCGGCGATATACGGGTTGAGGTACTTCGCCTCGTATTCGGCAATGAGCTGCTTGCGCGTTTCCTGCGGGGTGGCGGAGGCGGCGATTTCCTTCCTATGAAGGATGTCGACGGCACCTTCAGCGCCCATCACGGCGAGCTGTGCAATCGGGAGTGCGAACACGTAGTCGGCGCCGAGGTTCTTGCTGTTCATGGCGATATAGGCGCCACCGTATGCCTTGCGGAGGATAAGCGTCACCTTAGGCACGGTCGCTTCGGCGTAGGCATACAAGAGCTTTGCGCCGTGACGGATGATGCCGTTGTGTTCCTGCTTGGTGCCCGGCATGTAGCCCGGAACGTCTTCCAGCGTGAGGATAGGAATGTTGAAGCAGTCGCAGAAGCGCACGAAACGGCTTGCCTTGTCGCTAGCATCCACGTCGAGCGAACCTGCGATGAAGTTCGGCTGGTTCGCGACGATGCCCACGACGTTACCGTCCATACGGGCGAAACCGATGACCACGTTGCGGGCGAAGTCCTTCTGGATTTCAAGGAAGCTTTCCTTGTCGGCGAAAGTCGCGATGACTTCGCGAACATCGTAGCCCTTCTTGAAGTTGTCGGGGACGATTTCCTCGATTTCCTTCGACTTGTCGACGGCCTTCGACTTTTCGGCGACGGGAGGCTTCTCGAGGTTCGACTGCGGCAGGTAGCTGAGCAGGTTGCGCACGGCTTCGAGGGTTTCCTTGTCGTCCTTACATACAAAGTGCGAAACACCGGACTTGGTGGAGTGCACGCCTGCACCGCCGAGGCCTTCGGGGGAGACCGTCTCTGCGGTCACAGCCTTCACGACGCCCGGGCCCGTGATGAACATCTGGCTCGTCTTTTCGGTCATGAAGATAAAGTCGGTAATGGCGGGGGAGTAGCAGGCGCCACCGGCACAGGGTCCGAGGATTACGGAAATCTGCGGGATGATGCCCGAGGCGAGCGTGTTGCGGGTAAAGATGCCGCTGTAGCCGTCGAGGGAATTCACGCCTTCTTCGATGCGGGCGCCACCGCCGTCGTTGATGCACACGAACGGGGACATGGATTCGAGAGCGAGGTCCATCGCCTGGCAAATCTTCTTCGCGTGGGCAGACCCGAGGGAGCCGCCGCTAACGGTGAAGTCCTGCGATGCCACGTAGACGGTCCTGCCGTTCACCTTGCCGTAGCCGGTCACGACGCCGTCGCCAAAAATGCGCTTGGATTCGGGCAAATCGAGGCTCGTAGAAACGCGGAGGGCGCCGATTTCGCGGAACGTGCCCTTGTCAAAGAGAATTTCGAGGCGTTCGCGGGCGGTAAGCTTGCCTTGCGAGTGCTGCTTTTCGACACGTGCGGCTCCGCCGCCCGCAATGGATTTTTCCTTGTATTCGTTGAGTTTCTCGAGATAAGACTTATCCCACATGGTTATTTTGTCCTTTTTTTGATTATTTCGAGCGAAAATGTAGAAAAAATTTTGCATTATTCAAACTTATATCAATGTTTCATAAAAATAAGTCGTAAACATGCGTATGGGGACTTTCCTTTAATCTATGTATTTTGCTTTTTATCCGAAATTTTCTTGATTTTTTGAGTAAAAGGCATTTTTTTTCTATCTTTGTGCGGAAAATTCATCTTTTTTTAGAGAGGAAACAATGGCAAACGAAGAAATGAAAAGCAAGCTCAAGGCCTTCTTTATGTCCGATCTCGGCGTAGATGGCGACGTTCTCCAGTTCGACACCCCGCTCTTTGGCGAAGAAATCGGTCTCGATTCCGTCGATTCCCTCGAAATCATTTCCTTCGTGGATTCCAACTTCGGCGTGTCCATGACCGGTGTCGCGAAGGAAAACTTCCAGAGCATCGATACCATCGCCGCTTACATCGAAAGCCACAAGGCTTAATTCGTCGCCCTATCAAGCGCATTCTTCGGTGCTGTTATCCTGGAGCCGTAGGCGATGGGATCACCAGCGCTTGCGTAGATATTAAAGGTGACGTGGCAACCACTAACCTGTTTTTTTTTGGAATGGATATGACACCTGATGAACGTCGCTGTGTAGTTACTGGCCTGGGCGTAATTTGCGCCGTCGGTAACAATGTCGAAGAAACCTGGAAGAGTGCTTTAGAATCCGTTTCGGGAATCCACAAGACGACTTCCCTAGATACAAAGAACTGCTACGCGGACTTGGCTGCCGAAGTCAAGTGTGACACGCTCGACCAGATTGACGCCCCCGAAGAGAAGGACCGCGTCTCGAAGCTCTGCATCAAGGCCGCGAACGAGGCCCTCGCCGATGCGGGGCTTTCTAATTTTGGTGACGACCAGCGCGTGAGCGTAGTTATCGGCAGTTGCGTGGGTGGCGTGCTTTCCATTGAACAGTATCACCAGCACGGGCGCGATGCCGCAGAAATTGCGAAGATGCCGATTGCATCCATTGCAAGCCAGGTGGCAGAAACCTGTGGCGCGGGCGGCATCGTGACGAACGTGGCGAATGCGTGTGCGGCGGGTACGATTTCTATCGCGGTCGCCTGCGACCTCATCCGCGCGGGCAAGGCCGACGTGGTGATTGCGGGCGGTGCGGATTCCTTCGCTTCCGTGCCGTATTCCGGCTTCCTTTCGCTTCATGCACTCGACGAGAACGGCTGCTCCCCGTTTAACCGTTGTAACGGCATCACGCTCGGTGAAGGTGCGGGTATCGTCATCGTGGAATCCTACGAACATGCCCAGAAGCGCAGCGCGAAGACTTATTGCGAAGTGCTCGGCTCCGGCGTCACGAGCGACGCGAACCACATTACTGCCCCGCGCGAAGATGGCGTGTGCCTGATGGAGGCCATCAACCGCGCCGTCAAGAACTCCGGCATCGACAAGTCCGATATCGGTTACGTGAACGCTCACGGTACCGGCACGGGCAAGAACGACAATGCTGAAATTACGGCTTTCAAGAATTTCTTTGGCGAAGACAATGCGAACGTGAGCGTGAGTTCCACGAAGGTGATGACGGGCCACTGCCTGGGCGCCGCGGGTGCCATCGAGGCGGTTTTCAGCATCAAGGCGCTTACGACCGATACGGTGCTCCCGACGTTCCCCTATACCGAGGAACAGTCCGCCGCCCTCAAGGAGAAGGTGGGCGCTCTCGACTTTGTGCAGAACAAGGCCCGCCACAAGGAACTCAAGTGCGTGTTGAGCAACAACGTGGCATTCGGCGGCACGAACGCCGCCATCGTGTTCTCGAAGGTGCCGGGCGAAGTTTCCGCCCAGTCCGCCAAGGCGAAGAAAATTGCGGTGACCGGTCTTGGAATCGTGTCTCCGCTCGGCAACAGCAAGGCTGCCTACCTGGATGCCGTAAAGGCGGGCAAGAAGCCCGAGAGCGCTTCGGTGCATTCGACCATCGCGCTCGAGGATTACAAGGAACTTGGCATCAAGATGGCGTTCTACCGCAAGCTCGATAACCTGGGCCAGCTCCAGACGGTTTCGGGCATGCGCGCTCTGCAGGATTCCGCATTCCAGGTGACCGACGACAACGCGAAGGATATCGGCATTATCGTGGGGACCAGCGAGGGCGGTCTCGGTGCTACCTACGATTTCGAGGAACTGATTGCCGAGGCGGGCAACGCGGGCGGTTCCGCGTTCAAGTTCCCGCACACGGTTTACAACGCCGCCGGTGGTTACCTCTCGATTTGCTCCGGCATCAAGGGCTACGGTGTCACGATTACGACGGGCCCGCTTTCCGGTCTCGACAGCATCGGTTACTCCATGAACGTCATCCACGACGGCCAGGAAAAGGCGATGATGGCGACCGGTACCGACGAGAACCTGCCGATTATTACCGAATTCGCCCAGAAGCTCGGTGTTGCCGCAGGCGATGTGGTCGCACCCTTTGCCGAAAACGAAGGCTTCGTGGTGGGCGACGGCTCTGTGTCGATAATGCTCGAGGAAGAGGATTACGCGAAGGCCCGCGGTGCGAAGGTCTATTGCTATGCGCTCGGGTTTGGCCATGGCCGCAAGAACGTGAAGTTCGGCAAGCTCGCTGGTTCTGACGAGGCGCTCGACAAGGCTATCAACGACGCCCTGGCCGATGCGGGCCTCTCTGCCGCCGATATCGATGCGGTTTGCGGATTCGCGAACGGCTGCAAGCGTATCGACGATATCGAGAAGGGTGCCCTCAAGCGCGTGTTCGGCGACAAGCTCGCTACGATGCCGCTGTTCGAGGTCAAGGAACGTGTCGGCGAAGGCCGTGCGGGGTCTGCCGCGCTCGCCGCCGCAGAAGCTGCGCTCCTGTTGAACGGCGAACTTGCTTGCGACAACGCCTTTTTTATTGCGGGCGATGGTTCCGTGACAAGCAAGTCTGCCGATGCGACGAACCTCAAGAAAATTCTAATCATCTCTTTTGCGGCGGGTGGCTCTTACAGCGCAGTCGTGTTTGGAAAAAATCCTTAAATAGGGAGGCTCAAAAATGAAAGTTGCTCTCGTTACAGGTGCATCGAAGGGAATCGGCAAGGCTTGTGCCTTGCGCCTTGCCCGTGATGGCTACACGGTCGTGGTGAACTACTCCAGTTCCGACGAGGCCGCGCAGCAGACGCTCGACCAGATTAAGGCCGAGGGTGGTGATGGCATGATTTACAAGGCGAACGTGGCCGACCTCTCGCAGGTGAAGGTCATGGTGCGCGAGGTGTTCAAGGCCTACGGCCGCATCGACGTGCTCGTGAACAATGCGGGCATCGTGCGCGACGAATACCTGATGATGATGAACCCCGAAACGCTCGACAAGTGCTTCGACCTGAACGTGAAGGGCTACTTCTACTGCGCCCAGCAGGTTGCGGTGAAGATGTACAAGCAGAAGTCCGGTGTGATTATCAACATGAGCTCCGTCTCCTCCAAGTTCGCGCTCGCCGGTCAGGCTGTCTATAGCGCCACGAAGGGTGCGGTGAACTCCCTCACGCAGACCCTCGCGAAGGAACTCGGCGGTTTCGGTATCCGCGTGAATGCCGTGGCTCCCGGCTTTATCGCGACCGAGATGATTGAGGCTATCCCCGAAGAGACCCGCAAGGGCTATGTGGAAAAGATTCCTCTCAAGCGCTTCGGTACCGCAGACGAAGTCGCGAACATCGTGTCTGCGCTCGCGTCTGACCAGTTCGCCTACGTGACGGGCCAGGTGTTCGTGCTCGATGGAGGCCTTTCTCTATGATGAACATTTTTGAAATCAGCGAAAAGATTGCACAGCGCCCGCCGTTCCAGATGATCGAGAAGGTCTCGGAACTCGTGCCGAATGAATCTGCCGTGGGCATTAAGAATGTGAGCGTGAACGAACCGTACTTTACGGGTCACTTCCCGCAGACGCCCATTATGCCGGGCGTGCTTATCGTGGAAAGTTGCGCGCAGCTCTGCTCCCTCGTTATCGAGAAGCCCGCAGAGGATTTGGAAAAGAACCTCTACGTGCTTTTGAAGATTGACGGGTTCAAGTTCGTGAAGCCGGTAATTCCCGGCGACCAGCTCGAAATTACCGTGAACAAGACGAAGGGCGGTGGCGTTCTCGTTGGTTTTGACTGCATCGTGAAGGTGAACGGCAACGTGCACGCGAAGGGTGCGCTGACGTTTACGAGCATTCCCAAGGAATCTTTGGGGAAATAGTATTCCCGCTGTCATCCTGAGCGCAGGGCGAAGCCCGTAGTCGAAGGATCTGTAAATAAAGTGAAAGTAAAGAAGAAAAATTTTCTGTTTGAACTTTTTATGCAGTTCGTCATGGTGGTCGTGATATACACCGTGCGCGTTTACCTGCTGGTGGCGTACCGCCCGAAGATTACTTTTGCGGGTTCGGTAAAGTCCCCGCGGCTCAAGACGCCCTCGGTTATTATCGCGAACCATACCAGCATGTGGGACCCCCTCATGATGCTTGCCATCTTTTTCCACAAGAAGAGCATCGTGGTGGCGAAGGACCAGGTGGAAGCCCCGCATTTCAGCTGGGCTTTGACGCGTGTCAAGTGCGTGATTCCCTGCGACCGTTTTAACCTGGATACCGAATGGGCCTTGCTAGCGAAGCGCGAACTTGAAAAGGGGAACAACGTCATTATTTTCCCCGAGGGCAAGTGCCGTTACGATGGCCTGCTGAACGAATTCAAGACGGGCTTTGCTTTCCTTGCGCGTAGTACGGGCGCTCCCGTGCTTTCGGTGGGCCTTGAAGGTGTGTACAAGATAGGGCGCCGCACCCGCATAGTCGTGGGCGAGCCCGAAAAAATCGAGCGCGTGAAGGGCATACCTTCTTCGAAGCATCTGGCCGAACGCAGTGAGTATTTCCGCCAGAAGGTTTGGACGCTCAAGCAGCGTGCGCTCGGCGTTGCCGAACCGCCGGTTTTGCCCATTGCGGCAGAAACTCCGTCCGAACAGATCCCCACCTTGGAGGCCATGCGCACTAAAGAGCAAAGCTCTAAGTGCTGTCCGCCCGGTCAGGCCGGGGATGACAATAGGGGGAATGCGTGAAGGCGGGGTTGGTGCTGGAAGGAGGCTCGCGCCAGACGATGTTCAGCGCAGGAGTGCTGGACACCTGGTTCGACGAGGGTATAGACTTCAATTACGTTGCGGGCGTTTCCGCCGGTGCGCACGCGGCGGTGAACTTCATTACCCGCCAGCAGGGAAGGCTCAAGTTTATCGTTCTCCCGACACGCCTGCAAGAGGGCAAAAAATGGGCGAGCAAGTTTATCGGAATCCAGAAGGAATTTCACGCATTGAATTACCTCGCGGCCGACGGCAAGATGCCGCTCGATTTCGAGGCCTACCGGAATTCCAAGATTGAATTCGAAATCGGTCTCACCTGCTGTGAGACCGGCCGCGCCGAGTTCAAGTCCGAAAGGCAAGACAAGAAGCGCCTTCTGGACCTGATTAGCGCGAGCTGCGCCCTCCCGATGATTTTCCCGATGGCATCTCTCGACGGCAAGCACTACGCCGACGGCTGCATTACGGTCCCTATCCCGTATGAGCGCGCCTTCGAGAAGGGCTGCGACAAGGTGGTGGCTGTTTCGACGCATTACCCGGGCGAGGCCGTGACGGATTTCCGCAAGTACCGCGCAATCCTCAACCCGATGTACAAGCGCAAGTACCCCGAACTTTTCCGCGCCCTGATGGTGCGTCTCAAGCGTTACGAGAAGATGTTCGTGCAGATGGAGAAACTCGAGAAGGAGGGGAGGCTGTTCCTGGTTCGCCCCCTCATAGAACTGTGCGACCAGTTCGATACCGACATGGACAAGATGAACGAGTCCTACGAGCACGGAGTCGAGATGGCGAAGCGCCGCATGGACGACCTGAAGGCCTTCCTCGAACTCTAAATCATCCCTGACATTGTTCAACTGTCATCCCCGCGTAGGCGGGGATCTTTATAAACGCTCTAAAGCATACCCGGCGTCTGTAAAATTTTCGTTACGAATGATAGTGAAAATATAAAACTTACAAAAATGTAGGTTTTTGCATTTCTATGCCGTGAAATTTAACGAAAATTCAAACTTTTTAAAACTGACAAAAAACTAACTTACAAAAATGTAAGTTTTTGAAGATTTTTGCCCGTTTTTCACTATTTGTCATGCCCCTTTGCTATCTTTACAAGCGTTAAAAACATTAACAATCAAAACTCTCAACGGAGATATATAAAATGGCAATCAAGAATGCTTACCTTCAGAAAGTCTATGACAAGGTCGTCGCCCGCGATCCGGACCAGGCCCTCTTCCATCAGGCTGTCCGCGAATTCCTCGAATCCCTCGACCCCGTCCTCGAACAGGACAAGTCCTGGGAAACCAACGGCGTGATCGACCGCCTCGTCGAACCGGAACGCGTGATTACCTTCCGCGTACCTTGGCTCGATGACAAGGGTAACGTTCAGGTGAACCGTGGCTACCGCGTGCAGTTCAACTCCGCCATCGGCCCGTACAAGGGCGGTATCCGTCTCCGTAATGAAGTTACGCTTTCCATGCTGAAGTTCCTCGGCTTCGAACAGATCTTCAAGAACAGCCTCACCACGCTCCCCATGGGCGGCGGCAAGGGCGGTTCCGACTTCGACCCCAAGGGCAAGAGCGACAACGAAGTGATGCGTTTCTGCCAGTCCTTCATGACTGAACTCTGCAAGCACGTCGGTGCCGACACGGACGTTCCGGCTGGTGACCAGGGTACTGGCGCTCGCGAAATCGGTTACATGTTCGGTCAGTACAAGCGCATCCGCAACGAATTTGTGGGCGTTCTCACCGGTAAGGGCCTCTCCTACGGTGGCTCTCTCGCCCGTACCGAAGCTACTGGCTACGGCCTCTGCTACTTCACCCGCGAAATGCTCAAGGACCTCGCCAACGACTCCTTCGAAGGCAAGACTGTGGTGATTTCCGGTTCCGGTAACGTTGCCCAGTTCGCATGCCAGAAGGCTACTCAGCTCGGTGGCAAGGTCGTGACCATGTCCGACTCCAACGGCTACGTCTACGACCCGAACGGCATCAACCTCGACGTCGTTCTCGAACTCAAGAACGTGAAGCGCGCCCGCATCAGCGAATACGCCAAGCTCGTTCCGGGTTCTGAATACCACGAAGGTTCTAAGGGTGTTTGGACGGTCAAGTGCGACATCGCTCTTCCGTGCGCTACCCAGAACGAACTCGACCTCGACGGTGCCAAGGCTCTTATCGCTAACGGCGTGAAGGCCGTTGCCGAAGGTGCTAACATGCCGTCTACTCCGGAAGCTATCGAAGCCTTCCAGAAGGCTGGCGTTCTCTTTGGACCTGCCAAGGCTGCTAACGCTGGTGGCGTGGCAACATCGGGTCTCGAAATGTCCCAGAACTCCGAACGTCTCTCCTGGACCTTCGAAGAAGTGGACAAGAAGCTCGAAGGCATCATGAAGAGCATCTACGCCGCTGCTTCCTCTGCCGCTGTCAAGTACGGCCAGAAGGGCAACCTCGTGATGGGTGCAAACATCGCTGGCTTCCTCAAGGTTGCCGATGCCATGAAGTGGCAGGGCGCTGTGTAATACGACCGCTCGCGCTAGACTCGGGAACCACTTCTCCGGTCTGCGCTCGCTCTCGCAAAGGACGACCAGTTAATACTGGTCGCCCTTTTTTGCTCACGGATACGACCGAATCCGCTAGATTCTTGCTCACGGGAAACTGCCCTCGGTAAAAAGCTGGGGGCTTTTTTATATGTTCTGGCCTTCGCAGTAGTGTGCAAACGAGTGTCGCAGCGGCAAGTTTACTTGCCGATATGACCGAGTGCAGCCACGGACGCCTATACGAAACTTGCCACTTTAGTGGCTTAGTTGAGTTATCCTCTTTGGGGAGTAGGCGTCCACTCCGAGCTGGGGCCCCTCCCGCATGTCTTTTATACCAGAAATATCTCTTTATGGAATAAAAGAAAGGCTTATTCCAAAGTGGAATACTCGCTTTTGGAGCGGTTTTTTTACTTACAAAATTGCTTTAATTCAATCGGGAATAATCTAAATTGGGGTTTTTGAGTTATTTTATGCACATTGGGTGTCATATAGATGAAACTTTTTGACGAACACAAAATCCTCCGTTTTGCGCTCCTGTTCGCGTGCTTTATGTTCGCGGCGTTTGTTCCCGATATTCTGCATTTTTCGGGGCATGTGATGGCGTTTGTCCCCTATTTTGTTGCAATCATCTTTATTGCGTACCTGGCCCTGTTCTACTCGTTCCCGACGGTAGGTAACCGCAAGAAGATGCGTACCGACGTGGAAATCCCGACGAAGGTGGATACCGAGCCCGTTCGCGATTTCCAGAAGGACCTGCACGAGCAGAGCGAACTCCACCAGATGATGATCGACGTGTCGCACGAGGGCTTCTGGACATTTAACGTTTCGACGGGGAAGGTGTACTGGTCCAACCTCGTGGCGGAACTGATTGGCGCGAAGGAACTTCTCGAGGACTCGTTCTCGGCGCTCGAGTCTTACGTGATGGAGAGTGACTGGGTCGCGTTCAGGGAAAAGTTCATGAAGGCGCTCGAGACGGGCGAGGACTTTTCCGAGGTGCTCCGGCTTTCTTCGCCGATGAAGGGCAAGCCCGAAGAGATTATGATTGCGGGACGCCTGCAGATGGATTCCGAAAACAGGCCTATCCGCGTTATCGGTTCCATAACCGCAAGTGACACGTCTGCCATTGCCCGCGAAAAGTACTACTACGCCTACCAGGATGCGCTTACGGGTGTTTATAACCGCAAGTTCTTCCTTGAAAAGCTCAAGGTCGACGTGGACATGGCCGCCCAGAAACCGGGATACACCTTTGGCGTGGCGCTCCTCGATATCGACAGTTTCGGGGCGATAAACGCATCCTATTCCATCAACTTTGGCGATAACGTGTTGCGCGTGGTTGCCGAGCGCATCAAGGCGACCTGCGGCAAGAACGACGTTCTGGCGCGTATCGGGCCCGATGTTTTCGCGGTCATTTTGCACGATATCCAGGGTAGCGAAGTGCGCGAGGACCTGCTTGCGAAGGTGAAGCAGATTCACACGAAAATTAAGGCGCCTATCCAGCTGGACGGTAGCGAGCTCTTTGTGAGTGCGTCGATGGCGGTTGTCTTGAATAGTGATGTGGACTGTGTTGAGGATATCCTCGCGAGTGCGAATGCAGTGCTTCGCAACCTGAAGAAGAGCGGGCAGCATGGCGGAATCCAGTTCGTGACGGGCGGCATCCGCGAGAAGGCGATGAAGCTCTACAAGCTCGAGTACGAAATCCGCCGCGCCATCCAGGCCCAGGAATTCGTGCTGATGTACCAGCCCATTATAGATATCGCTAGCGGGGACCGGATTGTCGGTTTCGAGGCGCTTGTCCGCTGGAACAATTCCGAGCACGGGATTGTTTCTCCGGCAGAATTCATCCCGCTGGCCGAAGAGACCGGGCTCATTGTGCCGATGGGTGCGCTTATCCTCAAGATGGCGTGCATCCAGACCAAGAAGTGGGTGGATCTGGGGTTCAAGGACATCCGCGTTGCGGTGAACTTCTCGGCAAAGCAGTTTGCGATGGAATCGATGGTCGACGACGTGAAGCGCGTGCTCGCCGAGACGAACCTGAACCCGCGTAACCTGAAACTCGAGATTACCGAGTACACGGCGACCTGCGAGGTGGAGAAGGCGGCGGACATCATGCGCAAACTTTCGTGCATGGGCGTGCAGATTTCCATCGATGACTTTGGCACGGGCTACAGCAGCCTTTCTTACCTGAAGCACTTGCCGGTGCATACGCTCAAGATGGACAAGTCGTTCGTGGACCACGTCGCCGACGACGAGGAAGATGCGGCATTCGCGAAGATGGTTATCGGGATTGCGAAGTCCCTAAATCTGGAACTGATTGCCGAGGGCGTAGAAACTGAGGAACAGCTGGAATTCCTGCGGAGCGAGGGCTGCCGTAACATTCAGGGATTCTACTTTAGTGTTCCGCTTTCGCCCGAAGATGCGCTTAAGTACATGGAGGCGCACTACGCGGGCGGTGCAGTGCCTGCAGGTGCGGCTGCGCAGATAGCCTAGATTCCGTAACAGCGGCGCGTATTTTCGCGGACTTGCCTGTAGATTTCTTCTACGGGCTTTTCTTTTACTTCTGCAAGTTTGTTTGCAATGTAGGGAATGTAGCCTGAATGGCAGGGCTTGCCCCGGTAAGGGATGGGCGCCATGTAGGGGGAGTCCGTTTCGAGGAGCATGCGGCTATCGGGTACGATGGCCGCGGCGTCGCGCACGTTCTGTGCGTTCTTGAACGTGATGATGCCGGTAAACCCGATGTAGATGTTCGCGTCGAGGGCGAGTAGCGCTTCCGCGAATCCGGGTGTGCCGGTAAAGCAGTGCACATGGATGTTCTTGTTGCGGATGTCGGCGCCGCGCAGTACGGCGAGCGCGTCGTCGTCCGCTTCGCGCAGGTGGAGCACGATGGGTTTTCCGCTTGTGAGCGCCAGTTGCAGGTGGCGCTCGAAGAGGGCTATCTGCCGCGGGCGCGATTCCGGGTCGTAATGGTAGTCGAGCCCGAACTCCCCGCAGGCGACACACTTGGGGTGCTTCAGGTATTCGAGCATGCGTGCTTCGTCATCGGGAGTTTCGGTGTCGACGTATTCCGGGTGGATTCCGTATGCGGCGTAGACGTTCGGGTGTTTTTCGGAGAGCTCGCGTGCACGTTCGAAGTCTGCCGGGTCGCATGCCACGTGGATAAACGCCTCGGGCAGCTCGATATTCGGGTCGCCGTCGTCGCGCAGGCGGGCGAGTAGCGCGTCGAAACTTTCTCCGGCGTGGCGCTCGTAGGAATCTATGTGGCAATGCGTGTCGACGAACATAATGACAAGTGTGGAGTGGGGAGTGAGGGGTGAGTGGTGAGTGGTGAGTGACTAATCATTTCACATTACACACTCCACATTTCACATTGTTAGTAGGTTACCTCAAGTATCTCGTAGGTGATGGTTCCGCGGGGGGCCTGAACCTGCACGGTTTCGCCCTTTTTTTTGCCGACGAGGGCTTCGCCGATGGGTGACTTGAGGCTGATTCTGCCCTGCAGCGGGTCGATTTCCTTTTCGCCGACGATGCTGTACGCTTTTTCGCGCTTGGTCTTCTTGTCGAGCAGCTTCACTGTCGCGCCGAACCGGATGGAGCCGTCCTCGGGTGCGGAAATTTCCACGATTTTTGCTCCGTCGAGGATGCGGTCAAGTTCGCGCAGCCTGCGGTCGATTTCGCGTACGCGCATGCGCCCATAGGTATAGGCCGCATTTTCGCTCCGGTCGCCTTCTGCGGCGGCCGCCTGTACCTGGTTTATCATGGCGGGGCGCTCCACGTACTTGAGCTGTTCCCATTCTGCCTTGTATTTTTCGAATCCTTCCTTTGAAATAACGTGCTTCATACCACAAAAAATAGAATTTCCGAGATTTTCTTTTGTCTTTCGCCTCGCATCTTTCGTCTAATTTCTATCTTTGTGCGCGCTTATGAAACTTCGTCACCATCAACCTGCGCGCAAGCAGGAATCCAAGTACAAGCGCTTGAGCCGTATTTACTACAATCGCATGTTTCCTCGTCGCCAGGATTCCTTGAAGGTCGCGTGGTCCGTATTTATTGGCGTGTTTATTGGCGTGTGGCCTACCATCGGTTTTGCCATCATCCTTACCGTGGCTATCTGTGCGCTGTTCCGCCTGCCGAAGGTTCCGGGTGTCGTGGCCGACTTCGTGGCAAACCCCGTGACCCAGTTCGGCATATTCTACCCCTCGGGCTACTATATCGGTTGCAAGATTGTCGACCCCGACCCGATCAAGTTTGACTTTCTGGGTGAATTCGAACGCATGTCTATCCGCAACTGCTTGGATATTGTCAAGAACCTCTGGGAAAATGCCGCCGGTCACCTGCTCGCCTTCATGATTGGTATAACCATCGTTGCCGCTATCACCGGATTCATTTTCTTCTTCATTGCGTATTTCGTTGTCAGTTACCGCAAGAAGAAGTGGATTGAAGGCAAGACCGGCTATATCCACAACCTCATTTCCGAGGACGAAGTTTTAATCAAGGAATCTCACAAAGGAAAGAAGCCCATGATGCACATCTATCCGTTCAAGGCCCTTCGCCCGGTGAACCCCGCCGAGGCCAAGGACATTTCCGCTCTCCCTTACGACGTGATGAACCGCGCCGAAGCCAAGGCCATGGCCGAAGGGCTCCCGCATTCCTACCTGCGCGTGACCCGTGCCGAAATCGAACTTGACGACAGCGTTGACCCGTACGACCCGAAGGTCTATGCGCATGCCCGTGCGAACCTCGACAAGATGATTGCCGATGGCGTCATTGCGCACGACAAGAAGGACTGCCTGTACGTTTACCGCCAGACGATGAACGGCCGCGAACAGTACGGCCTGGTGTGCACCGTGCCCGCCGCCGACTACTTCAACGGCATTATCAAGAAACACGAACTTACCCGCGCCGACAAGGAAGAAGACCGCCTGCGCCACGTGCTCGACACCAACGCCAATACCGGTCCGGTGTTCCTCACTTATCGCGACAACGGCCAGTTCGACCTTTTCGGTGCCGTTACCAAGCGCAAGCCTGTTTACGACTTCGTGAGCGACGGCGACGGCTTTGGCCACACGGTCTGGATTATCGATGACGATGCCGAGATTGCCGCCATCCGCAAGAGCTTTGAACAGATTCCGGTGAGCTACATTGCCGACGGTCACCACCGCAGTGCCGCCGGAGCCCGCGCTGCAAGCTACCGCGCGGAACAGAACCCGAAGAACACGGGCGAGGAAGAATACAACCGCTACCTGGCCATCCTGTTCCCGAGCACGCAACTCAAGATTCTGGACTACAACCGCGTGCTGAAGGACCTGAACGGCCGCACGCCGGAGCAGCTCATGGAAGAGCTGAAGCAGGTGTTCGATATTGAGCCGCTCGCCGAGATGCAGCACCCGGCAAAGCAGAACCAGGTGAATATGTACCTGCAGGGCAAGTGGTACGCCTGCACGTTCAAGGACAAGTTCCTCAAGAACCTGGGCCCGGTCGACAGCCTCGACGTGGCCTTGCTCCAGAAGCTCGTGCTGAAGCCGATTTTCGACATCGACGACCCGCGTACCTCCAAGCGCATCGACTTCGTCGGTGGCATCCGCGGTCTCGGCGAACTGGTGAAGCGCGTCGACAGCGGTGAATGCGCCTGCGCGTTCGCGATGTACCCGACTACGCTCGACCAGCTCATGAACATCGCCGATGCGGGCGAAATCATGCCGCCGAAGAGCACCTGGTTCGAACCCAAGCTGCGTGACGGCCTGCTGGTCCATACCCTCGACTAGCCCGCTTCGTCGCCCTCGACAAGCCTATTTCGTCACCCTCGCAAAGCCTATTTCGTCACCCTCGCAAAGGCGAGGGTCTTAAAAAGCGAAAAACCCTGCCGCACCGGCAGGGTTTTCTGTATAAATGAATTTCGCGCTTAGTTCACCTTGCGCATCACGCCGATGACGCGGCCCGCGATGGAGAAGTCGCTGCCCTTGTTCACGATGATGGGGCGGTACTTCGGGTTAGCGGGCTTGAGCTCGATGTGGTCGTGCTGCGGCTGGTAGTACTTGACGGTGGCCTCGTTGTTGACCTGCGCCACGATGATTTCGCCGCGTTCGGCAGAGCGCTGCTGGCGGGCGAAGATGAGGTCGCCGTCGAAGATGCCGGCATTGATCATGGAATCGCCCTTGACGCGCAGGGCAAATACGTCGGAACGGCAGGCGAGGAAGTCGCGGTCGATGGTGACCGTTCCTTCGAGGTTTTGTACGGCGAGGATGGGCGTACCCGCGGCCACGCGGCCGATAATGGGAATCTCGATGGTGTTGCTCGGTGCGGAATCGGCGGCGGAACCGTCAGTATCCACAATCTCGATGCCGCGGCTGAGGCGCGGGGAGCGGTTGATGTAGCCCTTCTTGATGAGGGCGGCGAGGATAGAGCGCACGCCGTTTGTCGAGGAAATCTCGAAATGGTTGCCGATTTCGCGGACGGTGGGCGGCATGTGGTTTTCGCGGGAATACTTCTTGATGTATTCGTAGATTTCTTCCTGACGGGTGGTCAGTTCCTTGCGTTTGCTGTTATCCATGATAAACCTCGCATTATGAATTTATATTCCTAAATATAATGCACAATTGGGCAATTGTCAATAGGTTCACTGCACAAAAATGCAACTTTTTACAAATATTTGCCTTTTGGGCTTGTTTTTCGGGTTCTTTGCGCTGTCTGCGCGAGAGTCTGCTGTGTTCAAGACAACTAGCTTTTGGATCCTATCGGTCGCGTTGCTCCCTCCAGGATGACAACTAAGGTCGCGGGGATGACGATTTGGGGGTTATCCCGGCAGTTCTTCTTTGCTGTAAATCAGGTTCAGCGAGGGCTTTGCACCGAGGGATTCCTTGAACTTGAACAGGGGCAGGTTCAAGGCGCCCCCCGCCATGCCGTTGGATGTTCCCCACGAAAACTTGCTGATGCCGTCTTGGGCTGCCTCGCGCATTACGTTTATGTACATGGCGGTCGTGGGCTGGAACTCGCGGATTTCCTCGTTCGGGGCGATGTACTGCGCGTGGCGTACGTTAGTTTGTTTAAAATCAAATAGCATCATGCCGGCAACGAACTTTTCTCTATTTGCATGGTCCGTGTCGCGCATCCACAGGGCACGGAACTTTACTTCGTCTGCAATGCGGTTATGGCGCAGGTCGAGCAGTTCCTCGAGCGTGTGCACGGGTTTTGTGCCGAACTTTGATTCCAGGTTGCTCAGGTGCCTGTAGAATTCGGGCAGTTCCGCGTCGGTCATTTCGCGGTACTCGAGATTGAAGTTTTGCGACTTGCGGAATACCGAGCGGCATGTCTTTTCGCAGTTCTCGAGCGGGTCCTTGCCTGCCTCCAGCGTGCACACGGCGCTCAGTTCGGAATTGCGCGTGTACCCGCGGTGCTCCAGCACGTATTCCAGGAGGTCGGTCGGTTCCTGCGAGAACAGGCTCGATGTGGGCCGCATCTTCACGCTCCTGCAGAAGCCCTTCAGGTAATTTTCCGCACATTCCATGATGTGCATGACGCGCTCTGCGGTATAGAAGTTCCTGGAAATTACGGGCCCGCCGAAGGTGGAACCCTGGTGCGAAATCCACTGCCCTGCATCGGTAAGAATCCCGGGGAATGCGGCGACAATCGTGCCGCTCGATTCCAGCATGAAGGAGGCGTCCTTGAATCGCCCCTGCGGGTGGTAGTTCAGGAATCGCCTTGTCTGCAAAAAGGTGCCGTTCACCGATTCGCTCATCACGAACCGGTCCCATCGCGCCTCGAGGTGCGAATCGTATGGCAAAACGCTGAACATGCCTTAAAGATACAAATCTACCGCCTCCAAAACACCAAAATTTGTATATTACTTTCGTAATATGCCGAATTTTGAAGAAAAAGCGCAAATCATCCAGCTGCCCAAGTTCCTCGACGAACGCGGAAACTTGAGCTTTTTGGAATCGGGAAAGCATGTCCCGTTCGAAATCCGGCGCACCTACTGGATTTACGACGTGCCGGGCGGTTGCCTGCGCGGAAGCCATGCTTTCAGGACGGAGAAGGAATTCATCGTCGCGCTTTCGGGCAGTTTCGACGTGGTGGTGCACGACGGCGTAGAAGAAAAGCGCTATTCCCTTTCGCGCTCGTACTACGGGCTCTACCTGCCCCCGATGCACTTCAGGACCCTCGACAACTTCTCGACCAATTCGCTTGCGCTAGTCGTTTCTTCGGCGGATTTTTCCGAGGAGGACTACATCCGCGATTTTGACGAGTTTATCCGCGAGGTACGCAAATGAACGAGCAGGATTTGAAGAAAGCCCGCATCGACATGTGCTCGCTCATTGAACTCCCGAGGATAAGTGAGCGTTCGGGTAGCCTTACGCCTATCCAGAATTCGAAGGAGATTCCCTTCGATATCAAGCGTGTTTTTTACCTGTACGATATTCCCGGCGGCGTGACGCGCGGTGGGCATGCCCACAAGGAATGCCACCAGTTGCTGGTCGCGGCGAGCGGTGCTTTCGATATCAAGGTTTCTGACGGCGAGAGCGAGAAGGTTTATCGCCTGGACCGCCCGTATTTTGGGCTGCATATTCCGCCCGGAGTGTGGGCCGAGGAACTCGGGTTCTCTTCGGGTTCCATTTGCCTGGTGCTCACTTCGCACGAGTTTGACGAGAGCGACTACTGGCGCGATTACGGCGAATACCTCAAGTTCAAGAAGGAGCGGTAATGAAGATTCCTTTCCTTGACTTGAAACAGGTGAATGCTCCCTACATGGACGCTTTGAAGGACGCTGCCTCGGCGGTCGTGGAATCGGGCTGGTACATCCGCGGTACCTATTGCGAACGCTTCGAGAAGGAATTTGCCGCCTACTCCGGTTTTGCGCATGGGGTAGGTGTCGGGAACGGGCTTGATGCCCTCACGCTGATGCTCCGTGCATCCATTGAACTTGGCCACCTGGCTCCGGGTAGCGAAATTCTTGTGCCCGCGAATACCTACATCGCGACGGTGCTTGCGGTAAATGCGGCGGGGCTCGTGCCCGTGCTCGTGGAACCTGACGAAAGGACTTTCAATATCGACCCGCAACGGCTTGCGGATGCCTGCACGGAAAAGACGCGCGGGATTCTTGCGGTGCACCTGTATGGGCGCCTGGCTGACATGAAGGCTATTGGCGAGTTTGCCAAGACGCGCGACCTCCTTCTTTTCGAGGATGCCGCGCAGTCGCACGGTGCGCGGTTTAATGCCTGCGCTGAGATGCCCGCCGATTCGAAAAGCGCTGAAGCGGGTATGAAAAGCGCCGCGGTCGCCTACAGTTTCTACCCGACGAAAAACCTCGGGGCGCTCGGCGATGCGGGCATGGTCCTGACCGACGATGCCGAACTTGCCCGCGTGGTGCGGATGCTCGGCAACTACGGTTCTGAACAGAAGTACGTGAACCGTTACCGCGGCGTCAATTCCCGCCTGGACGAAATTCAGGCGGCCTTCTTGCTTGCGAAACTCCCGCATCTTGATGCGTGGAATGAGCGGAGGCGCGAAATTGCTGCCCGCTACGTGCGCGAGGTGCATAACCCGCTGGTGCGATTGCCCGAAATCCCTGCAGACCCGCGGGAGCACGTGTGGCACGTGTTTACGGTGCGCACGCCTGACCGGCGGGTGCGCGATGCCCTGCAAAAGTATCTCGAGGCACGCGGTATCGGGACGCTCATCTTTTACCCGATTCCTCCGCATTTGCAGCAGGCCTACGCGGCTGGGCCGGAGGGCGGCGCAATAAACGGTGCAATGGACGTTCTTTTGCCCGCTAATCCCAAGTTCCCGATTGCAGAGGCGATGGGCGAGACTGTATTGAGCATCCCCGTGTCGCAGGTGCTTACGGACGCCGAGGTCACCGAAATTATAGGAGCGCTGAATGAGTTTGTTTGCTAGAATCATCCGCAAGCTGGTGCGAACCTCGCGCGTGAGCTTCTATAAGTGCATCTCGACCGCGAAACCCGAAGGAAAGTTCCGTTCCGTTGCGCCTGTGCTCTGTGAAGGGAAGGGGCGTGTGTCTGTGGGCGAGGGCACGGTATTCGGCTTTATGGAAGATGCTGGTTTCTGGACATCGTACGAGTTCTTGAACCCGCGCAACGTTGACTCAAAAATTTCCATCGGCAAGAACTGCCAGATTTGCAACCGGTTCACCGCCGTATCTGAAGGCGAGGGAATCGAGATTGGCGATAACGTGCTTGTGGGCTCCTCGGTGACCGTGCTCGACAGCGATTTCCACGAGATTGACCCGTCGAAACGCATCGATGGAAACCCGAAAACGGGGAAGGTGGTTATTGGAGACAACGTCTGGATTGGCGACCGCGTGATGATTCTGAAGGGCTCGACCATCGGCAAGAATTCCGTTGTCGCGGCTGGTTCCGTGGTATCGGGCGAGTTCCCGGCGAATGTCGTCATTGGCGGTGTGCCTGCGCGTGTGATACGTGAGATAGGTGGCTGACGGTGGATCGCTCCTCTAAAATTTGGCGGCTGTTTTTCGGCTCGGGTTCGGTGACGCTCTTCAACACGCTCCGTGCCTTCGTTATCAACAAGCTGCTTGCCGTTTTCTTGCCGCCTACTGCATTCGCGTGCGTGGGCCAGTTCATGAACTGGATGAGCATCGGGCAGGCGACATCGAGCCTTGCCATGCAGAACGGCTGGGTAAGCCTTACCGCACAGAACAAGGATAATCTCAAAAACTTGCACGGTATTTGGCGTGGCGGTTTTCGCCTCACGACTTTCGCGACCGTGATAACCTGCGCTCTGGCGGCAATATTCTGTTTCGCCGCCCCGCTCGAGAAGCTACTGCCGGGGGTGCATCCGCGCCTGGCCCAGGCGGCCATACTCTTTGCGCTCCCGGGAATGCTTGCCGCCAACATCGTCTCTATCTGCTCTGCGGTAATGAACGGCCTCGGGCTCGTGAAACGCTGGGCATTTATTCAGATTGCCGCCTCGCTTTTCCAGATGCTGTGGGTGGCGTTCTTCCTGTACACGGGTCGCCTTTCGGTATTGAGCATCATTGCGACGCAGTCGATTGTCGCGGGTATCTTTGCCGCCCGTGTGGCGTCGCATGCAGGCTTTAGCCTGGCAAAATTCCGGCAGTCCGTTCTCGATACGCGCGGGCCGTGGATGTCGTATGCTGTGATGGGCCTCGTGCCGATGATAATTGCCCCGCTGGTCCTCATGTTCGTGCGTTCGCTCGTTGGGGCGGAACTCGGCTGGAACGCCGCGGGCATTTGGCAGGGCGTCTACAAGATATCGGACTTCTTTGCCTCCATTTTCTCGGCTATCCTCGGCGTGCTCATACTGCCGCGCATCAGCCGGGAAATGACGCGCGAAGCGTTCCGCAAGGAATTCTACCCGATATTTGTCCGCATGGTGGGCTTTACGCTGTTGTTCTGCATTGCGCTCTACTTCGGGCGCGGCCTCGTGGTGGCGATTCTCCTTTCGGGCACGTACGCCCCTGCGGCCGACTACATGCCGGTGCAGTTGCTGGGCGATTTCTTCCGCTCGGGCGCGTGGTGCCTCGGGATGGTGCTGATTGCCCGTCGCGAAACAAAACTGTTTCTTGTAATTGAAGTTGGCGCGAACCTGCTGTTTGCGGGCGCTACCTTTGTGGGGATTCGCCTGTTCGAAATGCACGGCCCGATGTTTGCCTACGCGTTCGAAAACTTCGTGACCTTTGTCGCGCTTGCTGTATCTGTCAGGAGGCTCAAGTGGAATACTCCATAACGAACATGTTTGCCGAAAAGATGGATGAGAACGTGTACGTGAAGGCCTTTGTGCAGGGCTCCGAAACAGAACAGCGCGAACTCCCGCCGCTCGTGTCGGTGCTGATGGCTAGTTACAATCACGAGAAGTTCGTGGAAGCGGCCGTGCGTTCGGTGATGGCGCAGAAGGGTGTCGCTTTTGAACTCATCGTGGTCGATGATGGCAGTACGGACAGTTCTCCCGAAATTCTGGAACGCCTGCGCGATGAACTGCATTTTACCTACGTGCATCGCCCTAACAAGGGCGTGGTGGCGACGATGAACGAGCTTGTCTCGATGGCGCGCGGCAAGTATTTCTGCTCGTTCGCCTCCGACGACATGATGCCCGCAGGCAGGCTCGAGAAACAGAGTGCCTACCTGGAATCGCACCCCGAAGACCCGCTGTGCTTTGGCCAGATTGTGCTGATGGACAAGGACGGCAATCACGGAGAGGAATGCGACCCGCGATACACGCGCTCCATTCCGCGGGTGACCTTCGACGAATTTTTTATGGGCAAGAAAGAGGTGCACGGCTGTTCCGAGATGATTCGGCTCGACTTTTTCCGCGAGCACGGGGCTTACGATGCGGAATTCCCGTTCGAGGATTTCCCGCAGTGGCTAAAATTCTTCAAGATTTGCGGTTCGCTGCCCGTCTTGCCCGTAAAGTGCTGCTATTATCGCCAGCACGGCAACAACATGTCGCTCGACAACACGCTCATGTACGGAACCTTCTTGAAGGTGCTGGCCCGCTATAGCGACCACCCGCGCTACAAGGAGGCGGTGAACATCTGGAAATCGCACTGGTTCTCGATGCTTGCCTACCGCGACAAGAAGGATGCCCTCCGCAAGCTCCCGCAGTTGTGGTCGTTTTCGTTGCCGTTCCTGAAGCGGTTCCCCAAACTGTTTATCCCGCGCTTTTTGCTTAAGCGCTAGCGCCTAAAAAATTTTTTCAGGGTTCCTGCTAACCCGAGTGTCGTGAGGTTCGTCCACAGCGAAAGCGGGTACGCGAGTGCTTTTGCCAGCGGGCGGGGGAAGGTGGCAAATAGCCATTGCCTGCGGCGGATTCCCTTGCGCACGGATTCAGGTCGCCAGGCGCTATCGAAGTGGTGGATGCAGTAGGTTTCTTCTGTCGCGCTCACCTTCCCGTCGATGTAGCTCTTGGGCGAGAACGCGCTCTCGGGCAGAATCTCGATTCCGGTAAACGGCGCGAATGCGTCTGCAAGGATTTTCGGGAGCACCATGTCATCTACGTCGCTCTCCGAGTACGTGAATTCGCGTGACTTGTAATAATCCAGCGCCGCCTTTACGGGTGCAAAACCTGCCTCGCATCCCATGACTGCGGCTTCAATCCTGCGGGAACCGTTTTCGTACCCGAATGCGTTCGGGCGGTTCAACAGCGGTTCAATCGGGCGCAGGACTTCTACGTCGGTATCGAGGTAGAACCCGCCTTCCGTGTAGAGAGCGTGCAGTCGTACCGCATCGGCGGCAAATGCCCAGCGTTTTTGCTCGAGCGCTCCGGTAACCCACGGGATTCCCGTGGCGCGCGCTTTCTCGGCATTCCAGTGGACAAGTTCAAAGTCAGGGAGAAACTTGTGCCAGCTGTCTATACAACGTTGTATGTTCTCCGGGAAGGGCTCTCCCGAAAACCAGCAGAAGTGTATCTTCTTCGGGATCATCCGTGCCTCCGTAGCGCCTTCACGAGCGTTGCCCTGCCAGCAAAAGAAATCAGGGCGGCCGCCTTGTTCCGGCAGCGTGTCCGCGGGTTGAGCAATGCACCCAGTCGCAATTCCCGGATGTGCTTCCACGCGCGGTCGCGGTAGTCTGCGAATTCGGGCGTATCGCCCGTGCGCATCAAGATGCTGCAGCTTGCGCTGAAGAGGTTGCTCCGTGCCGCCCTTTCGAGCAGAGCGCCCTTGCCTGCGACCAGGCTGCATACCGCTTCTGCAATGTCCAAAAGTTCTGCCTTCTTGCGGCTGTATGCGGTTGCGAGAATGCTTGCGGAATGCCTGCGGTTCATGTAGAGCGGCTCGGGCACGAATGCGATGCGCCCCGCATCCAGGAATACCTGCGGGATGGTCGCCATATCCTCGAAATACTTGCCTGCGGGGAATCGGCGCGTTTTCCAGAGGCGTGTCGCATAGAGTTTGTTCCATGCAGAATAGTCTGGCCTGTCGTTCTGGTACAGCGCGTTCGCGAGCGCTTTGGCGGGGGAGAGCGTCGCGCACCGTTTAATACCGGCGGACATCTCGCTTCCGGCGGGCATATTGCTTCCGGCGGGCATCTTGCTTCCGGCGGGCATCCCGATACCGGAATCCGCGAACTTCCCGTTGCTTGCGACTAGATTGCCTTCTCCAAAGAAATGCTTGGCACAGCATACGATGTCTGCGCCTGTTGACCTTGCGGCATCGAGCAATGCCTGCAGAAAATTCGGGGCGAGCATGTCGTCGCTGTCCACGAAAGTAATCCAGTCGCCCTGAGCGACATCGATTCCTGCGTTCCTTGCTTCCGAAAGGCCCTTGTTCTCCTGGCTTACGATGCGGAAACGAGAATCATCCCTGGCGAATTCCTTGGCAAAGCCTGCACTCCCGTCCGTAGAGCCGTCATCGACAATGATGGCCTCGAAATCCTGAAAGGTCTGCCCGTGAATGCTCGCAAGGCAGTCCGCGATATACGACTCCGTGTTATAGACCGGGATGACTACACTGATTGCGGGCATATGGCCTTAGACCTTACTGGCAATTTCCATCCAGCCGGCCTGCACGAACGCTCCGGCCCGGACCAAGTCCGCTTGTTCTTTCTCGTAGGTTTTCAAAAGTTCGTTGTAGCCCTTCGAATCGCGCACCAGTTTTGCCTCGTGGTGGATTTTCTTGTAGAGCATGTCCTGCTTCCACTGCGCGATGTCTGCAAGCCCTACGCAGCTCTTGTCCAGCGCCTTGAGGTAGGCGGGTACTGCATCCAGGAAAGATTTCTCGAAACTTTCGGCCTTTTCCTTTGCCACTATAACCAGGTTCTGCTGCGCGATGATGTTCTTGCGGATTTCGCTCATCAGGCGCACGATGCGTTCGTAGTCGACCTGCGGCCAGATGCGGTTGAACGGCCACATCTTTTTCCAGTGGAACTTGAAAATGGATTCGTGCGCGGCGTTCTTTGCCCGCAGGAATTCCTTCAGGTTTTCGAAAATAATCTGCGATGGCAGCTTTTTTTGTTCGTTTGTATCACTCATTCTGCAAAAAATATACAAAAAACCGCGTTCTTTGCTTTTTTTTGCCGTTTTAGGTGCAATTTTTTCTATAAATTTGCTTGCTTTTTTCAAATTAAGTATTATTTTCTTGTTAAAACCATTCCATTCGAAGGATTTTATATGAACATGAAAAAATTCAAGATTTTGGCCATTGTCGATGCTGTGCTCATCGTGGCTCTTGTCGTCTTGATGTTTACGCTCAAGGGTAAGTACAACGACCAGGCGCAGGCATCCGTCAAGGAACAGGTCGGTAACTACAAGGCTACCGTGAACGCAGCCCTGCAGGACCAGTGGAAATCCATGGACCAGTACGGCATGGCGTGGAAACTCGTTTATGCGACGCTCACCGGCCCCAAGACCGAAGCCGCTTTCGATGCCAACGTCCAGAAGATTTTTGACGACAAGGATGCCCGCTTCAAGCAGATTTCGTACATGTACACCGCCGCAAGCATTCCGGCCCAGGTGCAGAACGATATCGCTGCTGTCGGCCTTGCCGAACAGTTCCTCCTCAAGAACGAGGGTGGCGTGAAGGAAATTGCCTGCGGCAAGAACTGCGTGGCGACCTTCAAGTTCGTGAAGGGCAAGCTCAAGGATTCCGACTACAAGGCTCTTGTCGAATACAAGTTTGCCGAAAACTTCAGCATCGAAGCCCCCAAGGCGTTCAAGTTTGAATAAGGAGAAGTGAAAATGAATATCAAGAACATTTCGATTGTCCTCACCATTCTCCTTGTGGCTATCGCCGCGACTGTCCTTATGCAGAAGGGCAACTACGTAAGCCAGGCTACGGAACACTACACCAAGACTACCGAAGCCTCGTTCAACGGTGGCAAGAAGATTCTCGAGTACGTGAACAACTCGGCCGACGTGAACAAGCTCGTGTGGGCGATGGCCTGCGAGGCAAGCCAGACGGCAAAGACTTCGCCGGACTTGGCCAAGCTCGAAGCCAAGTATTTCCCGACAACGAAGGGCTCGAACAGCATCGCTAACAAGACCCGTCGTTTCGAGGCCACCAGCGCCTACTTCATTGTCTCTTCCTTCGACAAGGTGGATGTGGACAAGAAGACTGACCTCAAGACCCTTTCGGGCCTCAAGTCTATCGATGTCGGCGCCCTGATGGGTGAAGCTCCGGTTGCCCAGGAAGAAGAAATGCCTGAAGGCGAAGAAGAGGAAGAAGTCGAGGAATAATCTTAACTTTTTGACTCTCAACGAGTTAGAAAAAAGCTTAAAACGACCCGCTCTCCGGGCCGTTTTTTTCTTGTTGTCATTGCGCTAAGCGCAAGACAGCTGCGGTTACGAAATATCAAAACGAGTTTTGCTGCTTCGTAACCTTGCGTGTCATTCTGGAGGGCGAAGCCGTCCTGGAGCGAAGCGATAGGATAGAATCACGGGGTTCGTCCCGCATGAATTTTCTATCTTTACGGCGTAAAAATTTAAACCGAGGTTTATAATGCTCATTCTTCGTGGTACGCCGGCTCTGTCGGATTTCCGTCTCCAGAAACTTTCTTCCGATTTCAAGGCAGCGGGGCTCTCTGTCGCTTCCGTCTATGCCGAATTCCTGCACGTGGTGGATTTGTCCGCCGACCTGACCGATGCGGAAACCGAAACCTTGAAGAAGGTGCTGCACTACGGTCCGGCCCGCGAACCCAAGGCTCTCGAAGGCGAACTCTTTGTGGTGTGCCCGCGTCCGGGTACCATCAGCCCCTGGAGCTCGAAGGCTACCGATATCGCTCACATTTGCGGCCTTCCGGCCATCAAGCGCATCGAACGTGCTATCGCTTACTACGTGAAGTTTGAAGGTGCTGTGCCCGCCGGTGCCCGCGAAAAAATCTCGGCCAAGATTCACGACCGCATGACCCAGGCCGTTTTCGCCGACACCGCCTCCTTGGAAGTTCTCTTCAGCAAGGAAGAACCGCGCCCGCTGAACGTGATTCCGGTGCTCGACCAGGGCCGCGATGCCCTAGTGAAGGCCGACAAGGAAATGGGCCTCGCGCTCTCTCCGGATGAAATCGATTACTTGGTCAAGAACTTCACCGAGCTCAAGCGCAATCCGACCGACGTGGAACTCTACATGTTCGCGCAGGCCAACTCGGAGCACTGCCGCCACAAGGTGTTCGGTGCCGAATGGACCATCGACGGCGTCAAACAGGACAAGTCCCTGTTCCAGATGATCAAGAACACCTACCAGCTCCACAATAGCAACATCTTCAGCGCTTACAAGGATAACGCCGCCGTGATGAAGGGCGCTACCGCCGGCCGCTTCTACGCTGACCCGCGTACGAACAAGTACGACTTCCACAACGAAGAAGTTGATATCTTGATGAAGGTCGAGACCCACAACCACCCGACGGCGATTTCTCCGTTCCCGGGTGCCGCTACTGGTAGTGGCGGCGAAATCCGCGACGAAGGTGCCACGGGTAAGGGTAGTAAGCCGAAGGCCGGCCTCACGGGCTTTAGCGTTTCGAACTTGAAACTGCCGGGTGCAGTCCAGCCTTGGGAAAAGGACTTCGGTAGCCCGTCCCGCATTGCTTCCGCCCTCGATATCATGATCGAAGGCCCGCTCGGTGGCGCTGCGTTTAACAACGAATACGGCCGTCCGAACATCCTCGGTTACTTCCGTACTTTCGAACAGGAAGTCGATGCCCAGAACGGCAAGGAAGTCCGCGGTTACCACAAGCCGATTATGCTGGCTGGTGGTCTCGGTAACATCAAGCATGAACATATCGAAAAGGGCCACATCGACCCGGGTGACCACCTGATTGTGCTCGGCGGTCCGGCGATGCTCATCGGTCTCGGTGGTGGTGCCGCAAGTTCTGTGGCTAACGGTGCCGGTAATGAATCTCTCGACTTTGCCTCGGTGCAGCGTGAGAACCCCGAAATGGAACGCCGCTGCCAGGAAGTCATCGACCGCTGCTGGGCGATGGACGAAGAAAACCCGATTACCTTCATTCACGACGTGGGTGCAGGTGGACTTTCCAACGCTTTCCCGGAACTGGTGAACGATGGCGGCCTCGGTGGTAAGTTTGAACTGCGCAATGTGCCGAACGACGAACCGGGCATGAGCCCGTTCGAAATCTGGAGTAACGAATCCCAGGAACGTTACGTTATCGCAATCGCCGGCGACAAGCTCGATGTGTTCGACGCGATTTGTAAGCGTGAACGCTGCCCGTACGCCGTGGTGGGCGAGGCTATCCCTGAAAAGCACCTGACCCTTACCGACAAGCACTTCGGTACGACTCCGATTGACATGCCGCTCGGCGTGCTCCTTGGCAAGCCGCCCCGCATGATCCGTAACGAAAAGAGCCAGAAGCGCCCGCTCAATTCCACGGTGGTTCCGGCCGATGCAACTATCAAGGACGTGGCTCACCGCGTGCTTGCAAACCCGACTGTTGCCGACAAGACGTTCCTTATCTCCATCGGTGACCGTAGCGTGACGGGTATGATTTGCCGCGACCAGATGGTCGGCCCGTGGCAGGTGCCGGTCGCCGACTGCGCCGTGACCAGCGCAACGCTCGACACATACGAAGGTGAAGTGATGAGTATGGGCGAACGCGCCCCGGTTGCCTTGATTTCTCCGGCGGCCGCTGCCCGCATGACGGTGGCTGAATCCCTCACCAACATGGCTGCCGCTTGCGTGCCTGATATGGGCCGCGTGAACTTGTCTGCAAACTGGATGGCCACGCCGAACTACGAAGGCGACGGCGCTGACTTGTACGAAGCAGTGAAGTCTATCGGTATGGAACTCTGCCCGGAACTTGGCATTACGATTCCGGTGGGCAAGGACTCCATGAGCATGAGCACCGTGTGGCAGGATGACAAGGGTAGCCACCGCGTGACCGCTCCGATTTCGCTTGTGATTAGTGCGTTTGCTCCGTGCGCTGACGTGCGCAAGACGCTTACCCCGCAGCTCTTGCAATGTAAGGATTCGACCCTCGTTCTCGTGGACCTCGCTCGCGGTAAGAACCGCATGGGCGCATCCATTGCCGCTCAGGTTTACTGCAACCTCGGTGACAAGGCTCCGGATGTTGATTCCGCTAAGGAACTCCGCGCCTTCTTCGAAACCATCCAGAAGCTCAATGCCGCCGGCAAGATTATGGCCTACCACGACAAGAGCGATGGCGGTCTCTACACGACGCTTGCCGAAATGGCATTTGCAGGCCACGTGGGCGTGACGGTGAAGGCCGACGCCCTCAAGGGCAACCTCATCGACGCCCTCTTCAACGAAGAACTCGGTGCCGTGCTCCAGGTGAAGAATGCCGACCTCGCTGCTGTGCGCGACGCATTTGCCGCTGCCGGTCTCGGCGATACGGTTTCTGAAATTGCAACGCTCAACGATACTTACAACCTGGTCATCGGCGACTACGCCGAAGGCCTCTCGGATCTCCGCGCCATCTGGAGCGACACGACCCGCCGCATCGCGGCCCTCCGCGATAACCCGGATTGCGCCGAAAGCGAATACAAGCTCAAGCTGGAACAGGACAATCCGGGTATCACGCCGAAGGTCACCTTCGACGTGGCGGCGTCCGCCAAGATTATCAAGGATTACGCAAGCCGCCCGAAGATGGCGATCCTCCGCGAACAGGGCGTCAACGGTGAACTCGAAATGGCTGCCGCCTTCCAGAAGGCTGGTTTCGAATCTATCGACGTTCACATGACCGACATTCTCGAAGGTCGTGTAAGCCTCAAGGACTTCAACGGTCTCGTCGCTTGCGGTGGCTTCAGCTACGGTGACGTTCTCGGTGCCGGTGAAGGCTGGGCCAAGAGCATTCTCTTCAACCCGAAGGCCCGCGCCGAATTCGAGGCTTACTTCAACCGCAAGGACACCTTCACGCTCGGCGTCTGCAACGGCTGCCAGATGGTCTCTAACCTCAAGGACTTGATTCCGGGCGCTAAGCATTGGCCGCGCTTTGTGCAGAACCTTTCCGAACGCTTCGAAGCCCGTTTCTGCACGCTCAAGGTCGAAGACACTCCGGCCGTGCTCCTCAAGGGCATGGCAGGCTCCGTGCTCCCGATTGCGGTCGCACACGGCGAAGGCCGCGCGGAATTCGCTAGTCGCGAATCCGCCGAAGCCTGCCTGAAGACCGGTCTCGTGGCGCTCCGCTATGTGGACGGCAAGCACGAATACACCGAACGCTATCCGCTGAACCCCAACGGCTCTCCGTTCGGCATCAACGGCCTCTGCTCCGAAGACGGCCGTGCCCTCGTGATGATGCCGCACCCCGAACGCGTGTTCCGTACCTGCCAGTACTCCTGGCACCCGGCAGAGTGGGGCGAAGACGGCCCGTGGATGCAGTTGTTCCGCAATGGACGCATTTTTGTCGGCTAATTTGTCCCAAAGCGCCCTTTTCGGATAATTTGTGCTTATATTTGTGACGTTATGAGAGCGATAGTATCATTTGTCCTGTTGTTGAGCATTCATTCGTTTGCGGCGTTTGTCGCCGTCCTCGAGACGGTATCTATCGACAAGGCGATTACGCCCGCGGAATGCCGCTTCTTGACTGATGAATTGCGCGCTCAGGCGGGTGCTGCCCTGCCGTCGTACATGAACTACACCATCATGACGCGCGAGAACATCAACGTGATGTTGCCTCCGGGCAAGTCCATTGAGGATTGCGAAGGGAGCTGCATTGCAGAGACGGGCAGGAACATCGCTGCAGACTATGTGGCTCAGGCACGCGTGGGGAGGTTCGAGGACCGCCTTACGCTCACGGTGGAACTCTACGCGACGGGTACGGGTAACCTCATCGGCAGTTTTACCGCCATGCAGACTACCGCAGTTGACTTGTGGAACAGCATCAAGGCTGATGCAAAGTCGATGTTTGCCAAGGTGCAGAACGTTATGCCTGCGCCGGCTGCTGCCGCCGAAAAACCCCAGTCGGAATGGGAAACGTCCCCGCTGAAGAACGGCGACGTTGAACCGCGCGACCCTTCGAAACCTTTCGTCAAGAAGTACATCAAGGATCCTCGCGACGGGAGAACGTACAAGGTAGTCGTTATCGGCAAGAAGGCGTGGATGGCCGAAAACCTCCGCTACGATGCTCCCGGGAGCGAATGTCACAGTTCCGACGATGCGGCCTGCAGGCTGTATGGCCGCTATTACACGTGGGCCCAGGCGCTCAATATTGACCCGAATTGCAATTCCAAGACGTGCGCTGTAAAGAAGAGCATGTTTATCAAGGGCATTTGCCCGGCAGGGTGGCACATTCCCTCGATTATCGAATGGCAGAACCTTTCTAAGTATGTACAGGGTAAGGCGAAGGGCAACGCTTCGCTGGTGCTCAAGTCTGATTACGGCTGGAAAAAGAATAACGGCACGAACGAATCCAGGTTCAACGCCGTTCCCGCGGGTTTTCGATTCGGTAGCGGCAACTTCATGGACCTGGGTAAAACCGCTCGATTCTGGTCCACTGCCGACCTGGGCGCTGTCGAGGCCGTCAGCTGGGAAGTGACCGACGATTTCAACAACGCCGGCTTGACCTATCACGAAGACTACAAGGTAAACGAACTCAGCGTCCGCTGCGTCTCCGACGAGTAATTGTCATCCCCGGTTTAGTCGGGGATCCTTATAGTCATTTTGAAATCTGTCACCCTGGAGCGAGAATTCGCATTGTCACCCTGGAGCCTCGAAGAGGCGATAGGGTCCACCTTGCATTGTCATCCCCGCGTAGGCGGGGATCTTTTAAAATTTCGGATACCCGTCTTTTAGGCTCTCATCGTAATGCGCGCGTTCACCGCCGATAAACTTCGGGCGAGTGCGGGCCGCAATCAGGATTGCCTTTCCGACATGCGTCTGCTGCATGTGTACAGGAACTGCGACCTCTTTTAAATGCATGCCGATGAGCGTTCCGCCGATATCGAGGCCTGCGTCGGCCTTGATATGCTCGATGGCGACCGGATGCTCGAATGCGCTGTAGCAGGCCGTAGCAAAAGAACCGCCCGCCTTGGGTTGCGGAACAACGTTCACGATTTCGGCAAACGGGACAGCCGCGTGCTCGACGATGATGGCGCGGTTCAGGTGCTCGCAGCACTGCGCCGCGATGTTGATGCCGAGCGGCTTGAATACGGACGAGAGCCCTTCGAAAATCGCCTTGCCGACTTCGGGCACGGAATGGCTCCCGATGTCGTTTCCGAGCGTGGAACTCGTGCTGCAACCGATAACCACAATATTGCCCGCCGTGAGGTGAGCTTTTTCTACAAGTTCTTTAGCGGCGTTCATCGCGTCGTTACGAATCTGTTCGACAACGTTCTTGTCGTCTATTTCGTATGTAATGCCTGCCATGTCTTACCTCATTAATATTACCATCTGTCATTCTGGAGCGCATAGCGCGATAGAATCCATGGCCCCTATCGCATCGGCCTGCGGCCTCGCTCCAGGGTGACTGTTGGTATTATTCCCACTCAATAGTGCCAGGCGGCTTGTGCGTCACGTCGTACCACAGGCTGCCGGCACCTTCGGCTTCGAACTTGCGCCAGAGTCCGGCCAGCATTCCCTGGTCGATTTCGGCGAAGTTGGCTGTCATGGCTTCGGTGGAGTTCACCGGGCGCATCACGATGCAGGGCTTGTTAGCCGTGCGGAGCGGAACGAGCACGACCGGCATCTGCCAGATCTTTTCGTACAGGTCGTTTGCCTGCAGGAATTCGGTGCAGATGTTGTCGAACTTGCGGAGCGTATCGAAGTTTTCGCGCGTGGCGAACTGTTCCACAAGCTTCGGATCTTCATCAGCCACGCTACCGATCTGGTAAATCACGCGGTTGATGGCCTTGAAGCGGTTGGCAAGTTCGGTGGAGAACTTTTCGCAATCCTTCCAGGAGAGACCCGGAGTGGTGATGAGGAACGGCTGTGCGTAAGTACGGCCGTCGCCCTGCACGCCCACGCTCTTGATGGGGAGCAGGCGGCCTGCAATGTTGTTCGCCTTCAGGTAGTCGGCGAGGGACTGGCCTGATGTGTCGCGAACATCATCGAATTTCACGAGGTCATCGGTGAACTTGCCGTCGCTGCAGAGCAGGCGCACGCCGAGACCCGGACCCGGGAACGGATGGCGCCACACGAGGTTGTGCGGAATGCCGAGTTCTTCGCCGAGCGCGCGGACTTCGTCCTTGTACAGGTCGGCGAGCGGTTCGAGCACGAGGCCCTTTTCCATGAGGTCCAGGACTTCCTGCACGCGGTTGTGGTGCGTCTTGATCTTGTCGGCGTTCTTGGTGCCGCCGCTTTCGATGGTGTCGGGGTAGATGGTACCTTGGGCCATCATCCACTGGTTCGGATCGAGGTTGAGCTTCGCCATTTCCTCGTCCTTCACCGTCAGGAATTCCTTACCGATAATGCCGCGCTTGGTTTCCGGCGCAGTCACACCCTTGAGCTTCGCGAGGAAGTGTTCGCTAGCGTCGCGGACCTTGAGGTTGTTCATTCCCTCGGCCTTCAAGAATTCCATAATCTTCTGGGATTCGCCGAGGCGCATCATGCCGTTATCCACATGCAGGCCCAAGACCTTTTCCGGTCCGAGCACGCGGTTCAAGAGCACGAATGCAACGGTGGAGTCCACGCCGCCGGACACAAGCAAGAAGACCTTGCGGTCCTTGACCTGTTCCTTGATGCGCTCCGTGATGAGCGGCAGGTAGCTCTTCATGTTCCAGGTCTTCTTTGCGCCCGTGAAGTCCACGAAGTTTTCGAGCAACTTCATGCCGAACTTGCTGTGCGTGACTTCGGGGTGGAACTGGATGCCGAAAATCTGACGTTCGGGCTTGTCGCTATCGAAAGCGACGGCAGCGATTTCGCAGTCCTTGGTGCTGGCCACGATCTTGTAGCCCTCGGGGAGCTTGGTGACCTGGTCGCCGTGGCTCATCCACATGGGGCTAGCCTTCGGGAGTCCCTTCAGAATCGGGCAGTTCTCGTCGCCCACAATCAGGTCGGCGATGCCGTATTCCTTGACCTTGCCCGGTTCCACGTGCCCGCCCAATTGCTGGGCGATGAGCTGGTGACCGTAGCAGATGCCGAGTTTGGGCACCGGCAGGTTCAGAATTTCGGGATTGTATTCCGGGGCGTCCGCGGCGTACACGCTACTCGGGCCGCCACTGTAGATGATTCCCTTCACGCCTTCGAGCTCGCTGACGGGAGCGGCGGGGGAGTGGATTTCGGTAAACACGCCCAAGCGGCGCACACGGTTAGCAATCAGGTGGGCGTACTGCCCGCCAAAGTCCAAAACGGCAATCGTATCAACGTTCTTCATATTCTTTCTGTCATCCCCGCGTAGGCGGGGATCTTTTTTGGCAAAAGATAGAAATTTACGACCTAGCCCGTTTATCTTGGTCCGATTTGGAATACAAATGGATTGGGGGGTATTGTTTTTAATGTAAAAAAAAGTTATTTATAGGATGTATGAGCCATATATTTAGAATCTTAATGTTTACGCTGTTCCTGGCTGGCGCGTCGTTCGCCGCAAAACAGCACGTGGCCGTCCTAGAGACCGTTGCCGATAGCAAGGATATCATGTCGCCATCGGAGCGCCGCTTCTTGACGGATATGCTGCGTACGCAGGCGGTCAAGGAACTCCCTGCCGAACGTGAGTTCGTCATCATGACCCGCGAGAACATCCAGATGATGCTCCCTCCGGGCAAGGCCATCGAGGACTGCGAGGGCAGTTGCCTTGCCGAGACGGGTAAGAACATTCAGGCCGATTTCGTTGCACAGGCGCGAATTGGCCAGGTGGGTGCGAACATCTCCATCAGCGTCGAACTGTACGAGACTGCGGGTAGCAAACTGGTCGCGAGCTTTACGGGCCTTGGCGCCGATGTGAACGCGCTTATCGAAGTCATCAAGGCAAATTCGCCGGAGTTCTTCCGCAAGGTGCGGGGGAATGCCTCGGGCATTATGCGTACGGGCTTTGATAGTGCGGACAACCAGTCGTTTGTCGTGAACGTTTCGACTAACCCGCAGGGCGCATCGCTGAGTATAGACGGCCGTCCGGTTAGGCAGTGCATGTCGACTCCGTGCCAGATCATGGTAGATGCGGGTGAACACCGCTTTGTCGCGGTGCTTGACCATCACGATGATGCCGAGGGAACGTTCACGGTTAGCGGGAATGGTCAGGAAATTTCGCTTGACCTGGCTCCGCGTTATGGCACATTGAACTTGAATCTTGCCTTCCCGACGGGTGGCTCGTACGAGGAACTGAAGATTAAGGTGGATGGCGAACTGGTGCCGGCATCAAACAAGGTGCTGGTGGACCCGGGCACTCACGATGTCTCTATTGCTCATCGCTGCTACAATCCGGTGAATTTCAAGGTTGGCGTGTTCAGGGACAAGGAAGAAACGTTCAAGGAATCCTTGCAACCCGTTATGGGCGGGCTTTCGCTCAAGGCTCGCTCTGCAGAGGGCGAAGAAATAATTTTGCCCGTTTACGCAAATGGTGAAAAGATTGGCGAAACGCCTTATGTGGGTAGTGTCCCGGTCTGTGCGCAACTGGCTATCGGGGAGGCTCCCAGCGTTAAGCCTCTAGAATTGAATATTGTTCAAGGCGATGTCCTGAACTATGAATATGTAGAGCCTCCTCAGCAAGGCGGAAGTACTGCAAAGCGCAGAAGGGCGAATGCTGGCGTGAACAAGGCTTCTACTACGCCGGAACGCGGAACGAGCATTCCGACAAATGTGTCTACGTCATCTTCGTCCTCGAGTTCAACGAGCTTGTCTGATGTTGCGACCTGGCTTCTCCCTCTATCGTCTGTTATACTTGGTGCTGGACTTGCTCTTGGGATTATTTTTGAACTTGATGCCTCGGAGCAATATAAATCTGCCACTTCTGATAATTACGAGGAAAATATGGATGCGGCCAAGACGTCCCAGACTATTCGAAATGTCGGGTGGGGTATGACTGCGGTCGGTGGGCTTGGCTTTGTTCTTGCAACAACATTCTTGATTGTGGATTTTTGATGTATAAATTAAAATTCTTTATACTGGTTTCTACTTTTCTGGCTTTGGTGCTCCTGAGCGCCTGTACCGACTATGCCCAGAAAATAGAGGATGAATACGGCCCTGCGAAAGAAGAAAGCATGGATCCTAATAAGGATGTTTTGAGTGCCAACATGGTAGACGAACGTGATGGTCATGAGTACAGAACTTTCATAATTGGTGGGCAGATCTGGATGGCCGAAAACCTGAACTATGACTCCCAGGAAAGTTTCTGTTACGGAGGAATCGACCAGAATTGCGAAACGTATGGCCGCCTCTATACATATAATGCCGCGCTATATGCTTGCCCTGCGTATTGGCACTTGCCTACGGCAGATGAAATCGAGGTGCTGATAAAGAATGTTGGTGGCTATTCTACGGCCGCGAATGCACTCAAGTCCATCGATGGATGGGATGATAACGGTAACGGCTCGGACATTGTTGGCTTTGCAGCGTTGCCTGCGGGTATGCTTGGCTATGAAGGGTATTATGATGGTAAAGGTTTTACCGCGGGGTTCTGGAGTTCGACAGAGGGTGATAACGATACCCTTGCGAACTACCTAATCATGCGCAGTGACTATGAAGAGGCTCGCCTGAATCAAGGGAGCAGGAATTATGGGTATTCCATCCGCTGTCTTTACGGAGACGTTGATCGGTCTTCAAGTAGTTCTGTGTCCGAGTCTTCTTCCAGTCAGCGTTCGTTTGAATACTCGTTTGGGGAATTCTTTGACGATCGCGATAGCCGGACCTATAAGACTATAGAAATCGGCTCGCAGACATGGATGGCTGAAAATCTCAGATTTGAAATGGAGGACAGTTATTGCTATAACGACGAAGGTCGCTACTGCGTCGATTACGGTCGCCTCTATGTTTGGACTGCTGCACAGGAAGCTTGTCCGGATGGTTGGCATCTGCCTTCGCCAGAAGAGTTTGATACTCTGCTTGCGACGGTGGGAGATGATGCTGGTATTGTGTTGAGGAAGGAAACCGACTGGGGCTATTTCATTCCCGACGAAAATTCCTCTGGTTTTTCTGCACTCTTTGGCGGATTTAGGGGCAATGATGGTAATTACGCTCATGAAGGTACAATGGCGTTCTTCTGGAGCAATTCCATAGCGCCAAATGGTGTTTCTGGATATAATCTAGTAATGGATGGCTCTGGCTATGTATCGATACGAGACAACTATGATTCTGCCGATGGAAATAGTGTCCGTTGCATTATGAATGGCGAGGGCTTTAGCTCGTCCAGTAGCGCGGGATCCTCGTCTTCGTCTGTTGTCTTTTACCCGGGCGAAGACCTCTTTGACGATCGCGACGGACAGACCTACAGGACTATAACCATCGATACCCTGATCTGGATGGCGGAGAATCTGAATTACGATCAGGAAGGCAGTTTCTGCTTTGACTATGAAGATGAAAATTGTGAAAGGTATGGACGTCTTTATCCGTGGTCATGGGCACAACAGGCTTGTCCCGATGAATGGCGTTTGCCGTCACCGGAAGAATTCAATTCGCTGATTGATTTTGCGGGTGGGAATGCCGTTGCTGGAGCACGCCTTAAGGCTGTGGAGGGTTGGGAAGCAGGTGCAGTCAGTACTGATGACTATGGCTTTACTGCACTCCCTGCCGGTCGCCGTGGATATTATCAAGATTTTACCGATAAAACCTTGGGAGCATATTTCTGGAGTAACTCCAGAGTGCAGAACAGTTCTGCTGCGTATAATATGGATCTTCGCTTTGACACCGACAGCGCTGTGGTGCGTGACATCGCCGATGCATATGATGGAAACAGCGTCCGTTGTGTCAAGGAAGTATACATTCCTAAATAGATTATAGAAGTTTTATATGAGAAGACTCTTCGGCGTCATAGTTTCTGTTTTCGTAGTCGCATCCCTATGCGCCTGCACCGACTATGCGCAAAAAATTCAGGACGAGTATGGCCCGGAGGATTCCAGCGGAAAAGATGGCGTTTCTGGTGAAATGACCGACTACCGCGATGGTCGTACCTACAAGACTGTATCGGTAGGGAAGGTGGAGTGGATGGCAGAAAACCTGAGCTACGCAAAGTCGGGTAGCCTGTGTTTCTTCAATTCCCCGAAACTCTGCGATAAGTACGGTCGCCTCTACGGATGGCCGCTTTCGGATGTCTGCCCGGATGGCTGGCACGTTCCCGATGAAGGGGAATGGAGGGATCTTTTTTCTTTCGCGACTCCCTCGGCACTCAGGTCTAAAAATGCCGGAGGTACGGATGCAATAGGTTTTTCTGTGAAATATGTGGGTGCAGGCGAGGTGGTCGACATACCGACGTACATGTCGGAAAGCAACGATGCCAAGATAGACGTGAAAGTCAAGCCGAGTGCCTACCAGAATACCGATAATTGCGCACCTGGCTACGACTGGCTTAATTGCGCGGATTTCTTTATAGAAGTACACAACAATGAGTCGAACGCTATCTCTGGTATGGACCTTCGTTTTTATCTAGGGAATGAGTTTATTGAAACGCCGGTCAGTTACATCAGCCAGTTGTTCGGTGGTGAAGGAAATACGGTTGGTATATCTCAGGTCAGTTTCGATTCGTATGTTCCGGATGAAAACGGGCAATACTACTTGCCCATAAAGATTGCGAACGAAATTCCTTCGGGCGGGTGGATCGTATTCCAGCTCAAGTGGCTAACGATGACATACGCCAACTTTGGTACAGATGCATGGTCACTTGCTGCCCACACGGGGAACGACGCCTTTGTGTCTTTTGACGGGATTGACCTCTCGCAGGCACCCTATTTTACGGGAAACGAATTGGAACAGTGGGAAGTGGACTTCTATGGTAACACTGTAGAAGCCTTCAAGAGCGACCCCTATATTCCGGTGTATTTCGACGGGGCCCGTATTGCGGGTTATGGCCCATACTACCAGCCTGCACTGTTCTTTGGCGAAAATGAACTTGCCGTATTCTGGACATCTACGCAGGGGTCGTCGCGCGACTGGATTTATTATGTCGATATCTCGAAAGATGAACCCGAGATATCGGAAGACGATTTAGCAAACTATTATCTGCCCGTCCGCTGCATAAGGTACAAGTAAAAATTGCGCAAAAAGCATTCTTGTCGTAATTTTCTAAATTTGTCGCATGTACATTATCGTAGGTCTTGGAAATCCTGGTACTCAGTATTCTAACACGCATCACAACGCGGGTTTTATGGCGGTTGAAAAGCTTGCCGACCCGAACAAGGACTGGAAGAGCGAACACAAGGCGCTCACCATGAAGGTGACTATAGCGGGCGAGGAATGCCTGCTCGCAAAGCCGCAGACCTACATGAACCTTTCGGGCGAGGCTGTTCAGGCCCTGATGACCTGGTACAAGGTGAAGGTCGACCATCTGCTGGTCTTTAGCGACGACATTAATTTGGACGTAGGCCGCATCCGTTGCCGCAAGGATGGCAGTCACGGTGGCCAGAACGGGCTTAGGAACATCATCGAGCATGTGGGCGACAAGTTCCCGCGCATCCGCTTTGGCGTGGGCAAGTGCCCCCCGAAATTTGACCTCTCCAACTGGGTCTTGGCGAAGTTCTCGCCCGAGGACCGTCCGGTCTTTGAAGAGGCGATTGCAAAGGTCCCGGCTCTCGTGGAATGCTACTTCAAGCTCGGCATCGAGAAGTGCATGGAACGTTACAATGGGAAATGACTCGTAGAGTCATCCTGAGGCTGAAAGCCGAGGGATCCAATGGCGTTTTGTTGCTACAAAATGCGTCTTTTTTTGCCAGACCCGTGACATTTTTGCTATATTCTATGCGCAAAAGAGGTAATTTATGAAACTTTTGCCAGAAGCTTTGACGTTTGACGACGTCCTCCTTGTTCCCGCTGAATCTTCTGTCTTGCCGGCCCAGACCGACGTGAGCACACAGCTCGCTCCGAATATCAAGCTGAACATTCCTATCATCAGTGCCGCCATGGATACCGTGACGACGGCTCCCTTGGCTATTTCGCTTGCCCTGCAGGGTGGCCTCGGCATCATCCACAAGAACATGAGCGTCGAAGACCAGGCCGAAGAAGTCCGCAAGGTCAAGCGGTGGCAGTCCGGTATCGTCACCAACCCGGTGACGCTCGATGCGGACCAGCCGGTCTCTGCAGCTTTTGAACTCCGCGCCCGCAACAAGGTGAGCGGCTTCCCGATTCTTTCGAAGGGCAAGCTTGTGGGCATGCTCACGAGCCGCGACCTCCGTACCGTGAGCGACATGAACGTGAAGATCAGCACCATCATGACGAAGAACCCGGTGACGGCAAGCCCGAAGGTGAGCCTCGCGAAGGCGAAGGAAATCCTCGCCGAAAAGCGCATCGAGAAGCTCCCGCTGGTGGATGCTTCCGGCGCCCTGAAGGGTCTCATCACGATGACGGACATCTTGAAGCGCGAAAACAACCCGAACGCTAGCCTCGACAAGAACGGCCAGTTGCTTGTGGGTGCCGCGGTCAGCACTTCTGCCAATACTCTCGAACGCGTCGCCGCCCTCGTGGACGCCGGCGTCGACCTGCTTATTATCGATACGGCTCACGGCCACCACATCGGTGTGCGCAACATGGTGAAGACCGTCCGCAAAAAATACCCGAAGCTCACGATTTGCGCAGGCAACGTCTGCACTCCGGAAGCGGTTGCGGAACTTGCCAAGTGCGGTGCGAACATCGTGAAGGTCGGTATCGGTCCGGGTTCCATCTGCACCACGCGTATTGTTGCCGGTGTCGGTTACCCGCAGTTCTCCGCCGTGGTGGAATGCGGCAAGATGGCCCGCAAGGTTGGCGTGAAGATTATCGCCGACGGTGGTCTCAAGTTCTCGGGCGACATCGTGAAGGCTCTCGCTGCCGGTGGTCACGCCGTGATGGTGGGTTCTCTCTTTGCCGGTACCGAAGAAGCTCCGGGCGAAGTCATCCTCGCCGATGGCCGTAGCTACAAGAGCTACCGCGGCATGGGTTCCCTCGGTGCGATGAAGGCCGGTTCTGCCGACCGCTACTTCCAGGGCGGCGTGCAGGAACCGCGCAAGTTCGTTCCGGAAGGCATTGAAGGCCGCGTGCCCTACAAGGGCCCGCTCCGCGACACTGTTTACCAGCTGATTGGCGGTATCCATTCCGCAATGGGCTACGCCGGTGCGGCAAACCTCGACGAACTCTACAAGAAGGCGACGTTCGTGCGCATTACGGGCGCAGGCCTCCGCGAATCGCACCCGCACGATGTGACGATCACGAAGGAAGCCCCGAACTACCGTACGGGCGACTAAATTGTCTTGTGTCATCCTGAACGGAGGCGTAAGCCGAAGTGAATGGATCTCCTTTAAAAATTGCCTCCGGAAAAAAACGGGGGCATTTTTTATAGACAAACTTTAAAAGAAATTATATATTGAGGATAAAGAAAAAGGAGTTTGTATGAAATTTTTGAAACTTGTTATGTTGTCTATACTTGCGGGAGTTTTCTTTACGGCGTGTGCCGCCCCGCGCTATTACATCGATGCGGAGTGGAAAAGCATGCCGAAAGCCACTACGGCAAAGGTTGTATTTGCAAAGCCTACGGTTGCCAATCCTGACGACTTGAAAGACGATTTGCCCGAATACGTGGATAACTTTGCCAAGTGGTTCGGCCCGCAGATGAAAGATTACCTGAATGCGGAAACACGAAATCAAATCAAGTTCTCCATGAAGCAGGTGCAGCCGGGGGATATCTCTTACACAAAGCAAAAATTGGGTAACGAGGACTTCGATACGCCTGCGTTCGCGAATATGGAGGACAATGTCGATTTGTACATCGTCGTGTCCGATATCTGGCTTGGTCGCGATACCGAGGTACACCACTACGAGGCGGGTACTGTGCAGGCGAGGTCGATGGACCCCTTGGGAATGAATCCAATGGGAGGTTCGTATTCCACCAACGTGTTTATGTCAAAATGTAAGTATGCCTTCTACGATGCCAAGACGAAGAAGCTTCTGGGCTATGGCCATGCCGAAGGCTCTATGGGGTATACGTTTGCTGTTTCTAAGGGTGATTGGGAAGGTGCGGTGCGCAGTATGGTTGTGAACCTTGCCTGGAATACTCCGATTGTAAGTTGGTAAAAAGGGCGCTTCGGGATTAACAAAAAAAGGCCTGTCCATTCGGACGGGCCTTTTGCAAATGCACAAGAAGGTGGGGCTACATGTCCCAGCAGTCCTCGAATTCTTCCTTGAAGATTCCTGCGTCCTTCGCCTGCTGCACCTTGACTTCGGTAACTTCCTTGTCGAGGTCGCAATGCCTCTGGGTGTCTTCTGTCGTCCTGTAGCAGTAGGCGGGCTTCTGGCAGGCCTTGGCGGAATTGCTGTCACCGCATGCGGCGAGCATGAGCGCTGCGATGGCGAGTGCGGGTATCATAAGTTTCTTCATAAACATCCTCTTTTTTCTCTAATTTACATTTTATTGTGACGTAGCGTACATTTTTCCTGAAAAAATTTACTTTATTCCACAAAAAACCTCTTTTGGCTGCATATAATGCGTGAAAATCCCTTTTTCGGAGGTTTTCGGCGCGTTTCTTGGCGTGCTTTTGGGGCTCATCAAGTGCATTTTGCTAAATTCATATATGATGAAACAGTATTTTTCAAGACTGCTCCTGCTTTTTGCGTTCTGTATTTTGGCGGTGTCGTGTTCCGACGAGGATGAAGGGACCGAGTTTCTGTTTGACCGCGAAATCATGGAACTGAGCGTAATTCAGGGGTGTGCCGACGAAAACGACACTTCTGCGTGTTTTAGCGTCCGTTACCGTTTGCCCATCGACAGGGAAGACTTTGCCTACATTCATGTTTGGATAGATACGACCGTCGTGGACGATACCTCGAAGGCGGTTTCTTCGAAGCAGATTGACAAGGCGACCAAGTCCATAGACTATTCTTCGGGTACCGAGCGCGTTTACGATACGCTTGACTTGACTGAGCTGGTCAAGGACTATGTGGACCAGGGGTATGATAGCGTGCAGGTGGCCCTGTTCTGCGAGTACACCGATGGTGATCCGGGTTCCGTACAGCGCGTGTTCCTGCATTTTGGCGACGACATTCCGCCTTCGCGGGTGACGGTGTACGATTCCGTGTGGACGACTGGCGCACTTTTTGAATGGTACCGCCCGACTGACCAGACCAACTTCTACAAGCCGATGTACCTTTCGGGGATGATTGTCGGTTACAACGTGGTTATCTGGTCTTCGGACAAGGACGAGGACCTGCGCGACCTGAAGATTACGCTGACCGGCCCCGACGGGGTGGATTCTACCGGTTCGACCTACTACACGCGGCATTCCAGGATTCGTGCAAGCTCTGATTCCGTGTGGTTCGATTCCGTTTCGCACGGCGATAACGTGAAGAACTACCTGCGCATTTCCATTACCGACGGGAAGGGCTTTGATTTCGATGCCGATTCGCTGAACCGGTTCCGCATGGTGATCGAGGGACTCAAGTCCATGTCGGAATACACGATTGGAATTTCGGCCTGGGATTCCGTGGGCAATTCCTCGGGAACGGAAGGCCTTTCTACGGTCGAGACGAACCAGCTGTTCCTGACAACGGATTCCGTTGCTCCCGTAATGCCTACGCGCCTCTACTTTATGGAAGATTCTCTGTTCCCGGGAATGGCACGGCTCGATAGCAACAACCGCCTGCGTATTTTCTGGAGCAGGGGAGTGGACCCCTACAAGGTGGACCACCCGATTGAATCCGATACGGTCGTGCTGATTCCGGATACGTGCCTGTTCACGCTGTGTTACGATACGGTCGCGGTCTATGTCGTGGAACATTACGACGTGAACTTGAAGGAGTGGAAGGAATACGGCTATGCGGGCGGTTCGGGCCGCTACAACAAGCTTTACGCGGTCGATGGCGATACCATGGCGGTGTCCGCGACGGGAACTTTTGTGACCGATACTATCCGTTGGGTTTCCCCGGGCGATACGATTATTTTCCGCATCCGTGCGAAGGACAAGTCCGGGTATTACTCGACGGCGCTTATCGACACCATTGCGGTTTCTCCCGGCAAACTTGCGTCCGAAATGGAGTGTCCCGAGGGATTTGTGCCTGTTTCTACGGGCGATTCGGCCAGTTTCTGCATGGAGAAGTTTGAACACAGGAACGACTCGGGCGAGTTCGTCTACAACGTGCTCCATTCCGAGGCAGTTGCCGCGTGCGAGGGCGTTTCGGCCAGCGGGTTTACCGTCAGCCTGTGCAAGGAACGCGACTGGGAACTGGTTTGCCTTTCGGGCGGTTCGCTTTCGTACGGCGTGCTGAACGAACTCGACGTAGATGCGAGCGAATACCTGTTCAGCTACTGCAACGTGGGCACGAACGATTCTGCTTCTGCGGCGGATGTCTCGAAGCGCGATTACCGGTGCGTGAACCCGATGGGTGTGCGCGACATGCCTGGCCAGTACCAGGAATGGGTCATTGGCAGGTCCGAAGATACGGTTGCCGTAGCGAAGGGTTCTAGCTACAAGATTTATAGCGGGCTAGACCGCGAATCGCTTGCGCTGTGCACGAACCGTTCGTACCCGTATTTCACGAGGCCCGCATACACGACCGATTCCGTGTACCTGTACCGAGAGGGCTCGAAGGTCGATACCGTGTTTGCTGCCGATACATCGCGCACGCTCTTCAAGGTACTTTCGCAGAAGGATTTCACGGACAGCCTGCAGTTCTTTACCGTGCAGGATTCTTCGGGCAATACCATCGGCGAGGACTACGCGCTGTACTCCGAGTACAAGAAGGGTGGCGACGCGTGGCTCGACACGCTGGGCAACGGCCTGAAGTACGTTCCCTCCGAAGTCAAGGTGGTATTCCTCACGGGCGAGAAGGTGCGTTACCGCGAGGCCGCCGCATTCTACAAGTCCCCGACCATCGGCTTCCGCTGCTGCGCCTACCCGGAGTAGGGCGCCTGCCGACAGCCAACTAAGTTTTGCCAACTAAAATGCAAGAATCCCAAAATTTCCTTTCTGTTGCCGAAACGCTTGCCAAGCGCGCCGGTGACCTCTGCCTTGAAATCCAGCAGGATCTGGGCGAAATTCACTACAAGTCCAAGAAAGATGTTGTTACCCGCGCCGATATTGCAAGCGAAAAGCTGATTGTCGAGGGAATCCGGAAGGCTTTCCCCACGCATTCTATTCGCACGGAAGAGGCGGGCGTCATCGAGGGCTCGGACCCGCGCTACCTGTGGATTATCGACCCGGTGGATGGCACCGTGAATTTTAGCCGCGGGATTCCGCTCTGGGGTATCTCCATCGCGCTCCATTTTGAGGGCAAGCCTCTGGTGGCGGCGGTAAACCTCCCCAAGCTGGGCGAGCTCTATACGGCCAGCAAGGGCGGGGGAGCCTTCATGAACGGGAAGGCGATTCACGTGAGTCGCGAGAGCGATTCCATTCACGCTATCGTGAGCAACGGCGATTTTAACGTGGGCGATGCGCAAAAGATTAACGAGCAGAATTCCCGCAACTTTGCCCGCGAGGCGGTTGCCTTCGAGCGCGTCAAGTGCCTGGGTTCTGCCGTCATCGAGGGCTGTTTTACGGCCTGCGGGCGCATAGACTGCTTCGTGATGACCATGAGCTACCCGTGGGACATCGGGGCGATTGCCCTGCTGGTAGAGGAAGCGGGCGGGAAATCTACCCGCATTGACGGCAAACCGCTTGAATTCGTGGATGCCGAGCAGGCGATTTTCACGAATGGCCTGCTTCATGAGACGCTGGTCACGACTTTGGCCGTGTAAACAATCTTTTCGTGTGATTTTTCGCTAAAAAATCTTATATTGTTGCCCGGTGGGTGTGGGTGTACCTTACCGGAGAACACATGAATTGTAGAAAAGTTATTGTTTCGGCCCTCTCCCTGATGGCCTTTATACCCTCTGCCGGTCTTGCGGCTCTCAGCACAGACGATTACATCGAAGCGGCCTGGATGACTACACGTTTCTTTGGCGCACAGCGTTCTGGTGAGGGCCCGAACTGGATCCTCGACGGCACCAACTACACCAAGAGCTTTACCAAGGACAGCTACAACGGCAAGGATGTTTCGGGTGGCTGGTTCGACTGTGGCGACCACGTGATGTATGGCCAGTCGCAGGGCTATGCCTCCTACATTCTGGCACTCGGCTATGCCGAATTCACCAAGGGCTTTTACGACCTTTATACAGGCGACTATTCCGACTACAAGGAAAGCAAGGACTACACGCGCAAGGGCGGCAAGCCCAACGAGGTCCGTGACCTGCTCGAGGAACTCCGCTACGAGGCTGATTTCTGGGTGAAGGCCGCTATCAGCAGCTCTGCCTTTGTGACGGTGAAGGGCGACGGCAATGCCGACCACACCAAGTGGGTCACTGCGGGCAAGATGAGCACGCTTGGCCAGGGCGAGGGCGGTGAACCCCGCTATGTCAAGGGCGATGCCAACGACGGCTTTACTCCGGGCATGGCTGCCGCAATGCTTGCCGTGATGGCGCGCGTCGACCCCGACGAAGCCAACAAGAAGAAGTACCTCGAGGCTGCAAAGACTGCCTATTCCTACGCCAAGTCGCACAAGGGTGTCACGAACTCCGGCGGATTCTATGAATCCAGCTGGTGGGATGGTCGCTGGAAGGATGGTCCGTTCCTCGCTGCGCTCGAACTGTACCGCACGACGGAAGATGAGAAGTACAAGACCGAAGCCGACGAATGGTTTTTTGATCTCGATTTTAGTTCGGGCAGCTACACGCGCCTCAACTACTCGAACGCCGTCCCGCTTTCCGTGGTGATGGGTGAGGGCGTGTTCCACTGGGCGCCTTCGTCGGGTTCCTTCTACGATGCGGAGCAGTTCCTCGACAACATCTACAAGAAGAAGGCGAAGAACGATATCTTCATGGGCGAAACCGGCGGTGGCGGCTCTTTCTCCGTGCGTTCTCCGGCGGGTGGCGCTTTCCTGTATGCGCTCATGTCCAATTTCTACGGCGAAACCAAGTTCGATGACATTATCGAGAAGAACGTCGCTTACCTGCTTGGTGACAACAGCAACAAGAAGTCCTATGTGGTCGGGTTTACCAAGAACGGCGCGAATGCCCCGAAGTCCCCGCACCATCGCGGGTACTATGGCAACGAGGATACGGGCCGCGAGGTGGATTCCGGACTCCAGCCGCCCGAAAAGAACAAGCTGCTTGGTGGCCTTATCGCGGGAGACTTTAACAGCGGGAGCCACAACGGGACTGTTTCTGCCTGGAACGTGAACGAGGTCTGCGTCGATATGAACGCGCCTCTCGTGGGTGCGCTCGGGTACATCCTCAGCAAGAAGGCGCCCGTCACTATGCCTGGCGAGGAAGAAAAGCCGGATACGGTAGACGTGGTGCCGGTGGTGGCGAAGGCTCCCGATTTTTCGCTTGTCCAGAACGGCTCTACCATCACGCTTTCGGGTATGGACGCTTCTGCATTCGACGTGCAAGTGTTCGACCTCGCCGGCAAGATGGTTGAACAGTTCAAGGGCCTGCAGGGCACGGCGACGCTTTCGCTCCGCGCGAGGGGTGTGCTCCAGGTTCGCGTAATTTCTGCAAAATCGCGCCATACCTTCATGGTGAAGTCTTTGTAAAATTTCAGTAAGTTTTTTTGGATTGCGGGGTGTATTTTTTACCCCCGCTTTTTTTGTAAATACAAACAGCCTTCTACCTGCTAAGATCAGCCAACTAAGTTCTGCCTTCTGCCAACTATTTTATATATTTCAATCAAAACGCGGGCGGACTTCGCCCGTTGGATGGTTTATTCAACTAAAAGGAAAAACATGAAACGTATCTCTATCGTCGCTATGGCAGTTCTTGCCGCTAGTTTCGTCGCCTGCAACCAGGCCTCTGCCGGTGGTTCTTTCAACCAGCAGGCCCGCATCGACTCCCTCGAAAAGAAGGTGACCGAAATGGAGGCAAACATGGAAGCTGTTGCCTACATTCTCGAAAAGCGTGCAGGCATGTCTCTCGAAGATGCCAAGAAGGAAATGGAAGAGGCCAACAAGGTCTGGGATATCCCCGTTGACGACAGCCCGGTTTTCGGCAACACCAAGGATCCGAAGCTCACGATTGTTGAATTCACCGAATTCCAGTGCCCGTACTGCTCCCGCATCGCTCCTGTGATGAAGGAACTCAACGAGAAGTACCCGGACAAGATCCAGTTCATCTACAAGCATTTCCCGCTCAGCTTCCACAGCAATGCCAAGGCCGCTGCCGCGTCCTCCATCGCTGCCCAGAAGCAGGGCAAGTTCTGGGAATACCGCTACGCCCTCGCTCCGCATAGCCGCGAACTCTCCGATTCCATCTATATCGCTGTCGCTACCGAAATCGGCCTCGACATCGAAAAGTTCAAGAAGGACATGGTTCTCGATTCTGCCATGGAAGCCCGCATTGACAAGGACTTCCAGTTGGGCGTGAAGGTCGGCGTGCAGGGCACCCCGAACTTCTACATCAACGGCAAGCGCCAGGACCGCTTCAGCCCGGACCTCGTGGAGAAGATGCTCAAGGAAGCCAAGTAGTGTTTTCAGGTGTACACGCTTAAACGTCTAGGCGTGTACCCATTTTTACGCTAAAAGTTTAAATTTAAAGCAAAACAAACAACAACAAGGAACGACATATGATTAAGCAAACATTGAAAGTCGCGTCCGTCATCCTCCTGGGTGTCAGCGTGGCTGCAATGGCTCAGCCGAAGAAGCCGAAGACGGTCGTCTACAAGTTCTTCGACGAGCAGTATCGTCCGGGTGGTTTCGACTACTCCTACGGTGGCACTAGCAAGGGTGTGACCATTACGAAGGACGGCGGTTACAAGTCCAAGGCCGCCCTGAACATCAAGCTGGACCCGAAGGAATACTCCGGTGCATCCATCTGCTTGTACAACGAGTTCTTCGACCTGAACAAGTACATGCTTGATTCCAAGGTCGAATTCATGATCAAGGGCAAGAACGGCGGCGAAGCCGTGAAGGTCGGCCTCCTTGACGAAGAAGTTAGCGACGGCAAGAAGACGCAGGTCGTGCTCCCGATGAACAAGTACATCGAGGGCGGTGCCGTTACGACGGACTGGAAGAAGGTTTCCATTCCTCTCGTGGACTTCCCGGACCGTGGTCTCTACTGGGATAACACCCGCAAGTCCGAATTCCCGGCCCGTATCGACTGGGACAAGATTGCTGAAATCCGCTTCTCCATCGACAAGAGCGGCGCGAAGGATTTCGAAATCTGGGTGGACAACATCGAAATCGTGAAGGGCAACAAGAAGGCTGCCCCGAAGAAGCAGATTGTCTACTGGGATGAAAACAACGACGTCATCGACGGCCCGAAGAACCCCGAAAAGCTTGACGGCAAGGTCAAGCCGGTGGCTAACGGTACGTTCTACTCCGACGGCCTCAAGGGCTTCAGCTACAGCTACGGTGGCCTTTCTGCCCAGCGTGAAGCTCAGTCCAAGACTGCTGGCAACAAGAACGTGCTCGCCCTCTACATCGATAACAACGACTGGTCCGGCGTGACCTACTCGCTCGGTGAAGGCAAGTACATCGACCTTTCCAAGGTCCGCAACAAGGGCGGTCTCTACTTCTGGATCAAGGGTAAGCTCGGCGGCGAAAAGGTGTACGTCGGTATCCTCGACAACCAGGGCAACGACATCAAGAGCCAGACCAAGGTCAGCCTGAACGACTGGATTGCTGGCGCCAAGGTCGGCACCGATTGGAAGCTCGTGAAGATTCCTCTCAAGAAGTTCGTCGACAAGGGTAAGGCTTGGGATGCTAACAAGCAGGCCGAAGTCGCCAAGGACGTGCAGTGGAACAAGATTCAGGAAATCCGCTTCTCCGTGGGCAAGGGTGAAAACCAGGGCGAACCGGGCAAGCCGGCTCCTGTGACCATCTTCGTCGACCAGATTACCTTCACCGAAACCATCGACTGGGTTGACCCGGATATCAAGTGGGACAACTGGAAGTCTAAGGAAGCTGACCTGGTTATCTCTGACTTCGAAGGCAAGTTTGCCAAGGACAAGTGGGAACCGTCTTTCGGCCCGAAGTCCAAGGCCGAAATCGAGATGCCGTACAAGAGCTCCAAGCTCGATGGCAACTCCCTCTTCATCAAACACTTCGAAATGTCTGACTGGGTGGACTTCGTTCTCGACTTCACCAAGAACACTGCTGCTCACGACGCCAAGCTCCGCGACTGGACCAAGCACTGGGGCATTATGTTCGATGTCTACTCTGAACGTGCATGGCAGTCCATCACGGTCCAGATTGGTGACGCCGGCAACGAACTCTTCGTGTCCAACACCGGTGTGCCGCGTGGCCGTACCACTGTGATCGTGCCGTTCCGCACCTTCAGCAAGTTCCCGTACTACCAGCCGCCTAACGCCAAGGAAAACGGCGTGTTCGACCTCAAGAACGTCGTTTCTCTCGACTTCAAACCGGGTGGAGAAGGCTCTAATGGTAGCTTCGAAATCGATAACATCAAGCTCACCAACCAGCGCGAAGTCAAGGCTGCCGCTCGTCCGGCTGTCGTGAAGGTCGACGTGAAGGGTACCGGCGACGTTATCAACCCGAACATCTCGGGTGGCCTCTTCGGTATCAACGCTGCCCTCTGGGATGGCGACATGCTTGACAATCCGAAGTTCAAGGTCCAGACCCGCGACTTCGTGAAGCGCATCAACCACGGCATCATCCGTTACCCGGGTGGTCTCCGTGCCGATGACGACCACTGGAAGGAAATCCTTGACAACCACGACTGGATGGTCGATACCGACGAATTCCTCGAATGGCTCAAGAAGACCGGCTCCAACGCCATGTTCACTGTCAACTTCGGTTCCGGCACCGAACAGGAAGCCGCTGCCTGGGTGAAGCACACCAACATCGACAAGAAGGCCGGCATCAAGTACTGGGAAATCGGTAACGAAGTCTACGGTAACTGGCATCCGTACTACGAAAAGTACGGTAAAGACGGCGGTACCATCTATGGTAAGCGCGCCCGCAAGTTCATCGAGGCCATGAAGAAGGTTGACCCGACCATCAAGGTGGCGGTGCTCGGCGTTCTCGACGGTCAGTGGAACGACAACGTGCTCAAGGAAACCGGCGACATTGCCGATGGTATCATCGTTCACCACTACCCGCAGCACTTCGGTGAAGAAAACGACTTCGCCATGCTCAGCGCCCCGCAGGACCTCGTGCCTATCTACAGCCGCCTGCACAAGCTCGTGGACAAGTGGACCAAGCACTTCAACAAGGACAAGAAGTTCGAACTCTGGCTCACTGAATGGAACTCCGTGGACTTCAACCCGGGTCCGCAGACCATCGCTCTCGAAAACGGCCTGTTCGTTGCTGACTACCTCGCTATGCTTGCCACCGAAAACGTGGACAACGCACAGTACTGGGATATCCACAACGACATCACTCCGGAAGGCGGTGACTACGGTTACCTGACCCGTTCTGCAGAAGACTGCATGAACTGCCCGCGTCCGAGCTACTGGGCATTCCAGATGGCTTCTGACGCTCTCCGCGGCAAGCTCCTCAAGACCGTGATTACCGGTGACAAGGAATCGCTCATCACGACCTACTACACCGAAAACGGCAAGAAGAAGAGCCTCCTCGTGATCAACAAGAGCCCGTACAGCGACTACGAACTCAAGCTCGACATTCCGGGCTTCAAGGGCAAAGCCACTGTCCAGACGCTTGACAAGAGCTCCGAAAAGCTCAAGGAAGGCTGGGCAAACGATCCGTCCAAGAAGGCCAAGAAGGGTGTTGACGTGAGCAAGCCGATCAAGGTCGGCAAGCGCACCATCACGCTCATCACGATTGAGTAATCGCTAAAGCGCGAACGAAAATCGCCTCGCCGGAAATCCCGGCGGGGCTCTTTTTTTGTATGTAATTCTTTTTTCTATTTTCGCGGCAAGGACTTGAGTGATTTATGCGTCAAAAGAAAGAATCCCAGTGGAGTAACCGCGATTTACTTGAAGTGAAATGTGTCGTCGACGAGCAGGTGGGCGAGTTCCATTGTCGTCTTTGTGGCGAAGACCACCCGTATCCATACGATAAAAATTCATTGATGTTCGGGAGCCCCATTATTGTTTGCCCGCATTGCAAGGGAGAACAGCTTATATACGGCCGGCTGGAGCCCGCCTTGGATAAACGGTTTATAGCTCGCTGCGATTGGAAATTCCGCGTGATTATTTTGCTTGTTTTGTTGGCTGTTATGGTGTTGAGTTATGTGTTCTTTTGTCGATTCCCTTCATCCCAAGATAAGTTTGCTTATGCCTTTGCATGTGCGTTATCTTATTCTTGCATCTCTATTTATGGGCTTCTGGATGTGTTGCGGAACGAAAAGAAATACGGAACCTTGAACATCCTGAAAAAGTCCAGGATGCGCATGAAGAACGAAGATTATGTCCGGATGCTTTTAAAACTCGGCTACGATGTCCCGAAAAAATACAGGCCAAAACATTATACGACCCCGCCTTTGTTTAAGCCGAAGAAGTAATTTCTATCTTTTTTGCATGCAGAACGAACGCATTGAAGATAAAATCAAGGGTAACCCGATTGCCCTTTTGCCGGTCGCCGTGTTCCTGGTGCTTTATCTGGGGCTTGGCATTACGTTTGAATACGTTCTCCATATTTCTATGGGGTTCTACAACATTCCTATCGTGGCGGCGTTCTTGATTGCGATTTTTGTGGCGTGCATGCAGAACCGCAAGCTGAATTTCGACAAGAAGATGAACATCATGGCGGGGGCGCTGGGCGACCGCAATATTTTCTTGATGATTCTCATCTTCCTTTGCGCAGGCATTTTCGCGGGGATTTTGGGGCGCTCGAGTGCGTCGGCTGCGGCTTACTTGCTCCTGGACTTTATCCCGGCGCAGTTCGCGGTGGTGGTGCTGTTCGTGGTGGCGGCGTTCGTCTCTACGGCGATGGGAACTTCGGTCGGGACGATTGCTGTGGTTTCTCCGATTGCGGTAGAGGTGGCCCAGATGGCGGGCTTTGGCGTTCCGTTTTGCGTGGCGACGGTGATTGGCGGCGCTATGTTCGGCGACAATTTGAGTTTTATTTCGGATACGACGATTGCGGCGACTTCGACGCAGGGCTGCAAGATGAAGGACAAGTTCCATGTGAACTTTATTATTGCGCTACCGGCGGCACTTCTTGCGGTGGCGATTATCACGGCGATTTCGTTCGCGACGGAGGCTCGTGCGGTTGCCGAGAATTCTTACAGCTTGGTGCAACTGATTCCCTACGTTTTGGTGCTGGCGTTGGCTCTCACGGGGATTAACGTGTTCACTGTGCTTTTGGTGGGAATTGTCGCTGCTTCAATCATTATGGTTGCTTTCGGACCGCTCGATATGATTGGCTTGTTGCAGAATATCGGGAAAGGTATTTCGGGCATGTACGAGACGATTCTCGTGGCGGTGCTGGTGAGCGCCTTGTGCGGGCTTATCCGCATTCATGGCGGGTTTGCGGCTCTGCTCGACTTTATCCACAAGGTGTTCAAGGGGCATCGCAGCGGACAAGTGGGTGTCGGTCTTTTGGTGAGTGCTTTGGATATCGCAACGGCGAACAATACGGTGGCGATTGTGATGGCGGGCCCGATTGCAAAGCAGATGGGCGACGAATACCGCATCTCTCCCAAGAAGACGGCTTCGCTTTTGGATATTTTCAGTTGCGTGGTGCAGGGCGTTTTGCCTTACGGTGCGCAGATGCTGGTGGCTCTTGCTGCGATTGCTTCTGCTTTGCCGGATGCTCGCGTGAGTGCGTTCGACTTGATTCCCTACATGTTCTATCCGTTCTTGTTGCTTATAAGCGTGCTCGTGTTCATCGCGATTTCTCCGCGAAAGAACAAGAACTTGGAAGTTTAAGTTGTTTATTGTTTTTGGAAAAGTAAAGAAGGCAGGCGTTTGTGCCTGCCGTTTCTAATGCTTTTCGAGAATCTTGTGCAAGATTGTCTTTCCTGCCTGGAATAAACGGCGCCGAGCGGCGGGGCTTTTTGTATATTGGGGCTATGCAAGTTTGTATAAATTGCAGAAGGGTGTTCTGCCTGTTGCTCCTTGTGCTCTGTGCCGAAGGTTTCTGTTCCTGCTTTGGCACGGGCAAGTGCATTTGCAGGTTTGCGCCCTCGACCGGGTTTGGGAAGGTCCCTTCCGGAAAGCATGAATTGTACTTTGGCGAGCCGATAGGCATGTCGAAACCGGGGTATTACATTGTCCTCGGAAATTACATGTACGATGACAAGGTGCGCGGAACCTTCTTTGCGTATTTGCCGTTGTCCGGGAATGAAGCGGAGGTGAGTTTCATGCAGGCGCTAGTTTCGGGATATTATATGGACCAGTGGAAGGCGGATACTCTCCAGGCTAGGGAAAAATCGATTGAAAAGATGCGCCCGCAACTGCAAAAGGCCTGCAAGAAGAAGACTGAATTTCCCGAGGAACTCGTAGCCCTGATGAAAACGTTCTTCGAAAGGAACAGCATGTCTATTGTGGATGGCTGGGGCGGTACCGAAGAAGGCGGACTCCACATTGTACGCGTAGACGAAAATCAGAATCGCACGTTCCTGGATGTATTGCACCTGTATTATCTTGAACGGTGGTTCGAACCGAAGGAACTCATCAAGGATTATTTTACGCTGTACAAGGGCGTAAAGGCAACCTTGGAAAGAATTTCGGGCGTGTGCAAGGTTGTGTGTAATGGATACGAATGTTCGCTTGAGGGATTTTAATATGCGCAGGCTTGTGGCTATAATGTTCCTGATGGCAGGGCTTGCCTGCGCCGAGACTTCGTGGTTCTTTGCGCCGGAGGGCCAGAAGGATGCCCCGGTTAGCGTGAACTTCAGGAAGAACGCCCTAGACGGAATTTTTTCGCAGGCAAAAATCGACTGGAATGCTGACGGGCTTTATATTTTCCGCGAGAGGGGAGATTCTCTCCGGCTGATTGTTGTCGCGAAAGGCGGGGAGGCTGTGCTGTACCAGAAGCCCAGCCAGAAGGAATCGCGCTGGCGTAACCCCGAGGCGTACCTCCGGGAGCGCGAAGGCCTGAAGGGTTACAGTGATTTTGAAAAATGTATGGAGCGCTTTACGCTTGATTCTGCATCGTATAATGAAATTGAGGGTTTGCCGCTGGCAGAATTCCCGGTAATAATCCCCACGAAGGCGGATTCCGCAAAAGCTTTCCATTATGAGGTCAATACCCTGCAGATGTCTCTCTATCTCGGCTACAAGAAGGAGGGGGAGCAGGTGCAGTATTTTGCCTTCAGGGATTTCCGGATCAACTCGCAAAAGTTGACGTACCCGCTGGATGCTGTTGAGCAGGGCCTGAAAAAGCTGGATGCATTGCTTTTCAACAGGAGGGCCGCAAGATGCGAATGAGAATCCTCCTGCTGTTGATAACGCTCTCGCTTGCCTCGTGCTATGTGCTGTTGCCGCGCACGAATATCCGTGACGGCTTTACGCCGGCTCGGGGCTTGCTGACATCGGAAAACGTAAAATTGCAGTTCTACTGGGAACTCGGCGTGGTGGTACGTACAAACGAGAACCTGTACCTGCGGGATGGCTACGGAAACAAGGACCTGCTTGTCGGCGCTATCGACGGGACGAACGCAAAGAATCGTACTCAGCCAATGAATTTGTGCGGAGATATCGGCGTGTCGATTGAACCCTCGAAGGAGGAAACTTTCGATGCAAAATGCGTCTGGAGAATAGACGGCTGGCACGATGTCAATAAGATAGACTACCTTGTTGACGAAGCCTTCTTCAGGGCTGTTTTCACGAAGGTGATTGGCAAGGAATTGCACATCTATTATTCCGGCGATTCGCTTTTGGAAACACCGGACCCAGCTGTCGTTCACCGGAAACTGACGCCGGAGGAATCGAAGAAAATTCATGCGGAGTTCGAGGAAAGGTGCGTCGGTACGCCTGCGCATGGGACTTTTATTAACGAGATGATATTCCCGCTGGATATGCCGGTCTATACCATCACGTATCACAGAAATGTCAAAGATTTCAAGGGCTATGAGCCCCTGGAGTTGGATGCTTCTGAATTGCCGCTAGAGCATTTCGACTTGCCGTAGTTTTGTCTTAGGCTTTGGTTACCTTTCCAGCCTGAAGTACAGTGCGCCGAACATGCTCGCGTCCGTGTTGAAGATTTCTTTCCAGGCTCCGCGGGCGGGGCTTTTTGTGTGGCTTCTTGAGGTTTTTGTATATTTCCCTTATGCGCGTTTGTCAGAAAAGAAAAGCCTTCTTGTTTTGTGCTCTTGTAGCGCTGTTCTTGTGCTATTCGCATGCAGCAGAAGGTCTCTCGCGCGACTCGGTGATGTTCCTGTTCGTGCAAGACAACGTGGAGCTGACGTATTCCCGCGGGCACGGTTCTCCTGGCGCAACGTACTCGGATTCTGCCATCGCAGAATTGCAAAGGAAAATCCAGCGGGAAAACGATTCTGCGGAATATTTGCAGAAGGCGCTTACTTCTGTCTTGGCCGAAGACCGCATGGATGACTTCAAGGCGATTTGGGATACAGTCCGGGAGTTCGAAAGTACGGCGACGTATAAGAAGATTGTATTTCGGGACAGGTTTCTCGTAAAATATTTTCTCGGGGATTACGAGTTCCTGTGCAATCTGGATTCCGTGAAGAAGTACAATCCGTCTAAGTATGTTGATGGAGTATTCGGGGCAACCGCCCTAGAAAAAATCGCGACGCAGAGGACTTCGGGCGAACTCGAGAAAAAACTCGGGCGAATCGCAGATGAAGCTGACCGCGCCTTTGTCCGCATATTGCTGCTTTCACTTTTCGAGAGTCGAGAACAGGTGTCCGCACTTATCGAAAAATACAAGCCGCAGTTAAAGAAGAGCGAACAGCTGGAATATCTTGTCGAGCGGTTCTGGACTAAGTTTGGCTATGACTTGAAAAACTATTTTGGAGCGACTTTCGTGGCGCCGGTTGCTGTGCCGCTCGGGGATATTTCAGATAAGGTCCGGATAAACTTTGGTGGCGGTATGGAATTAGATTTGTTCAGAAACCGCCTTGCCTATGGTTTTTATTTGGGCATTCAGACGGGAGAATGCAGGGAACAGGATAGCCTGGAACTTCAAACACTTGCGGCGGACTTCAATCTGGGCTATACTTTCCTCGATTTGAAATACGTAAACTTGAGGGCGTTTGTTTCGGGCGGAGTGGGCTACAGTTCTTTGAAGTATGTCGATTCGGACAATAATGACAATAGCCTTTCCTCGCAGGTTTTCCCGGCTTTTGGCGCTGGTGCGATGGTGGATGTTTTCTTTATGGATTACAAGAAGGTCCGCGTGGGACTGAGAATCAGGGGTGGTATCAAGAACATGTGGGCAGACGATGTCGTCGATGCTTCGGGCTACACTCTGTACGCCTCGCTGGAATTGGCTCTGTTTGAATACAAGCAAAAAAACTTTGAATTCGATTATAGCGATAGGGAGGGTGCGAAATGATTCTGAAGCGCCTTTTCTTATTCTTGCTTGCTGTAGTTTCGCTTGCCTTTGCCAATGCCGACTTCGTGATTATCCGGGACATTGTCAAGCAGGAATCTGTTGTCAAGAAACTTGAAACAGCTCCTGCCGCATTTTACGGGACGATTACGGGAATGCGTATCGTTCCTGAAGAAGAACTCGGAAAATATACGCTTGAAGGCGATAGCGCCCGCCTGTTCAATTTCTTTCACGGATGGGCAGAAACGAAAAGGAACCGACAGGAAAAGGACCTTTCCCGCGCTCCCGAAATATTCCGCAAAACGTTTGAACTGCGTAACCTGACGGGATGGGATACAGGCTTTTACCTGGTGAATTACACCTTGCTTGTCGAGAAGGTTTATGACAGGGCTACCGGTGCGTGGGTCGCTCCGAGCGGGGAAGCGAAAAAGTCCATATTCACTTTTGCGTATGTAGGGACGGATATTTCCGGGGATTCTACGGGCTGGTCGCTTGTCCAGCGGCTCGCGCTTATTCCTTTCCCGGAGCATTCGCTACAAACTAATTCGCAGAATAAATACATCTTCTTTTTGGACGGATTCTCCGATCCGGTGCCGTCGCTGGATTCGTCTCTTGAAAATGTCCGGTACTTTCCATTCCGCGTGAAGTACGATATTAAACCGCATTATGCGATAGACGTGCGCAAACGCCTGCTTGACTTAGTGAATGCGGGTGAATATTCTGCCGCGCTCGCCTTGGCCGATTCGGCGGACCTATCGCTCCGATCCCGCGTTCTGCTTAAGGTCTTGAACCGGGATTATGAATTTATTCTAAATGAAGATTCCGTAATGTATTATCGTGACGGCTACAACAACATTCAGTACGGGGAAGGGCTGGACCCGCGCCTGAACGCCTTGTTAAAGTATTTCGTGGAAGACGGTTCGTATTGTGCATCGGTGAAGGGCCTGTCGGGAAAAAATCGTGAGCGCGTCTGCGAGACGGTTAAGCGAATTGCCGCAAATAAGCCTCCAGAACGCTTGTACGTTTCCGAAGATAAATTCGCTTTCGATTTTGCAACAAATTTCGGACGTCCCTTCCTGTGGGGAGATTTTTCTGGGGTAAGCCCTTCACTGTATATGAATTTCGAGACGAACGTTCTCATGAATCGGTGGATATTTGGCATGAATTCGTCAATTGTCGTGCTTGATACCGAATGCGATTCCTGCTCGGCTAACGATTTTTCTGCAAATGTACAGTTCGGATTCTTGTGGCTGAAAACTGGGTACGTGGAGTCTGCTGCATTCGCATCTATCGGGGTGTCCACGTTTGAGTATAACTATGGAGACGCTGACGATTATTCGCACGAACCGTACTTCCGCTACGGAGTGGGAATGTACTTCGACCTGCTGTTCCCCAATTACATAGGCAAGCCCGTTGAAGGTTCACGCATACATAGCCGCTTTGGCTTGCGGCTCAAATTCGGGCTTAACAATATGGATGTATCCGATATTGCTCAAGCTGACGGTTACTCGCCCTACGTTTCCCTTGGATTAACGTGGCGTCTTGTCTCGATGAATCCGGGACAGGTAAAGAGCGAGAAACCGAGAAAGAGGCAACTACGGTATATGAATTTAGAATGCTGGTGGTAGTTAGCGCTCCAGCCTGAAGTACAGCGCGCCGAGCGGCGGGAGCTGAATGTTCAGGCTCCACTGGCGGTTCTGCCACGGGATATCGTCCGTCCAGACTTCACCGAAGTTTCCGACGTTACTGCCGCCGAACATGCTCGCGTCTGTGTTGAAGATTTCCTTCCATGCACCGCGCGAGGGGGCACCCAGACGGTAGTCGCGGCGCACGACCGGCGTGAAGTTGAACACGCACAGAATCTGGTTCCCGTGGTCGTCCTTGCGCACGAAACTCACGATGGAATTGTCGGCATCGTCGCACCAGATCCACTCGAAACCGGTGTGGTAGTGGTCGATTTCCCAGAAGGGGGCGTTTTCCTTGTACAGGTGGTTGAGCGTCTTCATCATCTGCAGCAGCTTTCCGTGGCTGTCCCAGCTTACGAGGTGCCAGTCAAGCGACTGCTTCTCGTTCCATTCGCGCCACTGCCCGAACTCGTTGCCCATGAAGTTGAGTTTTTTGCCCGGGTGCGCGTACTGGAAGGCATAGGTGAGGCGGAGGTTCGCGAACTGCTGCCAGTTGTCGCCCGGCATCTTGCGGAGCATGGAGCCCTTGCCGTGCACCACCTCGTCGTGGCTGAACACCTGGATGAAGTTCTCGCTGTAGGCGTACATCATGCTGAAGGTCAGCTGGTTGTGGTGGTACTTGCGGTGGATAGGTTCGTGCTCGATGTAACTCAGGAAGTCATTCATCCAGCCCATGTTCCACTTGTAGTGGAATCCGAGGCCGCCCTGCTCCGGCGGGCGCGTGATACTCGGGAAGCTCGTGGATTCTTCGGCAATCAGGATGGCGTGCGGGGTCAAGCGGCCCATGATGCTGTTCAGGTGCTTCAGGAACTCGATGGTATCGTAGTTGATGTTGCCGCCGTCCTTGTTCGGCACCCATTCGCCCGGGCCCTTGCCGTAGTCGAGGTAGAGCATCGATGCTACGGCGTCTACGCGCAGGCCGTCGCAGTGGAATTCCTTGAGCCAGTACATCGCATTTGCGATAAGGAAGTTCTTGACTTCGTTGCGGCCCAGGTTGAAGATGTAGGTGCCCCAGTGCGGATGTTCGCCCTGGCGCGGATCGGCGTGCTCGTAGCAGGCGGTGCCGTCGAAGCGGCCGAGCGCGTGTGCATCCTTCGGGAAGTGCGCCGGCACCCAGTCGAGAATCACGCCGATTTCGTTCTGGTGGCAAAGGTCCACAAAGTGGCGGAACTGGTCGGGCGTACCGTAGCGGCTCGTGGGGGAGTAGTACCCGGTCACCTGGTAGCCCCAAGATTCATCGAGCGGGTGTTCCGCGAGCGGCAGGAATTCCACGTGCGTGTAGCCCATCTCCTTCAGGTAGGGGATGAGGCGTTCGGAAAGTTCGTCCCAGTTGAGGAAGCGGTCGGGGTTCGCGGGGTCGCGCCTCCAGGAACCGGCGTGCACCTCGTAGATGTTCATGGGGCTTCCGAAAACCTTGGTGGCCCAGTGAGTTTTCATGTAGAGTTCGTCGCCCCATTCGTAGCCGTCGAGGTGGGTCGTGATGGAGGCTGTTGCCGGGCGGACTTCCGCAAGTTTTGCGAGCGGGTCAATCTTTACGTGAAGGTTTCCGTCCGCGCCGTGGATTTCGAAGCGGTACAGTTCGTTTTCGCCGAGGTTCGGGATGAATATTTCCCAAATGCCGGAACTGCCGAGCATGCGCATCTGGTGGCGGCGGCCATCCCAGCTGTTGAAGTTGCCGACGACGGCGACAGCGCGTGCGTTCGGGGCCCACACGGCGAACTGCACGCCCTTGAATCCCTGGTGCTCCACGAGGTTCGCGCCCAGCTTGCGGTAGAGTTCGTAGTGCGTGCCGGTCGAAATCAGGTGGCGGTCGAATTCGGTAAGTACGGGCTGGAAGGCGTACGGGTCGGTGAGCGTGTACTCGATGCCGTCGCCCTGCTTGATAATCAGGTTGTAGAAGAACGGCTCGTAGTCCATGTCGAGGATGGCCTCGAAGAACCCGGTGTCGCCGAGCTTCATGAAGTCGAATTCCACTTCGCCGTCGCAGGATTCACCGCGGATGTAGGCGGCCTGCGGTTGGTACGTGCGGATGACCGTCTTGATACCCTTGTCCGTCTCGAGCGGGTGGATACCCAAGATAGAGAACGGGTCCTTCGTCTTGAAGTCCCAGATAGCCTGCATGTCTTCTGCAGAAAGGCTCGTGAAATCGTTCCAATCCATAAATACTCCTTTAGACAACCCGTGAAAAAACGGGCTGTGGCACTTTTCGTTGTAAATATAACATAAAGAAAGGTTTTTGGTCAATAGTTTTTAGTCATTAGTCATTGGTTCTTGGTTATTAGTCGCAAGTTGTTAAAGTTTCTTTGTTCGCTGAAGGTCATGTTTTTTATCTTTCCCCCAAACGGAGGTTTTTATGGCTATTGCAATGGAAGATACGGTGAACCCGATGCAGTTCACGCAGGTGTTCAAGGTGACACCCGAGATGATTGACGACAATCACCATTTTAACAACGTGTGGTCGGTCAAGTGGATTCAGGATATTGCGATTGCCCATTCCGATTCCGTCGGCGGCACGGCCCTCATGAAGAACCTTGGCGCCGGCTGGATGATCCATGTGCAGCACGTGGAGTACAAGAACCAGGCTTTTCTGGGCGATGAAATCCGCGGGACTACTTGGGTGGCGGCGTATGGCCGCGTGGCGAGCTTGCGCAAGTGCAGGTTCGAGCGTGTGTCCGACGGCAAGGTGATTTTCGAATCCGAGACGCAGTGGGTGCTCGTGGACCTGAACCGCGGCCGCCCTATGGCCCTGACCGACGAGATGAAGAAGTTGTACGTCGAAGGGGCGTAGACCGGGCTACACCCCGATGGTACAAATATGGGGTGTTTTTTTTGATTGTGCCGTTTTTTTGCTTTTTTTAGCAAAAATGCTGATTGACAAATTAGTATTTTTTTATTATCTTTTACCTTTGTACATATTTTTTGCCTTCGGGCATAAATAGGAATAGAAGGAAACTCTGAATGAAAATTGTATTGCCTGTCGCCGGAAATGGTCTGAGACTCCGTCCGTACACCGAGGATCGTCCTAAGTGCCTGCTGCCTCTTGCCGGCAAGACAATTATCGACTGGATTGTCGAGGACGCTTCGTGCCTCAAGCCTTCTGAGACGATTTTCATTACCGGCTACAAGGCCGAAAAGATGGACGAGTACCTCAAGTCGAAGCCCGAATGGGGCGCCGTGCGTACCGTGGTGCAGTCCAACCCGCAGGGGCTGGGCGAGGCGGTAAGCCTTGCTCTCCCGTACGTGAACGACGACGAGCCTCTCCTGATTATCTTGGGCGATACGCTTTTCGAGGCGGACCTGAATATCCTGAACGATGCGCAGGAAAACATCCTCTACACCTATAAGGTCGAGGACCCGAAGCGCTTTGGCGTTGCCGTGGTGGGCAAGGAAGGCCTTATTGACCGCCTTGTGGAAAAGCCGCAGGAGTTCGTGAGTGACGAGGCCATCGTGGGCATTTACTACATCAAGGACGTGAAGGCGCTGAAGGCTGCCCTCAAGTACCTGATGGATAACGATATTCGCACCAAGGGTGAGTTCCAGCTCACCGATGTGCTCGAGATGATGATTGAGCAGGGGTGCAAGTTCAAGACGGCTCCGGTTTCCCGCTGGCTCGATTGCGGGCTCGTGGAAACGCTGCTCGATACGAACGCGCATATCCTGAAGCGCAACGACAACTCCAAGGACGTGAATGTTCCGGGCGTGGAAATCATTCCGCCGTGCTACATCGGCAAGAACGCGAAGATTCACGGTTGCAAGATTGGCCCGTTTGTCGCCATCGGTGACGATTGCGAACTTTCCGGTGTCGAGATTCGCGACGCGATTGTCTGGAACGGCGTGAAGATTTCTAGCGGCATCGTAAAGAACGCCGTGGTTCACAAGTAGCCTTGTGCAAATTCGTGTTTTCGCTCCGCCTTGTGCGGGGCTTTCTTTTTGGGATAAAATGCCCCGTGCGGGGTGTTTGCATATTCTCCTATGTGTTGAAGAAAACCCGCATCAACCGATGCGGGTTTTTACTTGCTTGCGACATTCATGGACACGCTTGTCGCTTCCGCGACTTCGGTGTGATGTTTTTATGCCTTTATAATCGTGTCCTTCGCGAGGACGACGATGCCAGATTCTGTCACGTGGAAGAGCTTCTTGTCGCGTTCCAGGTCGTAGCCAATCTGGAATCCGGCCGGAATGTGCAGGCCCTTCTCGACGATGGCGCGGCGCACCTTCGCGCCCGGCCCGATGGTCACGTTCGGGAAGAGGATGGATTCCTCCACGAGGGCGTCCTTCTGGATGGTGACGCCGGGGGAGAGAATGCTCTTTACCACGGTGCCCCCGCCGATAATGCAACCCGAAGAAACGATGGAATCGATGGCCGCTCCCTGGTGGGCGTTGCCGTCACCGGCAAAGAAGCGGGCGGGCGGCTGGTTCCAGTTGAATGTGCGGATAGGCCAGTAGTTGTTGTACAAATCGAACGGCGGGTTTTCGGAACACAGGTCCATGTTCGCCTCGAAGAAGGCGTCGAGCGTTCCCACGTCGCGCCAGTAACCCTTGGTAGATGCCTGCTCGCCGCGCACGATGTTCGTGTTGAAGTCGTAGACGTACACCGGGTATTCTTTGTACAAACTAGGAATGATGTGCTTGCCGAAGTCGGTCGCGCCGTTCTCTGCTCCCTTCAAAAGTTCGCGCACCAGGAACTTGCTCGTGAAGATGTAGTTGCCCATGCTCGCGAGGCAGTAGCCGGGGTTGCCAGGCATTTCTTTGGGGTTCTTGGGCTTTTCTTCGAAACCGATCATGCGGTTGTCGGCATCCACTTCGATAATGCCGAATTCAGACGCTTCGGAAACCGGCACCGGAATAGCGGCAATGGTCAAAAGGGCGGCGCGGGAGAGGTGGAAATCAATCATCTGGTTGATGTCCATCTTGTAGATGTGGTCGCCACCGAAAATAGCCACGAGGTCCGGACGTTCGTCGGTAATCAGGTTGATGTTCTGGAAAATGGCGTCGGCCGTTCCCTTGTACCAGTCGTCGCCAGTGCGCATCTGTGCAGGCACCAAGTCCACATATTGGTCCAAACTGGCGTTCAAATTCCAGGCGGCAGAAATGTGCTTGTTCAAGGAATCGCTCTTGAACTGGGTCAAGACCTTGATTTTAAAGATGCCGGAGTTGATGAAGTTGTTCAGCACAAAGTCGATAATGCGGTAAGTTCCGCCAAAATGGACGGCAGGCTTCGCGCGGTCGCGGGTGAGGGGCTGTAAACGGCTGCCTTGACCGCCGGCCATGATCATGCAAAGGATGTTTTTCTGGTGTTCTCTAGAATAAGACCAACTCATATAGCAATAACCTTATAATGAGGGGTATTAACCCTTTTTCGTGTATACAAGCCTAATTTATGTAATTTCAGGCCGAAATGTAAACTTTTTAGCAAAAAAAAACAAAAAAAGTGAAATTTTTTCAAGCGCCGTATTTGGGGCGGACTGCGTGTGGCGGATGGATGGGGTGATTTAGTTCAAAAAATTGCCAACGCCCCTGCAATTTGGACATTGTTTTTTGTAAATTTTATCGCGTTCGAAATTATCGAAACTTAACGTTAAACCAAACAGGAGCTCATAATGAGTCTTACCCTTAACGATATCAAGCACCCGAAGATCAGTACTTGGGTGAATGAAATGATTGCCATGTGCGAACCGGACAACGTCGTTGTCGTTGACGGCTCCAAGGAAGAATACGATGCCCTTATGCAGAAGTGCGTCAAGGCTGGCCTCGCCACGAAGCTCGCCAAGAAGGAAAACTGCTACCTGTTCCGTTCTCTCCCGTCTGATGTGGCCCGCGTCGAATCCCGTACCTTTATTTCCTCTGTGAAGGAAGAAGATGCAGGTCCGACCAACCACTGGATCGACCCGTCTGAACTCAAGCAGACGATGCGTAAGCTCTATAAGGGTTGTATGCACGGCCGTACCATGTACGTGATTCCGTTCTGCATGGGCCCGCTCGGCTCCCCGATTTCCAAGAACGGTATCGAAGTCACGGACTCCGAATACGTTGTTCTCAACATGGACATCATGACTCGCGCCGGTAAGAAGGTTCTCGACATCTTCAATGCAGACGTGAACGCTGACTTCGTTCCGTGCCTCCACTCCGTTGGTAAGCCGCTCCGCGAATGCGAAAGCGACAACGGCATCTGGCCCTGCGCTGACGTTGAATACAAGTACATCACTCAGTTCCCCGAAGAACGCCTCATCTGGTCGTACGGTTCGGGCTACGGTGGAAACGCTCTTCTCGGTAAGAAGTGCTTCGCTCTCCGTATCGCTACCGTTCTCGCTCGCGACGAAGGCTGGCTCGCTGAACACATGCTCATCCTCAAGCTCACCAACCCGAAGGGCGAAGTCAAGTACGTGACTGGCGCATTCCCGTCTGCTTGCGGTAAGACGAACCTCGCTATGCTCATCCCGACTATCCCGGGCTGGAAGGTCGAAACCATCGGTGACGACATTGCATGGATGAAGTTTGGTAAGGATGGCCGTCTCTACGCTATCAACCCGGAAGCCGGCTTCTTCGGCGTTGCTCCGGGTACTTCTGCAGAATCCAACAAGAACGCTCTTATCTCTGCAGAAAAGAACACCATTTACACCAACTGCGCCCTCACTGAAGACGGCGACGTGTGGTGGGAAGGCATCGGCTACCCGGCCAAGGGCAAGCTCGTTGACTGGAAGGGCAAGACCCGTGACGCTCTCCCGAAGGACAAGGCTCCTAAGGGCGAAGAAATGGCTCACCCGAACGCTCGCTTCACCGCTCCGGCTAAGCAGTGCCCGTGCATTGCTAAGGAATGGGAAGATCCGGCAGGCGTGCCTATCTCTGCAATCCTCTTCGGTGGCCGTCGTCCGTCCACCATTCCTCTGGTCCACCAGTCCCTCAGCTGGAACCACGGCGTGTTCCTCGGCTCCATCGTGGGTTCCGAAATCACCGCTGCCTCTACGATTGACGCCTCTCAGGTCGGTAAGATCCGTCGCGACCCGTTCGCCATCCTCCCGTTCTGCGGCTACAACATGGGTGACTACTTCAAGCACTGGATCGAAATCGGTAAGAAGTCCACTGAAGACAAGCTTCCGAAGATCTTCTACGTGAACTGGTTCCGTAAGGATGCCAACAACGAAAAGCTTCCGGGTGGCTTCATGTGGCCGGGTTACGGCGACAACAGCCGCGTGCTCGCTTGGATCTTCGACCGCTGCAACGGTGTTGACAACGCTGTCGAAACTCCGATCGGTTACATGCCGAAGGAAGGCGCCATCAATACTGATGGTCTCGCTGACTACTATAAGGAAACTCTCCCGCAGATCACGAAGGTTGACGTGGAAGGCTGGAAGAAGGAACTCGCTGACGTTAAGGAAAACCACTATCCGAAGTTCGGCAAGCACCTCCCGAAGGAACTCTCTGAAATCATCGACATGATCCAGGATCGTCTCAATAAGGCATAGTGCCTTATTAGGAAAAGTCTCCTCCTAACAAAAGTCCTCGTGGCCGCAAGGCCGCGGGGATTTTTGTTTATGAGATGTGGGCGGGCACTGGGGGAGATTAGGGCGGGCTCCAAGCCCTCCCTTGCCGCCCCTTCCCTGTTGTCTGTAAGTAAACTTTTATAAACATAATGTAAAAATTGCAAATTTTTTTGTAACGAGTACACTTTTTCGCAAAAATGATAATATATTCCAAGTTGGAATAGGGGTGCCTTTGGCATTCTGAAATTTGGAATAGAAGGTATAAAATGAATCGATACGACCTGGTCCTCCTGGGCCTGATCCTGGAGAAGGAGCGTAGCGGCTACGACATTATCACGGAAATCAGTTCCCGTGAACTTGACCGCTGGGCCAACCTGAGCACATCTACCGTTTACAACCGCCTGACGACGCTCGAGAAGAACGAGTGCATTCTGGGCCGTACAGAACGCGAAGGGAACCGCCCCGAACGCATGATGTACAGCATCACCGAGAAGGGTAAGGACGTGCTCCGCAAGGAGGTCCTGAAGCACCTGACCGGGTTCAACGACGACCCGCGCACCTTGGGCTTCGCCTTCCTTTACGGTGCCGAGAACAAGGAACTCATCCGCACCCTCGAGGCGCACGAACGCCGTCTGGTGCAGGAAATCGAGCGCCTGGAGAAGATGATTGCCGAAGAACCGCGCCCGACGCTTTACCCCGAAGGCCCGTTCCTCAACTGCATGAGCCGCGACCACATTCTTGTGGAGCTCAAGTACGTGCGAGCCGCCATCGGCATCCTGCGCGACCCCATCCGCAACAAGAAGCTCGACGGCTACTTCTACATCAACTTCGGTAACCGCGACTTCGAGAACTTTAACCAGAAGAAAGACCAATAACAATGTGTAGTGTGAAATGTGTAATGTGTAATGAATAATTGCACATCTCACATTTCACACCTCACATTTTTTTATATTTACCGCGTTAAATTTAACAACCCCCTCTTACGGAGATACAATGGCTACAAAACAGAAGAAGAGTGTCAAGAAGGTCGCCTCCAAGAAGGCTCCGGCCGCCCAGTACGGCTACTTCGATGACGCTGCAAAAGAATACGTGCTCACCACGCCGGCAACCCCGATCAAGTGGTGCAACTACGTCGGTACCTTGAATTTCGGCGGTATCGTGGATACTACCGGCGGTACCCTGGTTTGCAAGGGCGACCCGGCCCTGAACCGTATCACCAAGTACATCGCCCAGATGCCGTGCTCTGACTTCAAGGCCAGCACCATCTACATCCGTATCAAGGAAGCCAAGGGCTACACGGTGTTCTCTCCGTTTGTTGTTCCCACCCTCACCAAGATGGACAAGTGGGAATGCCACGTGGGCCTTTCTTACATGCGCTGGATTGCCGAATGCTGCGGACTCCGCACCCAGGTCACGATTTTCGTGCCGACGGGCTCCAACACTCTCCTCCAGGACATCCAGGTGACGAACCTCGGTGGTGCCGCCAAGGAAGTGGACATTATCCCGGTCTATGAATTCAGCCACTTCGAAGCTGAAAAGCAGCTCACGAACGCCGACTGGGTTCCGCAGACCATGACCCTCAAGGGCCACTGGGAAAAGGACGGCCACGTCGTTCTCGAACAGTATGCCTACATGAAGCGCGACTACGCCGTGAACTACGTGACCGCTAACTGCAAGGTCGGTAGCTTCGACGGTGACCGCCGCGTGTTCCTCGGCGCGAACGAAATGGGCTCCTGGGCCGCTCCGCTTTCCTTGGGCAACAAGGAACTTTCCAACAGCGAATGCGACCGTGGCGACAACATCGCCGCCCTCATGATTCACGGTGGCAAGATTGCCGCCAAGAAGACTTTCCGTTGCTGCACCCAGCTCGGTCAGGAACAGAGCCTCAAGGTTGCTGCCAAGGCCATCGCCAAGTACCGCGACCTGAAGAACGTCGACAAGGCTTTCGACGAACTTGCCAAGTTCTGGGAGAACTACCTCTCCACGATCCAGGTGAAGACTCCGGACGCATCGTTCAACACGATGGTGAACGTCCACAACCCGCGCCAGTGCCACACCACCAAGAACTGGAGCCGCTACCTCTCTCTGTACCAGCTGGGCTACGGCACCAGCCGCGGTATCGGTTACCGTGACTCCACGCAGGACTTGATGGGCGTGATGAGCCACATGCCGGAAGAAGCCCTGGTCCTCACCAAGAACCTCATCTCCGTGCAGCGCCCCGAAGGTAACGCCATGCACCAGTACGCCCCGCTCGCCCTCGCCGAAGACAACGGCAACGAAGCGAACGCCGGTGACTCCCGCGAAAAGGCCGGCGTCAAGGATGCCAAGGGCAATCCGATGTATGCCGACTGGTACGGCGACGACCACCTCTGGATCATCCTCACTGTGGCTTCTTACCTCAAGGAAACCGGCAAGATGGATTTCCTCAAGGAAGAGATTCCGTTCTACGTCGCCGGCAAGAAGCGCAAGGACCGTCCGAAGGGCACTGTTCTCGAACACTTGAAGCGCGCCCTGAAGTTCACCCGTGAACACCTCGGCAAGCACAACCTCCCGCTCCTCGGCTTTGCTGACTGGAACGACTGCATGAACTTGCCCCTCGGTGCAGAATCCACGTTCAACACCGCCTTGTACGCCAAGGCCCTGCTCGAAATGATGGACATCGAAGAAGCCCTCGGCGACAAGAAGGCCGTCGAAATGTACAAGGGCTGGTACGAAGACGTTAAGGCCGCCTTCAACAAGAGCGCCTGGGACGGCAAGTGGTGGACCCGCTGGTTCGACAAGGACGGCAACGGCTACGGTGTCGCCAAGGCCAAGTACGGCAAGATCTACTGCAACGGCCAGTCCTGGCCGGTTATCGCCGGCATCGCTTACGGCGACCGCGCCAAGCAGGGCATGGACAGCCTGAACAAGCTCCTCAACACCAAGTACGGCGTGAAGAGCTCCACTCCGGGTTACCGCGGTTTTGAACCGGCCGTGGGTGGCATCTCCACCTATCCTCCCGGAGCCAAGGAAAACGGCGGTATCTTCCTCCACACCAACCCGTGGGTGATGATTGCCGAAACCATCCTCGGCCGTGGCGACAATGCCTTCCAGTACTACAACCAAATTAACCCGGCTTCCAAGAACGACATCCTCGACGTGTTCGAGTCCGAACCGTACTGCTATCCGCAGAACATCCTCGGTGACGAACACAAGCAGTTCGGTATGGGCCGTAACGCATGGCTCTCCGGTACTTCCACCTGGACGTACCAGGCTGCCACGCAGTTCATCATCGGTATCCGTGCCAACTACAAGGGCCTCGTGGTTGATCCTTGCATCCCGTCCAAGTGGGATGGCTTCGAAGCAACCCGTAAGTTCCGTGGTGCAACCTACCAGATTACGGTGAAGAACCCGAAGCACGTGTGCAAGGGTGTCGCCAAGATGGTGGTTGACGGCAAGGAAATCGACTCGAACATTGCCCCGATCTTTACGAAGGGTGTACACAAGGTCGAAGTGACCATGGGCTAAGAAACGCATATAGCCGTCGCGATAGTGCGTTGCCTTGACTCTCGTCGTACGTTTGTACGCCTTCGGTCAAGGCGCCTGCTCTCGCTAGGCTCTCTGCGTTTCTTGGATGATAGTGTCATCCCCGCGTAGGCGGGGATCTCCTCTTAGAAACATTTATGTCCGCCTCTCACGGGGCGGATTTTTGTTTGCTCTCGCTTGGCTCTCTGCGTTTTTCGAAAGAGGTTTGTCATCCCCGCATAGGCGGGGATCTTCCTGAAATTAAAATATCCGCTCCTTTTGGGGCGGATTTTTGCTTTTTTGTGGAAATTGGGGACTAAACTGCTGAAAAAACGCCTGTTTGGTACCCAATTTGTTAGCTTGTTTGTACTAAAAAGTCAAATTTTGCTTTTAGTGGGGATGAAATACTCAAAAAATGTCGCTTTAATCCCCATTTTTTTTGCAATATCAGTGTTTGAACGTTAGAAATGCGTTATTTCCTGTTAGTTTGTGTGTGAAAATGGGTACCAAAGTGCGTCAAAATAAGTCGTTTGGTACCCTTTTTTTGTTTTTTGTGTTATTTTTAGTGAGGTATGAATATGTTTTCTAGACTTTTTCGCGTGATTTCCCTGCTTGCAGTGCTTTGCGTGTGCGGCCATGCAGCCGAGGACAAGTTGTTCAACATGAACGCCGATATTGAAAAACTCATTGCCCCGTATATCGAAAAGGCTAGGGAGACGTTCCCTGCGGTCAAGAAGAAGTACATCGCGGGCGACTACGTGCGCGAAAAGCGTGTGCTGGATGTACAGATTAATCTTGTCGACAAGGACGGGACGAAGGAGATGGTTTTCGTTCATGTTACCCAGTGCTTGGGAAATCGGTTTCAGGGAATTGTGACTAACGATATTCAGCTCCTTAAGGAATACAAGAAGGGCGATGAAGTCTCGTTCACGCAGGACCAGGTGAAGAACTGGGTCGTCGTGGATTCCTTGGGCAACGAGGAAGGCAATTTCGTGGGGAAGGCCATCGAGGCGTTCGATTCGGGGATTGTCGGCGTTTTTTTCGAGGGGGTGTTCAAGAAGGGCAAGTTCGAGTTCAAGTACCAGGATGCCCAATCGGCGAAATACCAGAACAGCATAGACGGGATTGTATCGCAGGAAACCATTGCGGAAATAGCAAAGCGCTTGAAGGCTTCGTACGAAAAGAAACGACGCGAAGGGCAGAAGTTCGAGGAAGGGGAGGTTTTCTATACTTACGGAATTTATGATTTCCGAACCGGTGAGGTCAAACCCTGACGTTTTAAGGAAAGCAGGAAATTTGAAGTCCGCTCCGTTGGGGCGGATTTTTGCTTTTTTGTGTATTCTGACTTGTGAGACATTTGGGCGACCTTCGTGAGGGGGATTGTTCTATATGCATGCGATATTTGTTGCATATAGAATAAAATGATATGAAATAATAAAAAATGTAGCAATTTTGATGAAATTATCTAAATTTTGTTTTATGAATCTATTGACTTTTGCGAAAAAAGTTATATATTTGAGAGTGTTGAAAACGATTGTCGAATGGACAAACTAGATTTGATAAAAGGAGAAACGTATGAAAACGAAAATGCTTAAGCCTGCTTGCGGGATTGCCTCCGTGGCGCTTGCCGCATTCATCTTTGCCGCCTGCGATAGCGACAGCCCGAGCGCCCCGACCGGCGGCGACGAGAAGTCCTCTGCCATCGAGAGCACGGATGCAAGTTCCTCGAGCAACGGGGACGTTCCGCCCGAATCTAGCAACGGCGAGCCTGCCTCCAGCGAGACTGTTCCCGAAAGTAGCTCTGACATTGCGGAAAACTCCAGTTCCAGCTCCTTGCTGCAAAAGCAGTGTGAAGCATTCATGCCCGAATGCGGATACACCGAGGAGGAGCTCTGCAAGATGGGCTATACGCAATATTGTGTTGCCGGAAAATGCATCGACATGGATCAGATGTGCCCGCCTTGTGAAGGTGACCTATGCCCGGTGACGAACGAGGCCTGCAACCATTGCGATGTAGAAGGCGCTGTGGTTCCTGACTGCAAGGGAGGCCCTGACTACGCCTGCAGCAATCGCCTCTGGACGCAGATAAAGCCTACCTGCGAACACATTACCGATTACGACGGGATGAGCGCAGAAGGAAACTGCGTCGGAAGAAACGGTGAGGTCGCTATCGACTGCGCAACCGGTGAAGATTACAGATGTGTCGCGAATTATTGGACACGCGCAAATGCCTGCCCTCCGGGTAGCGATTGCGATGGCGACGGCATTCCCGACGGAATCCGGAGGCCTGACCTGGAGCCCTGCGACACGGACACCCTGCTGGAATTCTATGGCCGCGCTTACCAGTGCGTAAACAACAAGTGGGTGTACCTGCCGCCTCCGACCACGTACATTAATGAAAAGGCGACCGACGTCTCGGCCATGCTTCGCGGCGGTCCGGCGGTTGCTCCGCGCGTCGTGAAAGTGGAAAGCGCTAGCGGGTCCGTTACCTTCCGTGACGATGGCGTGCTTGTGGACGACCGTTGCACTTTCAACGGGCTCAACGCCGAACTCAGGGGCGATACCCTGATTGCCTCCGTCCTGTATCCGGAATGCACGACGACCGGCGGCTCCATGGGCGTCATCACGTTCACTCTCGGCGTGTCGTTTGCCGATGTGAAGTACATCAAGTATTCGGGCGAAACGAAGACCAAGCCGGTTTACGAAGCCGAGGAACTGCTGCCCTGCGGAAACACTTCCTCTTGCAATACTTGCAGCGGTGACCGCGACGGCGACGTCGCGGGCTGCTAGGGGCTTGTGCGAGGGGTGCAAGCGCCTGTTTAACTGCAAAATAAACCTACGAAGCTGATTTTATACGGCGTCCCGGTTTTTGGGGGCGCTTTTTGACGCCTTTGGCGTCCGTGGCTGCGGCTCGGAAATAGGCCTGCAAGCAGTCCTGCTTCACTCGCCTTGCACACTTTTGCTATATGGCACTCCTTCGGAGTGCATATAGCTAGGCTCGGTCATGCCAAAACCCTTCGGGCTTTGGCGCGACTCTCGCCATTTTGCTATATTATAGCGCGGAAATTTTTAACAAGGATAGATAATGTCTCTTAAACTTATTTCTCGTGGTGTCCTTACCGTGGCGCTTGCCGCGGGCATTGCTTCGGCGCAACTCCTCAACAGCAAGAGCATCGACGTCATTCGTGTGGAAAAGGTCGGTTTTTCTGCGGGTCGTATTGATAGTCTGACCCAGGCGCTTGCCTTGCAGCAGTTCCATGGCAAGAAGGTGAACGACGAGACCATGACTCAGGTCCGCTATGCGGTTATTGACAACCTCGTGGGCCAGGAACTCGTGAAGCTCGAATGCAAGAAGCTCGGCATCAAGGTGCCCGCTAACCGCGTGGATAGCCTTGCGACGCTCTTCAAGAAGCAGTTCCCGAGCGAAGATGCCTTCCAGAAGCAGCTGAAGCAGAGCGGCCAGACCATGGCCCAGTTCCGCGAGAAGATCGAGGACCAGCTCAAGAGCGAGGAACTCCTTGCGAAGAAGGTCCCGTTCCCGAAGGACCCGACCGAAGAGAAGAAGAAGGCTTTCTGGGAACTCAACAAGGAAAAGGCTGTCATTAACGACTCTATCAGCGGTGCCCGAATCTGGATTTCTACGAAGGGCAAGAAGGCTCAGGAAATCAACGACGCGAAGGACATGCTGAAGGGCCTTGCCGCCCAGGTGCGTACCAAGAAGGCTCCGTTTGCCCAGCTTGCCGCCATCTACAGCGAGGACAAGGATGCGAAGAAGACCGGCGGCGTGATGCCGAAGTTTGTCGCGAAGTCCAAGGGCGATGCTTTCGTGAAGGCCGTGAACAAGATCAAGGTGGGCGAGATTACCGACGTGATTACCGATAAGGACGGCGTGTATATCTTTATGCTTGCCGAACGTAATGACGGCAAGTATGAAAGCTACAAGGCCCAGATTGAATACTACCTGCGACTCCAGGCCGAACAGGAACGCCAGATGAAGCTCAAGGGCTACCTGGACGAACTTGCGAAGGTCTACAAGGTTCAGTACCTCGACAAGAAGTACACCCCGCCGCAGGCCATCGGGGGCAAGTAATGGCCTTCCAGACTACTCATACCGGGCTTATCGAACTGCGTGCGCGTATCGACAAGCTCTGGGGGTATCTTTGACTTAGAGGCGAAGACCGAAGAGCTCTACGTCCTCGAAAAGGACTCTGCCGACCCGAACCTGTGGAACGACCAGGAGAAGGCGCTGTCCATGATGAAGAAAATTGGCAACCTGCGTGGCCTCCTCGATTCCTGGAAGGAGGTCTCCCAGACTTGCGATGACCTTGCCGAACTCTACGAGATGAGCAAGGACGAGGAATCTGCCGACCTGACCAAGACCATCGAGAACGATGTCGCCGACTTGCGCGCGCGTGTCGAGAAGATGGAATTCAAGAAGATGTTGAACGGCCCGGACGACGCCTGCAGTTGCCTGATGTCGATTCACCCGGGCGCGGGCGGCACCGAGTCGCAGGACTGGGCGCTGATGCTGTTCCGCATGTACACGCACTTCTTCGAGCGCGAGAACATGGAATTCAAGGTGGTGGACTTCCAGGAGGCGGAAGACGCGGGCCTCAAGAGCGCCACCATCGAGGTGACCTGCGAGAACGCGTACGGCCTGTTGCGTTCGGAGATTGGCGTGCACCGCCTGGTGCGCATCAGCCCGTTCGACGCGAATGCCCGCCGCCACACGAGCTTTACCGCCGTGTACCTGTACCCCGAGCACGAGGACGTGGAATTCGACCTGGACATGGCTGACGTGCGTGTGGATACCTACCGTTCTTCGGGCGCAGGTGGTCAGTACATCAACAAGACGGACTCTGCGGTACGCATGACGCACTTGCCCACGGGTATCATGGCGAGCTGCCAGACGGAACGCAGCCAGATTCAGAACCGCGAGACCTGCTACAAGATGCTCAAGACCATGGTGGCCGAGCACTACCGCCTGGAAGAAGAGGCGAAGCGCGATGCCCGTATGGCCGAGAAGAAGAAGGTCGAGTGGGGGAGCCAGATCCGTAGTTACGTGCTGCAGCCCTACCAGATGGTGAAGGACCTGCGTACAGGTGTCGAGACCTCCGATACCGCTGGCGTGCTCGATGGCAAGATTAGGCCGTTTATTGACGCGTACTTGCTGAGCACCAGCGAAGAGAATAAATAGACCGCTCGTTCGACGTCTCGGGTGCGGATACTTCGTCATGCCCGCGAAGGCGGGCATCTATTAAGAAAAATGCCCCGGTTGAGCTGGGGTTTTTCAATTGGGTTTCTGCGCGCTACTTTTTCCAGATGCCGCGGTCTTATCGGCGCCAAACGCCGATGAGGCTACGGTTCTTGCGCATTGCAAGCCACAGCGTGGGCCAGATGAGAATCAGGTCGCGGATGAGGCTAGTCCAGGCTTCGGCCTTGTCCTGCGCGCCTTCGAGTTCGAAGCACCCGCAAGTGATGCCTAGGTCGTTCCAGAGCGCCCAGGCGAGCGCGATGATGAAACTCACGAACATCCAGAAGATGGCGAACGCGGATTCTTTCACGAAGGGCGTGAAAATCATTGCAAGCCCGAACCAGAGTTCAAATTGCGGATAAACTAGCGCGAAGAAGTTGTTCACGAAATCCACGTGCAGTGCTGAGAAGAACTGGTACTGCGCTACGAGAGTCGCGAACTGGTGCGGGTCCTGAATCTTGAAGATGGAGGCGAATATGAACATGCCGCCGATGCCGAACCTGCAGAGCACTTCAAGGGCGCGGATGGCGAAATCCTTTTGCAGCTTGATGGCCGGAATTACGAGCAGGCCACAAATGACGCAGGCGGCAACACCCAGGTGGATGTTGTAGCGGTAGGCCTTGGGCCAGATGTCCAAAAGCCAATCGTGGTCGGTGAACGTGAGGATGCTTTCGGGGAAACTGATTTCGGCCACACCGAAGGCGACAAAGAAGGTTGCAATAAGGAGGACGACCGCAGAGGCAATCGTACGCTTGATGTTGTTCTTTTCAAAGCATTCGACCATGTTGCCCCCTACAGGATGTCCGCCGGTTTTTCCATCACGTCCTGGGTGCCAATCCATTCGACGGATTTGCCTTCACCCACGCGGATGTTGTTCACGATGGCGAGAATGATGCAGAAGAGGGCGATGCCGAGCAACACGACCCAGTTGAGTGACTTGAGGTAATCGATAACAAGTCCGGGAATCTTTTTGATGCGTTCTTTCATATTGATGAATATATAAAATTTAGTTCCCAAAGGTCCAGACGATGCCGTAGGCGAAGCGGAGTCCTTCGGGCGTGTATCCGGAACCAGGCATGTAGATGCTGTGGTTGAAGTTCTCGATGCGGCTGTAGAGCTCGAAGGTGAGAATCTGCATGCGCGCCTCGAAATCAAGCGCGAGGTACTTCTTCATCTCCTCGATTTCGGGCAGGCCTTCCTCGTTCACGGTGCAGTCGTAGTGCGTGCCGAACCACTGCCAGTCCACGCGGACGCTCACGCCGAGCCTGTCGCGCACAAAGCGGTTCTGCCAGTGGATGGAACCCTTGTAGTAGAGCTCCTGCACGTCGAGGATGCGCTCGTCGCGGTCAAGGACCTGTCCGCGTTCCAGGTAGAATTTCCAGTTCCCGAGCCGGAACCCGATCTTCATAATCCAGTCAATGGTCGATGCCTCGTCGAGGTTGGTCCACTGGAATGCCGTAGGCACGGACTCCATGCCTTCGCCCAAGACCCAACGTTGTTTCATGAGGTTTTCTGCGCTTTCGTAACGCATGCCAAGCCCGTAGTAGACTTCCTTCGAGTACCAGCCGAGGGTGGCTGCCGCACGGTTCCTTTTTTCGAATTCGAGTTCCTTGTTCGCAAACGATAGCCTTCCGGTCTCGTTGAACTTGAGCTGCCTTACCTCGGGGAACTTGTTGTCGTGCCGGAACATGGCGTTGAGCCGCAGGTCAAAGGGCAGGAACATGCTCATGTCGGCCGAGAATGCGGGGGCAAAATCTACCTGGTCCCTGAGGGAACTGTTGCGCTGTATGCCGCCCTGCACGCGGAACATCGTAAACCCGATGGTGTCAGAAACTTCGCCGTAGCCGATTTCCCTGTCCTGGTAGTAAGTCTTGTTGAATTCGGGGCGTTCCTCGTCGGTGTTCACGAATTCGTACATAAAGCGGATGGTCGGGTTCAGGAACATTCCATAACGCACGAAGGCGTCGCCGAGCATCGTGTTGTAGGTGAATTTCCACGTGGTGTCGTAGTACATGCTGTCGGTGTGCTCAACCCCGAGCGTGTCGGTCCAGGTTTTGGAATCGTAGGCGATAGCTGCGAGTGAATCGTATTCTATCTCGTGCGTGCCGTAATGGAAACTTGCCCCGAGGGTGAGCCGCTTGAGGGGGTAGAACTCCACGCCGCCACCATACGTGATTGCCTTCTCGTCCATGGTGTAGTGCGGTTTTTGGAACGTGCGCTTGGAAAGGTCGAGCGTATCGAGCAGCACCTTGTAGCTAGTCTGGTCTGCGTTCTCGAGCGAGAGGTAGTTCATCTTGAAGTGCGCCTTTCCGAGCCCGAATCGCCAGGTAAGCATGGGCTGCACGTGCATCGTGTTTACGGCGATGTTCCTGCCGGAAAAGGGAATGCTCGTGGAGTCGCGCCCGAGGGCAAAGTACGGCGAGCTGGTGACGTTCTGGTACTCGTATTCCTTGGAATTCTTGTTGGAGCGGCTCTGCACGCCGAAGTCGAGCGTCACCGAGTCGGTAACGAGCCTGCGGAAATCAAGGTGCAGGGCGTTGCCGTCGAAGGCCCCGCGTTCCCAGGCGACATCGGTAATGGGGGTATCTACGGGAATGCCGTGCCGTTCCTCGAACAGAATGCCGTTCTCGCCGTTGAGCGATAGGCGCGAGGGGTCGAACCCGAGGCGGGTGGTGTAGATGCCCGAGAGCATGGAGGGGTAGCGCTGGCTTACGTTTGAAAGTCCCATCGAGAACGGGTCGAGTTCCGGATTCCCGAGGATGGAGGTGCCGAGCAGCCATTCCGACTTTTGGCCTGAGACGTCGTAGAGGCGTTCCATGACTTCGGTATGGGCGAGTCCCCAGCGGCCGGCGTCGTTCTCGCGCACGGATGGGCTCGGGCGGTCGGGCGCGTACCACACGGAATCCTGCGGCTTCGGTTTTTCGTAGGGCGTGGGGTTCATGACCTGCGCGCCTGCTGCCGTTGCAATTAGCGCGAGGGCCGAAAGCATGTATGCGAGAATCTGGCCGAACTTCATGCTAGAACCATTCCGCACGGGATTTCTCGCGACATTCCTTGAGGGCTTGAACCACGGTGTAGGGCATCTTCATGCAGCCGGGAGGGTAGGCGCCCCCTTCGGTGTGGAAGTCCGAGCCGCCGGTACCCACGAGCCCGAAACGCTGGGCCATCTCCTTGTACTTGCGGCCCACGGCGCCCTTCTGTGCGGGGCTGTAGACCTCGATACCCTTGATTCCCCATTCCACCATGTCCTCGATGAATTCGTCGGAAAGGCCCGACTTGTAGGGGTGGGCGAGGACCGCAATTCCGCCCGCGTTCTCGATGAGGCGGATGGTCTGCTGCGGGTTGAGTCCCTTCTTTTCGACGAAGGCGACGCAGCCGTCACCCAGGTACTTGGTGAAGGCTTCCGCAAAGTTCCCGATGTATTCCTCGTCTACGAGCGACATGGCGATATGCGGGCGCCCGATGACCTTTCCCTTGCAGTAGGAATGCACCTTCTCGTAGGTGATATCTATCCCGAGGGCGTTCAACTTCTTGATAATCGCCTTCACGCGGGCGATTCGCTGCTTCGCGAAATCCTCAAGTTCCATGTTGAGCGCGAGGTTCGTGGGGTCGCAGAAGTACCCGAGTATGTGGATGTCCTTGCCCTGCCACACGGCAGAAATTTCGATGCCCGGGATGAGTTCTATCCCGATGTCGCGGGCAGGCCCCTCGGCAATCTTGTAGCTGTCCAGGTTGTCGTGGTCGGTGATGGAGATGCACCGGAGGCCCTTGCGCTTGGTGAGCGCGAGCAGTTCCTCGACGGAAAGCGTGCCGTCGGAAAGTCGCGTGTGCAGGTGCAGGTCCGCATAGCCGCCGTTCTCTGTTATGATTGTCCCTCGGATCACTTGCCTACCCCGTAGTAGCCGCTGATGAGCTCCGCCTCGCTAAGTTGGTCGGGTGTGAGGCTCATGTTCAGGAAGGGGTAATAGGCTTCGCAGTTGAAACCGATACGCAGTCCGGCCCCGCTGCTTTTGGCGAGGTAGAGCCTGGGAAGGAACGGTTGCCCGAGGTAGATGCAGACCGTGGGGGAAAATTCGTGGATTTTCTGTTCCAGTTCGTCGAAAACACGTTCGCCGTAGCGGCATTCCGAGTCGCTGAAGTATATGGCGTGGGCGCGCTTGGCCGAAATCAGTGCATGGAGCGATTCGTGCGCGACGCAGAGCACGTTTGCAAACCACGTGTTCGGCATCTTGTGCAGAAACCCTGCGGCACTTTCCATATCGCGCGGGAGGAACACGAGCGTTTTCGGGTTGTTCTTGAGCGCACCGGGGAAATCGAATGCCTGGGAGTCTTCGCCCGCCTTTTTCAGAAACCACTTGAACAACGCCTCGTTACCCGAGAATCGTTTGAAGAAAAAGCGGAACTGGTCAGCAAAGTATGGCGACGGTTTCAAGAGAACTCCAATGTTTGGGAGAAATATATAAATTTGTACATATGCCGAAGCAGAAGTTTTATGCAATCAAGAGTCCTGAATGGGGAAAAATCGTAAATTCCTGGGAAGAATGCGAGACGATTGTCCGAGGAACGAAGGGACTCAAGTACAAGTCTTTTTCGACCATGCCCGAAGCGCAGGCCTGGCTTTCGGGTGAAGAAGTTGCCGAGCCTGCAGGTGTACGTGTGTATGTCGATGGATCTTTTATGCCCGGCTGCGACAAGGCGGGTTGGGCGTTCGTCGTGGTCGAGGACGGCAAGGAAGTTGCCACGGGTTCGGGTTACACGGTTTTCCCGGCAGAAAGCAGGAACATAGACGGCGAATGCATGGCAAGCTACCAGGCGATGCGCTGGCTCGACCTGAACGACAAGTATGCGACGATTTGCCACGACTACGAGGGTATTGCCCGCTGGGCGCGCGGGGAATGGAAGGCCAAGAGCCATATCGCGCAGCAGTACGTGGCTGCGGTAAAGCCGTTCCTTTTCCGCGTGAAGTTCGAGAAGGTTGCCGCCCATACGGGTGTCAAGTGGAACGAGCGCGTGGATGGGCTTGCGAAGGCAGCCATCGAGAAGCTGAAGGCCGAGGGCAAGGCTAACGCATAATGACGCTGCAGGAATTTATCCAGGAAATCCCGGCCGGCTCGCTTTCGCTCTTTGCGGACGCGGGTAACGAGGCGATACACGTAAACGGGGCCTCCATCCCGCTTGCGTCCATGATGGTGGCGAAGCGCTTTTTCGACCGGCCCGGCAACATGCTTGTTGTCGCGAAGGATTTCAAGAGTGCCGAAGTCTGGATGGAAAATCTCCAGAGCCTCGTGGGCGAGGACTTTGTTCGTTTTTTCCCTTCGATAGGGCTCAAGCCCTACGAGCAGAAGGTTCCGTTCGAGGGCGTTGTCGAGGAGCGCCTCAAGTTTTTCCGTGATGTGGGCGATGTGCAGAAACCGATTGTTGCCGTTTGTGCTGTAGATGCCCTGCTCGCGAAGTTGCCTGCTCCCGGCGGATTTAAACGCGAAATGCGCACGCTCAAGGTGGGCGATGTGCTGGAACCTGCAACACTTCGCCCGTGGTTCCTGGATCATGGATTCGTGGAACAGCCCGTAGTGAGTTCGGTTGGCGAGTTCTCGGTACGCGGTTGCATCGTGGACGTGAACTGTTTCTTGTACCCGCACCCGATACGCATTGAGTTCTTTGGCGACGAGATTGAATCCATCCGCAGTTTCGATATCTTCACGCAGCGTTCCGTGGAACGGATGGACCGCGTGACGCTCTACCCGATGGGCGAATGGACGCTGCCCGACGCGGAACTGGCAAAATACGGTGGCGACCTGACGGGGTTATGGTGGAAGCGCGCCCGGTACGAGAAACTGAACTGCAGTCTGCTGGATTACCTGCCGGGGGCAAGCCTCGTGTTCGAGGAACTTTCCGCCATTTCGGAGGCGGCGTCCCGGATGAATGCCGCCTACGAATCTACGTACAATGAAATCCGTGCGACCGTGCCCGATGTGGTACCCGCAAGCGAAATTTGGTTCAAGTTCAATGAACTTGCGATGATGTTCCCGGGGCATGCCTCGCTTGATATTACTCACGTGGAGACGGAAGCCTCGAATTGGTACAAGGTGGAATCGCGCCCGCAGGATTTTGCGAGCGCAGGGACTGCCGAGGTGGCGAAGAAAATCGAGGATTTCAGTGCAGGCGGTGGCGAGGTATATGTAGTCGCGCCTACTCCGGGTGCTCTTGCCCGCCTGAAGCACGTGTTCGAGGGATTGCCTGTTGCAGATTACTTTGTCGGTAACTTGAGCGAAGGCTTCTGGCTCGATAATGAAAAGATTGCCTTCCTTACCGAGACCCGCATATTCAACCGCCATGCGACCAAGTCCAGGAAACGCCAAATTGCAGGCTCGGTGACGAGCGCCCTGATGGTGGAATCGCTCAACCGCGGGGATTTTGTCGCTCACGAGGATCACGGCGTGGGCCGCTACCTCGGGCTTGTGCGCGTTGAGGTGAACGGCGGTCTTGTGGATTGCGCCCTGCTGGAATACGAGGGCGGGGACCGCCTCAAGTTCCCGGTTTCTGACCTGCAGAAGATAGAACGCCTGGAGGTTTCCGAGGAAAAAATCCCGAAGCTCGACCGCCTGGGTGGCAAGAGCTGGGAAAACCTCAAGAAGCGCGTGAAGGAGAAGGTCGTAAAGATTGCCCGCGACCTTGTGGAACTCTATGCGAAACGCGAACTTGTCGAAGGTTTTGCCTTCCCGCCCGACGGCAGGATGCAACAGGAATTCGAGGATGCCTTCGAGTACGAGCCTACGCCTGACCAGGTGAAGGCTACTGCGGAAATCAAACGCGATATGGAATGCCGCAAGCCCATGGACCGCCTTGTTTGTGGAGATGTTGGATTCGGCAAGACGGAAGTTGCCATGCGGGCTGCGTTCAAGTGCATTACCGCCAAGAAGCAGGTGGCGATTCTCGTGCCTACGACAATCCTTGCCGCCCAGCATTACGAGAACTTCCGCGACCGTTTTGCCGCATTCCCGGTGAATATCGCGCTCGTGAACCGCTACAAGACCGCGAAGGAAAAGAAGGAAATTTTCCAGCAGCTCTCCGAAGGGAAAATCGATATCGTGGTAGGGACGCACGCGCTTTTGAGCGAGAAGAATCAGTTCAAGGATATCGGGCTCCTCATCATTGACGAGGAACAGAAGTTCGGCGTGAAGCAGAAGGAAAAGTTGCGCGAACTCCGCATGACGGTGGATACGCTCAGCATGAGCGCAACCCCGATTCCGCGTACGCTGCACCTGAGCATGACAGGCGTGCGCGATATCTCGCTTATCAATACGCCGCCCATGAACCGCCTGCCGGTAGAGACGAAACTCCTGAAACGCGACGACATGGTTTTGGCCGGTGCCATCCGTGACGAACTGGCGCGGGGCGGGCAGGTCTTTGTGGTGAACGACCGCGTGCAGAATATCAATACGCTTGCCGAAGAAGTGGAATCGTGGGTGCCGGAAGCCCGCGTGGCCGTGGCCCACGGGCAGATGAACGACCGCGACCTGGAACGCGTGATGGAAAGCTTCCTCTCTCGCGAATTCGATATCCTCGTGAGTACGAGCATCATCGAGTCGGGCCTGGACGTGCCGAACGCGAACACCATCATCATTATGAATGCGCACCATTTTGGCATAAGCCAGCTTTACCAGATGCGCGGGCGTGTGGGCCGTAGCGACGTGCTCGCGAAGGCTTACCTGGTTACACCCGCAAGGGGCGAGATTTCTCAGGAATCCATGCGCCGTTTAAAGGCGCTGGAACAGTTCAGCGACCTGGGGAGCGGCTACCAGTTGGCCATGCGCGATTTGGAAATCCGCGGTGCGGGTAACCTGCTGGGCCAGGAACAGCACGGGTTTATCGCCGAGGTGGGTTTCGAGACGTATGTGCGCCTGGTTCGCGAGGCGGTGGAAATGCTCCGCGGGGGCACAACCGAAAAGCCGGTGCAGCCGCGTGTGGAAATCGGCGTGGATGCCTACCTGCCCGAGGACTACATCCAGGATGGACTTACCCGCATCGGGATGTACCAGCGGATTGCCCGCATCTCGAGTTCTGCGGAGGTGGAAAGCGTTCGCCAGGAACTTGTGGACCGCTTCGGTGAACTTCCGGTACCCGCGAATATGCTCCTTCTCGTAACCGAAATCGGGCTACACGCCGGCAGGCTCCGCATGCAGGGCCTGCAGCAGCGCAAGGGAATCCTGGTGGCGACGTTCGTGGAGTTCCCGCCTATAGAAACTCGTGTACTGGGGGAGATTGCCGGCAAGAGCACTTGCCCCATGCGCTATGTGGGCACGTCGCCCCTGCAGGCGGTATTCGAACTCGGTACGGCCCCCGCAGAAACGCTCGCTGAGCGCATTGCAGAACTGTTCCGGCAGTTCGCCGACATCACGCCGACGCCTGCGAAGGCGGAACCCGCAAACCCGCTCTTTAGGGACACGAATATCCTGAACTAGGCCTGCATCTCGTCATTCTCGCGAAGTTGCCCGCATCGTCATTCTCGCGAAGTTGCCCGCATCGTCATTCTCGCGAAGTTGCCCGCATCGTCATTCTCGCGAAGTTGCCCGCATCGTCATTCTCGCGCAGGCGAGAATCTAGGGAAACGCATCTCGTCATTCTCGCGCAGGCGAGAATCTAGGGAAACGCATCTCGTCATTCTCGCGCAGGCGAGAATCTTAAATAAACTGCGTCACGTCATTCTCGCTATACGATACTTGGCAACTTGTTGCCATAGTAGAGTTATCCTCTTTGGGGAGACGGCGAGAATCTTGCAACAACGTCTCTGAGCGTATCTTCGAGCATCACGGCGACATCTTGTGGCGTGATGGCATCTCCTGATCCGCGCGTGGCGACAAGCGTTTCGATAAACGATTCGTCGGCGTCCGTCTCGAAAAGGAGATGCTCCCGCGGGATTAGCGCGAGGGCTTCCCGCGTCGCCTTCTTGCGGAGTGTATCCGCATGAATGGAGAATAATGCGCCCAGCGAAAGGCCCGCCTTTACGATGCCCGCGTCGCCGCCGAACCTGTGGAATACGGGGCGCGGCCGTTTAATGCTTGAATCGGGGCGTGCGCATTTTAAGCCCGCGGCGAACCCGGCTTCGCGCAACACCCTGATTATGCGCCCGTAGTCGCCCACGCAATGGATTTGCAGGTCTCGCCCGAGTTCGAGAGCCATTTCCGCCTGCTTGCGAAAAACCTTCTCTTGCACTCCGCCTGGTTCATAGCCCGCATACCGTCGGTCCAGTCCCGCTTCTCCGACTTGTGTGTTCGGGTCGCTCTCCAGCAGCCGGCGCAGTTCTGTCCATAAGTCCTCTGGACCCCCGTTGATCGCTCCTTCCGCAACTTGTGCTGCAATCATCGGGTGCAGTCCGTAACTGCGTCCGCATCCCTCGAACCAGCCGGTTTCGGAGGCTCCTGTCCATATCCCGTCAACCGCCTTCCATTCCCACGGTTCGCATGCCACAGCCCTGTACCGGTAATCGCGTTCATGCAGTTCCCGTGCCAGTTCAAGGGGTTGCGGTAGTCTTGCGAGGTGCAAATGTGAGTCAAAAATCGCCATTTTCCCAATAAAATACGAAATTTTGAAAAAAGTGCTTGTTTTTTCGCCTTTAAAAGTCTAGTTTAAGGTTCGTGGGCCGAATTAGCCCCGATATTTCATTTTTTGTATTTAAACTAAAGGAGTCCCTATGCGCGACCTGCTCGAGAAAGCCTTGAAGAAAGGTCTTGTCGTCACTTTTTCTAACGAGAATGGCTATGCCGTCATTCGTATTTCCAAGGACGGTGAAGTCGTCGCAAGCTGTAGCCTCGGTGCTGCAAACTTCCGTGATTCTGTAGAAGACTCCCTGCAGGCCCTGCTTCTCGACCTGGAGCGCAAGGGCATCTAGTTCTTGGTAGAATCTGCCTTTTGGGGCTGCGCATCGCTTTCGGGCTGCGCGGCCTCTTTTTTTGTTTTCTTCTTGTTAATCATTACTGCTGCGAGAGCCTTTCTCACAAAGCCTCTCACGGTGTTTATCGCGATTCGCGGTTCCTTCACGTAGCGCCCACGCAGGTGACTCCTGGTAAAGTAGCCCACCTCGCGGCTGTCGAGGCAGAACGCCCCCTTGGTGCAGGCGAGAAAATAGCAGTCTTCCGGTACCACAAGTTCGGTAATTTGCGTGGAATCTTCCTCGTTGTAAAACTCTCGGCGAATCTGGATGGGGGAGTCGCCCGGTTCGGTATGGAAAATCTGTTCTTCGAGCAGGTAGCGGTCCTGCCAGGGGAGAAAGTCGATTTCTTGCAGGCTAACCTGGCGGTTCCCGAGTTTTGTGGAACCGAGCCGTTCAATCCCGATTTCGCGGTCGCCTTGCCAGAGGGTCGTCTTCACGTAGAACTTCCTGCCGGATTCAATCAGCAGGTTTATCATGTAGTCTTCTTCGATGTCGTTCAGTTGGGCAAAACGGAGCGTGTCGCCCTTGCGGGGTATGTGAAGGTGGCGCCTCTGGATAAATGCCGTCTCGTCTTTCCACCTGAAGTTCCCGTGCGGGGTCTTTACGCGCCCGCGGTCCGAAAAGTCAATCTTGTCGCCGGGGAGTCCAATCACCTTGCGGATAATACTTTCCCCGTTGCGCAGTGTTGCCCAAACGGTCTCGTTGTAGGCAATCTTGTCGGTACACTGCGGTAACTTGCACATCCACAGAATCTCTTTTTCCTTGTGCCTCGGGTACATCGAGGAATCCGTAATCTGTAGCGGCTCCAGCACGCGGATACGCAAAGCCATCGCGAAGATAAAGACAATTGCAAGGATGACGACAAGCACGGCCAGGCATGCTTTCGAATTCTTCCATTGCAGTCTCTTGACTTTAAACTTCAGGCTCGACATACAGATTAACAAATTTAAAACAAACTATTCTCCGCTGCTACTGGAATCGTCGCTGAGCGAAAGTACGGCGAGGAACGCCTTCTGCGGCACTTCCACCGAGCCGATGCTCTTCATGCGCTTCTTGCCTTCCTTCTGCTTTTCGAGGAGCTTGCGCTTGCGGGTAATGTCGCCGCCGTAACACTTGGCGAGCACGTCCTTCCTAACCGCCTTCACGGTAGAACGGCTGATAATCTTCCCGCCAATCGCACCCTGGATAGCCACGTCGAACTGCTGGCGCGGAATCAGGTCCTTGAGCTTCACGCATATTGCGTTCGCGTAGGTATGTGCCTTGTCGCGGTGGATAATCACGGAGAACGCGTCCACCGGGTCGCCGTTCAGGAGAATGTCAAGCTTCACCAGGTTGTTCCTGCGGTATTCGCTCGGCGCATAGTCGAGGCCCGCATAGCCGCGGCTCACGGACTTCAGTCGGTCATAGAAGTCAAACATGATTTCGGCGAGCGGCAAATCGTACTTGAGAATCACCTTTGCCTCGTCGATGTATTCCATCGTCTCGAATTCGCCGCGCTTCTCGTCGCAGAGCGTCATGAGCGCACCCACGTATTCCTTGGGCGTAAATATCTGCGCCTTCACGTAGGGTTCCTCGATGTGGTCGTAGCGGCTTGCGTCGGGGAGCTTGGAGGGGCTCTCGATTTTCACCATCGTGCCGTCGCTCATGTACACGTGGTATTCCACGTTCGGCACGGTCGTGATGATGTCGACGTTGAATTCGCGGTCGAGGCGTTCCTGCACGATTTCCATGTGCAACAGTCCGAGGAAGCCTGTACGGAAGCCGAAGCCCAATGCTTCGGAGGTTTCCGGTTCCCAGCTGATGGCGGAATCGTTCAGGCGTAACTTCTCGAGCGCCTCGCGCAAATCCTTGTAGTCTTCCGGGTTGATGGGGTAGATGCCGGAATAGATCATCGGCAGAATGTCCTTGTAGCCCGGGAGCGGCTCTGTTGCGGGGTTAGCCGCATCGGTGAGCGTGTCGCCGATTTTTACGTCGCTAATCGTCTTCACGTTCGCGAGCACGTAGCCCACCATGCCTTCCGAAAGTTCTTCGCGCGGGTCGCGGTGCATACTGAACGTGCCGACTTCGGTCACCATGTATTCGCCGCCGGTCTTCATCATGCGGATTTTCATGCCCGCCCTGAGCGAACCCTCCACGATGCGTATGTAGTTGATGACACCGCGGTAGGAATCGTAGACGGAGTCGAAAATCAGGGCCTTGAGCGGTTTTCCGCTGTCGCCCGTGGGGGCCGGAATTTCGTCTACAATCTTGTCGAGCACCTGTTCCACGTTCAGGCCCGTTTTCGCGGAGATGCGCGGAATCTTGTCGGGGTCGTAGCCCAGGAGGTCGCCCACGAGTTCTGCCACGTGGTCGGGCTGTGCGCCCGGCAGGTCCACCTTGTTCAAAACTGGGATAATCGTGAGGTCGTTTTCGATGGCGAGGTAGAGGTTGCTAAGCGTCTGCGCCTCGATTCCCTGGCTTGCATCCACCACGAGAATAGCACCTTCGCAGGCGGCAAGCGAGCGGCTCACTTCGTACGTGAAGTCCACGTGCCCCGGCGTGTCGATCATGTTCAGGATGTATTCCTTGCCGTCCTTCTCGTACACCATTCGGATGGCGTGCGCCTTGATGGTGATGCCGCGTTCGCGTTCGAGGTCCATGTCGTCCAGGAGCTGGTTGGTCATCTCGTTCTTCGCGACGGTCTTCGTGAGTTCAATCATGCGGTCGGCGAGGGTAGACTTGCCGTGGTCAATGTGCGCGATGATGCTAAAATTTCTGATATTGTCGTTTTGCGGCATATAGGCGATAAAATTATCGTGAAGTTGTTCTATTTTCGGGGGTAAAATATAGAAAATGCGCAAATGGTGCTTTACAAAATTATCTATATTCACGATACTAAAACAGAAATGAGCCATTAAATCCATGGTCGTTATGAAAATGTTTCCTAGATTCTCTGCATCCAAGGTGCTTGCTTCGGCTGCACTTATGTTATTTGCTTTTACGGGTGCCTTTGCCCAGGGCAAGGTATTCAACAAGGACTACACGGGCATTACCGCTATCGAGGCTACCATTACCACACACGAGGGCGTGATTGTTGTCGACCTCGATTTCAAGGCCGCACCGAATACGGTTGCGAATTTTGTTGACCTTGCACAGAAGGGCTTTTACGATGGCCTTACCTTTCACCGCGTCATCAACGGTTTCATGATCCAGGGTGGCGACCCCGAAGGCAACGGCCAGGGTGGCCCGGGTTATACCATCGACGACGAACCGAACGACCTGAAGCACGAGAAGGCCGTCATTTCCATGGCGAACCGCGGCCCGAACACGGGCGGTTCACAGTTCTTCATCACGCAGATGCCCCAGCCGCACCTGGATGGCAAGCATACCGTCTTTGGAAAGGTTATCAGCGGCGAAGATGTCGTCTGCCGCATCGAACCTTTCGACCCCATTATTAACATCAAAATCGTGGAAAAGAAGTAATCTATGAGTTCTAAGAAAGTAGTGTCCAAGGCAACCAAGACTCCGGCAAAGAAGCCCGCGGCAAAGACGCCCGCGAATGCTTCGGCAAGCTCAGCAACCAAAAAGTCTGCCGTAAAGTCTGCACCTGCCAAGAAGGCCGCTCCGGCGAAGAAGGCGGCTCCGGCAAAGAAACCTGCCGAGGTGAAGAAGCCCGCTGCGAAGAAACCTGCGGCGAAGCCTGCAAAGGCTCCTGCGAAGAAGCCCGCGAAGGTCGAGAAGAAGGCTCCGGCATCCAAGGTCCAGCCCGCGAAGTCCGCCGTAAAGTCTACGGTGAAGCCCGCTGCTGCAAAGCCCGCGAAGGGCACTGCAAAGAACGAAACAAAGCCCAAGTCCACTGGCAAGAAGGATGTGAAGACTTCCAAGACGGGAAAGTCTGCTACGACTGCTGCCACGAAGGGCAATGACAAGAAGATTCAGACGACAAAGAATTCTAAGGTCACGAAGTCTAACGTAAAGGCCGATAACGACCAGAAAAAGGTTGATTCCGGCAAGAATAATAACAAGAAGCCTGAACCGCCGAAGGGTGGCAAGAAGGGCGGGGCGAAGCCTGAACCTGTTGTCAATGACGCTCCGGTAACAAAGCCTGTGAAGCCGGGCAAGGGTGGAAAGGACAAGGACGGGGTGAAGCCTGAACCTCTGCCGGTTGAACCGTCGGTAGCTGTGGTTGACGATACTCCCGCTCCGGCTCCCGCACCCGCACCTGCGCCTGCACCGGGCAAGAAGGTTGTTGCATTTGCTCTTTTGCTCCAGGGCGGCAAGAAGCTTTCGAAGACGCTCCTCTTCACGGAAGCGAAGGACGAATCTGATCACGCGAACCAGAAGAAGGTGACTTCGGATGTGAGCAAGGCTGAAAAGAAGCCCACCATGGCTATCCGCCGCAAGATTTCCCTTGCTGAAGAGACTCAGGAAGAACTGACGGAACGCATCCTCAAGGAACTCGAGGAACAGAATGCCGCATTCACGCGCGAGGCTGCCACGCAGATGTGCACGCGCTGCAACCGCAATCTTGTTTCTCCGGAATTCTGGGTCGACAAGCACCTCGGATACTGCGAAGAATGTGCGACGATCCTCAAGCTTGGCCAGTCCAAGGAAGCGCGCAAGGTGGAATACACGCTCGGTTCCATGGGTGGCGACTCCCTTGACGAGGCGGATGACGAGGACTTTGAAGGTCCGGACGCCGCAGATCTCAAGGAAGCGGAAGAAGATCTCGCCGATTTCGACGAATCGTAATACAACGGCGTTGTTGCCTGAATGTTTCGCTACGGTAAACGATTGGGCAAGCTTTTCGCGGTAGGTGGATACCTGCCGCGCATTTTGCTTGCATCTGTAATCGGGTTCGTTACGGGCCTGGTGGCGGTCGCTTTCCATTTTTCTCTGGGATGGGCTACTTATGTGGTTCGGTTGCCGTGGGAGGGTGCCGGTGCACTGCCGAAGTGGAGCTTCGCGTTCGTACCTATGATTGGCGGGCTTGTCGTGGGGCTTGTCATCTACAAGTTCACGCGCACGCCCGAGGCCGCAGGCCAGGGAACCGACAACATGATACGCTCGTTCCATCGCGAGGGCGGTGTGGTGCGTGCCCGCGTGGCGCCGGTCAAGTTCTTCACGAGCATCGTCACGCTTGCAAGTGGCGGTAGCGCGGGGTACGAGGGCCCCATCTCGCAAATCGGTTCGGGCATCGGCTCCGGCATAAGCCGCCTCTTCAGGCTCCCCAAGGCGATGCGCGGGCAGTTCATGCTCGCGGGTACGGCGGCCGGGCTCGGCGCAATCTTCAAGGCGCCTCTTGCGGGCGCACTCACGTCGGTCGAGGTGCTCTACCGGGAGGATTTCGAGTCGAACGCCTTCGCGACGAGCATCGTGTCGTCGGTGGTCGCGTTCACCGTGTATATCGCCCTCGTGGGCACGGAACCTGCGATTGCGGGTGTCCCCGCCATCCCGTTCACGAACGGCATAGAACTGCTCGCGTGTGCGGTTCTGGGCGTGCTCTGCTTCCCGTTCTCGTTCCTGTACGTGCGTTGCTACGACCTGTGCGAAACGCGGTTTGCCCGCTGGAAGGTTCCCGACTGGCTCAAGCCCGCGGTGGGTGGCGCGTTCGTGGGCGCCATCATTCTCGTATTCCCGCAGGTCGCGGGCGGCGGCTTCGGGTTCATCGGCGAAATCATGCGCGGCCTTGTACCGCACGGGCTTTTTGGCATATTGTTCCTGCTGGCCATAGCAGTCGCAAAGATCGTTGCGACCGCGTTTACGGTGGGCTCGGGCGGTTCGGGCGGTGTGTTCGGGCCTTCGCTCTTCATCGGGGGCGTGCTCGGGGCGATGTTTGCAGGGATATGCGAGTTGTTGTTCCCTGGGGCGGTTCGCATGCCCGAGATGTTTATCCTCGTCGGTATGGCCGCGTTTTTTGCGGGTGCAGCGAAGGCGCCCATCGCGGGCGTCGTGATGGTCTGCGAGATGACGGGCAGCTACAGCTTGTTGCCAGGGCTCATGATTGCAGCCGTCATGCATATCGCATTCTCGCGCCCGTGGACAATCTACAAGAGCCAGGTTTTGAACAAGTTTGCAAGCCCCGCGCACCGCTGCGACATGGATGTGGACGTGCTGCAGGTAACGAGCGTGGGCGAGGTGATGGAGCCCCGCGAAATCAAGCGTCTCGATGCGGGTAGCCCGCTGAGCGATGCACTCAAGTTGATTGACCTCAACTGCATCTATCCGGTTTATGACCGCGGGGAATACGCGGGCCTGCTCGACATGCAGGCGGTGAAATCCACCTTCCTCTCGTCGCCGGAACTGGCGCGTCACCTGCTTGTCTCGGACTGCACCGTGCGCGCCCCGATGCTTGCCGAAACGATGGACCTGCACGCGGCCCTGAAGGTCTTTACCCGGATAGAGATTGACGAACTCTGCGTGAAGGATAGGCAAGGGAACCTGGTGGGTACGCTCTCGCATTCCGCCATATTCCGCGCCTACGAGACCCTCGTAAGCCGCAATGCTTAGCCGGCGGGTTACAGACGAAAGAAAAACGCAAAAACAAACATTTTTTTTACTAGAAAATCTTTCGTCTTTCGTCTTTCGTCTTTCGTCTTTCTATATTTGGCTGCGTTAAGACAAAAAAGGACTCTAAAATGGCAAAGAAAGTTCAGGATGCCCTCAAGGACATCATCTCCCTCTGCAAGCGCCGCGGTTTCATTTTCCCCGGCTCCGAAATTTACGACGGCCTCGCCAACACTTGGGACTACGGTCCGTATGGCGTGGAACTGAAGCGCAACATCAAGAACCTCTGGTGGAAGAAGTTCGTGACCAGCCGCCAGGATGTGCTCGGTCTCGACAGCTCTATTCTCTTGAACCCCCGCGTCTGGAAGGCCTCTGGCCACGTGGGCAACTTCTCTGACCCGCTGGTCGACTGCCTCGCTTGCCACGAACGTTTCCGTGCCGACCAACTTTTGGAAGACAAACTCGGCGAAGGCTGCTGCGCCGGCAAGAACTTTGACGAAGTCCACCAGATGATGATGGACAACAAGATTGAATGCCCGACCTGCGGCAAGACCGACTGGACCAAGCCCCGCGCATTCAACCTGATGTTCCAGACCGAAATCGGCGTCATCGAAGGCGAAGGCAACAAGGTTTACCTGCGTCCGGAAACCGCCCAGGGTATCTTCGTGGACTTCAAGAACATTGTCGACAACGTCCGCCCGCGCATCCCGTTCGGTGTGGGCCAGATCGGTAAGAGCTTCCGTAACGAAATCACTCCGGGTAACTTTATCTTCCGTACCCGCGAATTCGAACAGATGGAACTCGAATTCTTCTGCGAACCGGGCACCGAACTGGAATGGTACAACTTCTGGCGCAAGTACTGCTTCGACTGGCTCGTGAACGACCTCGGCGTGAACAAGGAAAAGCTCCGCCTCCGCGAACATGCCAAGGAAGAACTTTCTCACTACAGTAACGGTACCACCGACATCGAATACGAATTCCCGTTCGGCTGGGGCGAACTCTGGGGTATCGCAAGCCGCACGAACTACGACTTGACGCAGCACCAGAACGAATCCAAGGTCAAGCAGGAATACATCGACCCGGTGCAGAACAAGCGCTACATCCCGTACGTGGTGGAACCGTCCCTCGGTGTGGAACGCCTGCTGTTGGTGCTCCTTTGCGACGCCTACGACGTTGAAAAGCTCGAAAATGACGAACGTACCGTGCTCCACTTCGACCCGAAGATTGCTCCGGTGAAGGTTGCCGTTCTCCCGCTCGTGAAGAAGGGCCAGGTGAAGGCCAAGGCCGAAGAACTCTACCAGAAGCTCCTGAACCGCTGGAACGTGGAATACGACGAAACGCAGTCCATCGGTAAGCGCTACCGCCGTCAGGACGAACTCGGCACGCCGTTCTGCGTGACCGTGGACTTCGACACGGTGGGCGACGGTGAATCCGATCCGGCAAAGCTGGGCTACGTGACGGTTCGCGAACGTGACTCCATGAAGCAGGAACTGGTGAAGATCGATGAACTCGAGGCTTACCTGTCCGCCAAACTCGGCTGCTAGTTGAGATGCAAAGGGAACCTCATGGTTCCCTTTGGAATCCTTCCTAGAAGTAGGTAAAAGGGCCCGGAAACGGGTTCTTTTTTTATATTTTTTCCAGATGATTCAGAACAAACTCAAATGGCTATTTTTCTTTCTTCTGGTAGCGTCTGCTTGCTTGTGGGCGGCAGAAACGACTGATGCTCCCGAAAAAGTTTCCAAGAGGGAACTTTTTTTGCGTGCCCGTGATGCGCTCAAGACATCCCTGGAATCGGGCGATACGACGCGTGCACGCGAGGCCCTGGATTACCTTGCCGCTAACGTGGCGCAGGGAGCGCCGCTTACGCGTTTTGAGGAATACCTCGCGAACATGGAGGCGGGGCGCACCCAGCGGGGCCTTGACCAGTATGCCGATATGCGACGGACCGTTCTCGATTCTACGTACAATCCTAACTGGGATCCGCGCGCTGCCACCGAAGACCCGCTGTCGCATTACCTGTACAGGAACCTATCCCCGTTCGATTCCGCGAAGGCCGATTCGCTCTATGCCCGTATCCAGGATTCCCCGGAAATAAGCGATGAATCTAAGGGTCTGTACCGAGTATTACTTTGTTCTGAACTTGTTTTCAACCGCGCGGGGAACCGCTATTATGGCGGGTCAAGGCTTGCTATTTACGATACGACAAATGTGCAGTCTTTCCTCACGTATGCGAAAGACTATGTGGAAAAGAACCCCAATACGACCTATGCGAACATTTTCAAGAATCAGCTGATTCCCTATGTAGAAGATGTCATGAAACCCTTCCGCGATTTTCACAAGAATCCCTTCAAGCACAAGTACTATAGGGGCGATGTCTCCGTATTCCTGGGCAAGTGGTTTGGTACAACGACGGGCGACGTGAACGATTATCTTGACGTGAGGATGGGGTCGTCGTTCTTGCTTGACCTGGAAATGCAGTTTGGTCGTATTTCATTGGGTTTCTTCTACGGTTGGGGCCTGATCCATAGATTTACATACCTCTACGAGCAGGCAGGATACTTTACCGAGGAGAGCCATGACGAAGAAGTGGAAGATCCCTTCCTCGGGCTTACGGTCGGCTTCACCGTGTTTGATTCGCGGTTCCTTAAGTTGCAGCCCTTTATTGGCTTTGGTCAGGATTATTTTGATAACGGTTGGGACGATATAAGTTCCCCTACGTATGTCATGGGTGCGAATGCTGATATCCGCCTGTTTTCCACAAGGCCCCAGGGGTTGTATGACGTTTCGTATGCGCTGGTGCTACGCTTCAAGTACATTGCGACATTTGGAAAATTTACCGATGATTACTGGACCGATAACTATTTCAAGGTGGATGACTCCTACATAAACCACGTGTTCTCGGTAAGCCTTGGTGCTATGATTTGGTAGAGTTTTTCTTTTTTCCTTGCGGATAAATTCATAAAGATGTATATTTATCCGTGATGAAGAAAAACACATACTTACTGTTCCCTGTGGCGTTGTCCTTTTTGCTGGCGTGCTCGGCAGACGTGGGTTACGCCCCCGATAAGGATTACTCCGGCACATCTCCCTCGTACAATGCCGATGAACTAGGAGACCTTCCGGACTGCGATAGCAAGCACGAAGGCCTGGTGGTACATGTCAACTACTATCCGAGCCATGACTATGCCTGCAGTGAGGGGTATTGGGTGGCTCTTGGACAGTCCACTACCGACAAGAAGTTGCCTGATGTCCACGAGACCTCGGATGATGCCGTAGCGCTTCATGAAAAGTTCAAGAATGTCGAGTCCGTGCAGATTCTCGACACGCGCGACAACAAGGTGTACAAGGCGATTGTCCTGGGCGACCTGGTCTGGATGGCCGAAAACCTGGATTATGAAACGCGGTATAGCCGTACCAATCCTCAGTGCGATGATTTGGGAATCAAGTGCGGGCGCTATTACATGTGGGACGATGCCGCATACGGTAACGACGATTATTCTAGCGTATGCCTTCCCGGTATGCGCCTGCCTACGGAAGAAGATGTCGATAAGCTTGTGGAGTTTATCGGGGGTGTTTCCAACGGGTACGTACTGAAGTCGAAATCGTACTGGGAAGAGTCGGAAGATGCTCCGCTGGGGACCGATGAACTCGGGTTCAATGCATACCCTGCAGGCTACAAGAGTAGCAGCCGTAACTATTTCGAGTATTTTGGTACTGAAACAGTCTTCTGGACTGATATCAGCAATGGTTACCACAGTTCGCTAACCTTGTCGCTGTATTCCCATAATTCGATTCTCGGGACTAATTGGGGGCCGAACTGGGACAACTACATGAACGTGCGTTGTGTGGGGGATTTATAGCATGAAGTATTTGGGATTAGTTCTCCTCACGTTTGCAGTGCTGTTCGTTTCGGGATGTTTCGCGCCTCCGCACCGCTCTGTTGGCATGCCCGAAAACCCGACCCCGCTCGATTCACTCGCGCAGGTTGTCTTTGTGAATGCAGCCATTGTTCCGCTGTTGCCTCCCGAATTCAAGTATCTTGGGACTGTTCAGACGGAGGCGGATGTGGGCTGCTCTGATGCGGGAACCGTCGGATTCCTTCGCGAAGAGGCGAGGCGCGTAGGCGCAAACATCGTCTACGTCAAGAATGCGCAGACGAATACTGCCTTCCTTTACACGCAGTACATGACCACGACTTATCACTGCTTGACTCTGCATGTTGACTTGTTGTACGCCGAGGCTCCGCTGATTACCAGGTGGCAGGAGCAGATCAAGGCGGCCGAGGAAAAGGAAAAGAAGGAGCGGAAGTGATGATGCGTAAGTTTAAGTTTCTATTTGTTGTTGCGCTTTTGACGGCTCCCTTCGCCTTCTCGGGTGAATTCGATGACTTTGAAAAATCGCTGATGCAGAATTCCGAGCCTTCCGGTTCTACAGATTCCGCTTCTTCTGTGTCCTCGACGGATGCTTTCGAGCAGTCGCTGGTTGCAGAACCCGGCACGGAAATGGAGAAAATCTACCAGTTGCGCGAATCGCTTCTCGAGGCCGCTAAACAGCGCGATACGGCGCAGGTTTCAAGCGGTATCGCGGAACTGGATGCCCAGAAAACCGAGGACATGGTCCCGTTGGTCGATGTCGAGGTGATAGTCTTGCTTATTCGCCAAAAGATGTGGCCGCAGTTGCTCCAGTACGAAGTGAAGAGGTACAAGAACTTCTACAATGACCTGGTAAATGAAAATGCGCGCTATGCCGAAAATGACGGCTTGATGCTGTATATCAAGAAGGAAATCTCCAAGTTCGATTCTACGACATCGCTGCTAGCGCAGGTGGAAAAAGACATAGACAATTCCAGTTCCCTTTCCGAAAGCGATAAGTTCGAACTCAAGATTCTCCTGCTCTTGAACGATGCCTACCGCGATAACAAGGTAAACGAACGGATTGCTAGGCTCTCGCAAATGTTCCTCGAAAAATATCCGGACCATCCCGATGCGAAATGGATTGAGAATAGCGTTGCCGGCCCCTATTTCCGTAATGATTTCGGTATCCTCTGGGACAAGGACAGGCAGGAACACCGCGAAGAAAACATCGCGAGGAACTTCTATACCGGCGGGCTCGGTTTCAACGTGTTCTTCATTTCGGGTGGTCTTGCCTTCGGGATGGACGAACTGTACCGTTCCGACCTGTTCGAGCCGGAACCTCCGGGAATATACCTCGAACTCTACCTGCAAATCAAGCGTTTCGCGATTTCCTTCGAGCTTCTGCCTTCCGGCATGGAAGGGGTGGCGTCGTACTCGCTTGGCTTGGGCTTTGTAGCTTATGACAGCCGTTTCTTGAAGGTTCGCCCCTACATCGGTCTGGGAATGCCCGCAATGATTCTTGAAGCGAAGCAAGATGGGTATCTTGCAAGGCCGGATGGGGAAAGGGAGTATTTTAATGAGGGCAACAACGATATGTATGCCGAAAGTTTCGGATTTACCTTGGCCGCGAATGTCGATTTCAAGTTCCTCACGACTTATCTGTTCTCCTCTAACTCGAAATTCTTCAGCATGACGCTGACGGGCAAGTTCGGTATTACGTATATGGAATTCGATGACACGCTCGTCAATGGCTCCGGTGTAACGCCCTTCTTTGCACTAGGCCTCGGGATACTCTTATGGTAAGGATTGCAACATTTCTTTTCGCTGCGTTCCTGTTGCTCGGTTTTTCTGTGCCTATGGCACAGGATTCCTCGCCGAAGCCTTCCAAGAAGGAACTTTTCCTGCGTGCGCGCGACGTGCTCAAGACTTCGCTGGAATCGGGCGATACGGCCCGAGCGGGGCAGGCGCTGGACTACCTCAAGACGAATGTGGAAGAAGGCGCGCCACTGACGCGTTTCGAGGAGTACCTTGCCGACATGGAGACGGGCAGGTACGAACAGGGTATTGAACTCTATGCGGATATGAGGCGCACCATTCTTGATTCGGCTTTCAAGCCAAACTGGCAGAGCCGGGCTAGCGAGGATGACCCGCTGTCGCGCTACCTGTACAGGAACCTCTCTCCGTTCGATTCCTCCAAGGCGGATTCGCTCCATGCGCGCGTCGTTCCCTCGGAAAGCCTTTCCGATGAATACAAGGACCTGTACCGCACCCTGCTTTACTCGGAGCTTATAATCAATAAGGTTCCGGTCACGGTTTACGGCGTGGCGTTTACGGTTACAACGCTGTACGATACCACGAACGTGGAACATTTCCTGACGTGTGCCCGTGACTTTGTGGGCAAGTATCCGCAGTCCACGTACTCCAGAATCCTTAAGGAACAGACAATCCCGTTTGTTGAAAAGATTATGCAGCCTTACCGCGATTTCTACAGGGATCCGTTCAAGCACAAGTACTATACGGGCGGCCTGGGCGTGTTTGTGGGCCAGTGGCTCGGGTTCATGACGGGCGATGCCACGGATTATTTCCACTCTGAGATGGGTTCTAGCTTTATCGGTGAAATTAGTCTCCAGTTTGGCCGTATATCCCTGAACGGGTTACTCAGTTATGGACTTATAAATAAGCCTGTGGGCGAATCGCATGTTTATGTTGCGGGTGGCGGCGAGGACGAGACTGTGGGCCTTACGCTCGGGTATACCGTCTTTGATTCCAGGTGGCTGAAGGCGGAACCTTTTGTGGGTGTGGGCAATTACAATTTTATGTGGTCGGATGCCGATATTTCGACGGTGTTGATGCTGGGTGTCAATGCGGATGTGCGCCTGTTTGCGACCAAGCCCAAGCGCCTTGGCGGGATATCGTTCGCCCTCATCGCGCGATTCAAGTACATGATGCAGTTCGGCTACTTTACCGAATCGTCGAGCTCGGGCTATTACGATTACGACCTGGGAGAATACGTCGATACTTCCATAGATATAGATGCGAGCTTCATGAGCCACCAGTTCTCGCTTTCGCTCGGCCTGTACCTCTGGTAACTGCGCGTAAAAATTGCAAACGAAAAGCCCTCTCAAGTGAGAGGGCTTTTTCGCGGGATAGACGAGGCTTGAACTCGCAACCTCCGGCGTGACAGGCCGGTGCTCTAACCAAAATTGAGCTACCACCCCAAATCGTTTCCGATTCTCGGTAGTGGGCGATAACGGATTCGAACCGCTGACATTCTGCTTGTAAGGCAGACGCTCTGAACCAACTGAGCTAATCGCCCGAAAATTTAATCCTGCTTGTCCTGCTTCTTGCCGCCGAAGAGGATCCCCACGGGAATCACGACCAGGTAGGCAAACACCAGGATAAGGGGTGCAACCGTGAGGCTTACCGGATTATCTGCCGGGCCGGTGGCGAGGCAAAGGAATCCGATTGCGAGCAGTAAAACGCCGATTGCGATAAGAATGAGATTCTTTTTGTTCAACATTTACTACGTTCCTTAGGTTACGTGCCAAATATAAAAATATCTCGCATCTTGTCAACCAAAAACGCCTTTTTTTAGCAAAAAAGGGAGGGCCGAACCCTCCCTAGTCTCAGTATTCCTCGGCGGGTGCGTTGTATTCCTCGGCGCTCGGCTCGTAACCGGGTCTGTCCCATGCGCTGCCTTGCGACTTGTAGGGCGAAGTGTTCCAGTCGTTGCCACCCGTCTCGCGCACCGTCCGGCTCACCATCTCGCTGCTGTAGTCGATAGGGATATACACGTTGTCGGGGTATGCCTGGTAAACGAACAGCGTGGTAAAGTACGAAACAAACCCCCACATGACAGACGCCGTGGTTATCTCGCGCTTTATCGTGGTGCGCCCGACGACCGTATTGCCCTTGACCGCCTTCAGTTCCATGGTGTGCGGTGCTCCGCGCTGGCCAATCTTGCAGTCCTGGCTACTTTCGCAGATGAGTTCGTCGTCGCCATAAATCTTGTAGTCTTTGCCGTCGGTCGTCCTAATCGTCGTGCGGCTAAAGTAACACCCGCTCAGCATGAGTGCGAACGCGAGCAAGCCCAGGAGGACTATGTTGCGTTTTGTGTTCACTAGAAACCGTAGCCTAACTTGAGGTTGAACATGAAGCCCTGGAAGAGTTTATCGGACTTGGTGGGTAGATCGTTGTCGTACCAGTCGTAGTCTTTCCACTGCTCGTAGGTAACAGTGCCTTTCGGTTCTGCCAGCTTGAAGAAGTTGACAAAGTACTTGACTTCGGCCAGGAGTATGATACTGCTTGCGCGGTTGAGCATCACGCCGCCACCAATAAATGCTCCGATGCCGCTCTTGTCATCGACATAGGTATTGTATTCCGTCTCTTTCGTGGTCCTGTATCCTTGAATATCATAGTCGTAATATTCGCGTTCGGCGACATAGGACACTTCAGTCTCGTAATCGACGGCAGAGAAGCTGAGTCCGCCACCGATATAGGGGGCAATGAACTTACGGCCGAATGCGTAGTAGGCCGAAATGCCAAAATCTGCATAGGAATAGCGGGAGTCGCTGCTCATACCCCACAGGTTGCAGTCAATCCCGAAGAGGATACTCTGCGTATCGTAAATGCCGAACAGGTTCAGGCCTGGGGCCAATTCGATTTCGGGGGCAAGCGGGACCATTCCGCCGATGCCGATACCGAAGTAGGAATTCACTTTCTTGCGCTTGGGGGCCTTGACCTCGTTTTCTGTTATGTTGTATATATCCTGGTCGTTGGTCGCCTTTTCGTCTGTGCCGATGGTGCGGGCCACTCGCTGGATAATCGGGTCAAAGTCATCGGGGTTTGCTGCCTTGAGGCGGTCCTGCCATACGGGGGTGTCGCTATCCGTGCCGTAGAGCTTGAAGGATAGAATCACGTTGTCGCCCAGGCGGGTAAATTCCGCGATGAGGTATTTGCTGCAGCCTTTTTCTACCGCCTTGTTCTTTACGGTTTCCTGTTTTTCGAGCACAACGCTATCGGCGGCTGTGCCCTCAACAAGAATAAACCTGCCATCGTCTTCGATGTAGGTTTTCATGAGTTTCTGCGCGGCGATGCCGTAGTCGCTGTGGATGTTGGTGGTACCGACCGGAGCCATGTAGACTTTCTCTGCCGCGAAAGTGGCGACAGAAAAGGCGGTAAAAATTGCGAGTAAGGTCTTGGAAATGTTGTTCATAATTTTCTCCTTTATCCCTATGTCGCTAAATATATAAAAATTCAAAACGAAAAAAGCATTTCCTTGACGAAATGCTTTTTTTGAATATCTTTCGGCAATTTTTCGGCGATTATGCGACGAAATTCCCGATAAAGTGCTATTTCTTTTTCTTCTTGGTTTCGAGCCACTCGTCGAAGGTAATGGAGCGGTCGAGTACACCGTTCGGCGTGAGTTCGAGCACGCGGTTTGCGACCGTTTGCACGAATTCGTGGTCCTGGGAGCAGAAGATGATGGGGCCCTGGAATGCGGTGAGGCCGTTGTTGAGGGCGGTAATCGCTTCCAAATCCAGGTGTGCGGTGGGTTCATCGAGGAGCAAGCAGTTCGCGTTGCTGAGCATCATGCGGCTGAGCATGCAGCGCACCTTTTCGCCACCGCTAAGAACGTTCGCGCTCTTGAGGGCTTCTTCGCCGGTAAAGAGCATGCGACCGAGGAACCCGCGGATGAACGTTTCGTCCTGTTCCTTGCTGTACTGGCGCAGCCAATCCACGAGGGAGAGGTCGCAACCGAAATAGGCGTCGTTGTTCTTGGGGAAGTAACTGTAGCTGATGGTGTTGCCCCACTTGAGCACGCCGTCGGGTGCCTTCGTCTCTCCGGCAACCAGCTGGAAAAATGCCGTCTTTAGCGTATCGTATTCGCCGACGAGGGCGACCTTGTCGCCTCCGCCCAGGCTGAAGTCGAGCCCCTTGCAGATGATGCCGTCGCCGCCGTCGATGGTCGCGTTCTTGACTTCGAGCACAATCTTGCCCGGTTCGCGATCCATCTTGAAGTTGACCCACGGGAACTTGCGGCTCGATGCCGGCATTTCTTCGACGGTCATCTTGTCGAGGAGCTTCTTACGGCTGGTGGCCTGCTTGGCCTTCGCTGCGTTAGAGGCGAAGCGGCGGATGAACGCCTTCAATTCTTCAATCTTTTCTTCGGCGCGGCGGTTCTGGTCCTTGCGCTGTTTCTGGGCGAGCTGGCTTGCGGCGTACCAGAATTCGTAGTTACCGCCATAGAGGTTAATCTTGCCGTAGTCGATATCGCAGGTGTGCGTGCAGACCGCATTGAGGAAGTGACGGTCGTGGCTCACCACGATGACGATGTTTTCGAAGCGTTCGAGGTAGTCTTCGAGCCAGCCGACTGTTTCGAGGTCCAAGTGGTTCGTCGGTTCGTCGAGCAGGAGGATGTCGGGGTTGCCGAACAGCGCCTGGGCGAGGAGCACGCGCACCTTGAGGCCGGCGTCCAAGTCGGCCATGAGGCTGTAGTGGAATTCCTCGGGGATGCCGAGGCCCTTCAGGAGCACTGCCGCGCTGGAATCGGCCTCGTAACCGCCGATTTCGCCAAAGCGCGTCTCGATTTCCATGGCCTGCATGCCCTGTTCTTCCGTCATTTCGGGGAGCGCATAGAGTTCGTCGCGCTTCTTGCCCAGCTCGTAGAGTTCGGGGTAACCCATCATGACGGTTTCGAGAACGGTGTTCTGTTCGTAGGCGAAGTGGTCCTGCTTGAGGACGGCGATGCGTTCGCCCGGGTCCTTGGTGACCTCGCCGGTGTTGGGCTCGAGTTCGCCCGAAAGAATCTTGAGGAAGGTTGACTTTCCGGCGCCGTTCGCACCGATGACTCCGTAGCAGTTGCCGCGTTTGAACGAGAGGTTCACCTCCTTGAAGAGGACGCGGCTACCGTATTGAAGACTGACATTAGAGACGTTGAGCATAAATTATTTCAGAATTCGGATTTCAGATTTATGAATTATTAAGTAAAAATGTGCGTTCAAAAAAGATTAAGTTTGGAAAACAGAATCCAGAATTCAAAATAGTTTGTTTAACAACTCCGAATTCCGAACTCTGAATTCCGAATTAATTCTGATTTGCTTTTTCCAATTCTCTTGCATTGATGATGAGCATCTGCAGGCGGTTCTCGATGTTCGCGAAACTGGTGTCCGGGTCGTAGTCGAGCGAAAGGATCTGCACGTGCGGGCAACGCTCCTTCACGGCCTTGGTGAGGCCGCGGCCACTGATGTGGTTTGCAAGGCAGGCGAACGGCTGCAAGATGATGTAGCTGTTCACGCCGTGCTGCGCGTTGTACAGGATTTCGCCCGGGATAAGCCATCCTTCGCCCGTGTTGTATGTCGGGTCGATGATGTCTGTGACGTAGTCCTTGAGTTCGTAGCAGTCGGCATGGTGTTCGTAGAGCTTGAACTTGTGCATGGACTTGCGGGCGGTTTCTACGGCATGCGTGTAGACCTTCGCCGTCACGCCGCCTTCCACGCGGTCCATGAGCGGGTTCGCCGAGAATCCGCGTTTGATTTTTTCGCTACGTACGACTTCGTCGACGCGGAAGAAGTCCGTCATGCCCGGGAGGTAGACTTCCATCCCGTTGTTCATGAGGTATTCTTCCACGAACCCGTTTGCGCTCGGGTGGTAGTTCATGAGAATTTCGCCAAGTACCGCTACGCGGGGCTTACGGATTCCGCGTTTGCGATCTTCGGTAATCTCGACACCGTTGAACGCCTCGATGCACTGCTCGAAGACCTCGATGAGCTTGGAGGGGCGCACCAGCTGCGTGGTGGTGAGGTGGCCTGCGACGGCGATAACCTTCGGCATCCACTCGTCGTAGACTTTTTGCGTGTCGCCCTTGTTGACTTCGTAGGGTCGCAGGGCTCGGTACATGGTCTCGATGGCATCCATCGTGACAAGGCCCCAAAGCATGTGGAGGCGGAAGTCGAGGCCCAGCTGGAAGCCCGGGTGCATGCCCTTGTAGTCCACACCGGTCGTGATGATGGTGACGTCCTTGAAACCGGCCTCGTCGAGGGCCTTACGGGCGAGTACCGCGTACTGCACGGCACGGCAGTTCTCGCAGTTCTTCGCGAGGCACATCGAAACTTCGGTCTGCGGAACATTGGGGTGATTGACAAGCCACTTGAGGGCTTCGCCGATGTTCACCTGGCAGGGAAAACAGATATCGTTGTGCACGAACTTCTTGCCGAGCTCGATGGCTTCCCTGTCGGCCACGGGCAGGTATTCGGCGATGTAGCCCTCGCGCTTCATGTACTCGCTCGCAAGCACGGTAAATGCGGGGGAGAGGTTCGGCGTAAGGATACGGCGGCGCTGCTTGTCTTCGGCGACGAACGGAGTGTGATACAGCGGTTCGTGGCTTTCGGGCTTGTCGGGGAGGTTCGCCGCACGGCGTGCCTTCACCGTCTCGATGAAGCTCTTGATGCGGATGCCCACGGGGCCGCGGGCGTCGCCCTCGTCGAGCTTGAGCATGAGCATTTCCTTGTTGGAATCAAGGTGCAGCATGCGCATCATTTCGTCGGTCAAGATGGAATCGTGCCCGCAACCGAAGCTCACGATTTGCGCAAGTTCGATGTTCGGGTCCTTCGCCGCAATCATGGTTGCGCCAATCATGCGCAGGTGGAAGGTGTTCTTGATTTCGATACGGGTGTGGCTTGGTACATCCTGGTCGTATACGCCGGGGAGCGATTCGGTGGTAAGCACCGGGATGCCCATGGCGGTAAAGTGGCTTGCGATGTTGTGGTTGATGAGCGTATCCGCGTGGTAGGGGCGGCCCGCAATCACCACGGCAAAACTGTTCTTCGCGCGTACGTCGTCGAGAATCTTCTGGCCTTCTTCCAAAAGGGTCGTGCGGTAGTTGTTGAGAGCCTTCTCGCCTTCGGTCACGGCCTTGTCCAGGAGCTTCTTGTCGAGCTTCCAGTGTTCGTGGAACCAGTCTACGGTCTGGCTTCTGCGGAGCTTGGTGTTGAACCAGTGGAAAATCGGCTGGTCCATGGGGACGCCGTAGTTCTTCTCGGGTTCATCGGTGTTCTTGCACACGTTCGGGTAGGCCTGCACCACCGGGCAGACGGAGGTGGCCGTAAACTTGGTGTGGTCGCTCGGGATGGCTACCATCATCGGGAAGAATATGCGGTCGACCTTCTTTTCAATGAGGCTGAGCACGTGGCCGTGTACGAGCTTTGCCGGGAAGCACACTGTGTCGGAGGGCACGCTGTGGAGGCCCGCCTCGAACATCTTGTAGTCGCTCTGGCGGCTCACCACGACGGTGTAGCCGAGGCTTGTGAAGAACGCCTTCCAGAAGGGGAGGCTTGCCCAGAATTCCAGCACGCGCGGGATACCGATGGTCTTGCCCGTGTTCTCGACGAGCTTGGCTGGGGCGTAGTCCTTCACCAACAGCTGGTTCGTGCGCTTGATCATGTCGGGCACGGAGAGCATCTTCTTGTTGATTTCGGCGATGAGGGCCTTAGTCTTCGGGTCGTTCGGGTCGGCAGTGACTTCGCCGCGTTCGCAGCGGTTGCCGGTAACGAAACTCTGGCCGTCGCTAAACGTGACGATGGTGCGGGAGCAGTGGTTGGTGCAGTACTGGCAGAGCTGGCCCGGCTGGTTGTGCCAGCTGAAGGTCTTCATGGCCTCGAGGCCGATAAAGCTCGATTTGAGGTCCGGATTTTCCTTGCGCTTCTCTTCCATGAATTTGCGGGTGAGGAGCGCGATACCGATGGCGCCCATTTCGCCCGGACGTTCGGGACGGATGGGCTTGAGTCCGGTGTACTGCTCGAAGGCGCGGAGGACCGCGTTGTTCTTGAACGTTCCGCCCTGCACCACGACCTTCTTGCCGAGGGTGTTCAGGTTACGGATACGGATAACCTTCGTAAACACGTTGTTGATGATGGAGCGGCAGATACCCGCGATGATGTCTTCGGGCTGCTTGCCGTCGCGCTGTTCCGTGATGATGGAACTGTTCATGAACACGGTACAGCGGGAACCGAGCTGCGAGGGGCTCTTTGCGTTGAACGCGAGTTCCGCAATCTTTTCCATCGGGATTCCGAGGCTGCGGGCGTACGTCTCGATAAAGGAACCGCAACCCGAGGAGCAGGCCTCGTTCAAAATGATGCCGGTGACGACGCCGTCCTGCACGGAGATTGCCTTCATGTCCTGGCCGCCGATGTCGAGGATGAAGCTTACGTCGGGGCACAGGCGCTGGGCGGCGTTCGCATGCGCGACCGTTTCCACGGTATGGTAGTCGGCATGGACGGCCTTTGCGAAGAGCTGCTCGCCGTAGCCGGTGGTTCCCACGCCCAGAATGTTGAGCTTGCAGCCGTATTCCTCGTAGCGGTCGGCGAGCTCGTTCATGGCGCGCTTCAAGACGGCGAGCGGTTCGCCGTCGTTACTGGCGTAGAACCCGTCAATCACGTTGTCCTGCTCGTCGAGGAGCACGAACTTCGTGGTGGTGGAACCCGCGTCGATACCGAGGTAGGCGTTGATGGTCGAACCCGAGGCCGGCTGCGGGTAGTGGTTGTCGGCCATCTTGTGTTCCTCGAGGAACATCTTGTATTCGGCTTCGTTCTTGAAGAAGAGGTCGGCGGCGGCCTTCGCCTTGTTTTCGGCCTGGCGGACTTCGTTGAAGTGCACCAGGGCGTCGAGCGAGCCTTCCATGCGGTAATGGCATTCCTGGCCCGCGAACATGGAGCCGAGCGAGAGGGCGGCACCCATGGCGACGAGCACTTCGGAGTGTTCCGGCACGATTGCCTGCTCGTCGTTAATACCGAGGCGTTCCTTGAACGCGCGTACGAGCGTCGGGTTGAACGTGAGCGGGCCGCCCTCGAAAATCACGGGCGGCTTGATTTCCATGCCCTGGGCGAGGCCACCGATGGTCTGCTTCGCGATGGCGTGGAAGCTCGAAAGGGCGATGTCTTCCTTTGCAATTCCGTTGTTGAGCATCGGCTGGATGTCCGTCTTCGCGAACACGCCGCAACGGCCCGAAATCTCGTAGACCTTCTGGCCGCGCTTGGCAAAACCTTCGAAGGCCTCCGTCTTGATGCGGAGGAGTTCGGCCACCTGGTCGATAAATGCGCCGGTACCGCCCGCGCACACGCCGTTCATGCGCATGTCGCTTGCGATGAGCTTGCCGGTTGTCTTGTCCTTTTCGAAGAATACGACCTTCGCGTCCTGGCCGCCGAGTTCGATGGCGACGCGGGATTCGGGGTAGGTGGCACGCACGGCGAGGGCGTTTGCTACCACTTCTTGTACAAAGAAGGCGTGCGTGGCGTCGGCGAAGGGCTGGCCGCCGCTACCGCAGAAGGCCACCCTGAAATTCTTGTCCGGGAAGAGCCCGTGGGCCTCCCGCAGCACCTCGTAGACCTTTTTCGCCTGCATGGCGTTGTGGCGCTGGTATGTGTAATGCAAAAGCTTGTTGGTCTCGGGATCGACGACCGCAATCTTCACGGTGGTGGAACCTACGTCCACGCCGACCCACAAATCATTCTTCAAATTGCTCATAGTGGGCGTAAAGATAGAAAAATTGGGGTGGAGCTTATTGGCAAACGGGAACGTAAAATGCCCAAATTCGCAAAAAAAGAGATTAAGCCATTTTTTTATTGACATCTGCACCGGCGATTGTTTTTTTTTGATGAACAAACTAACAATCAGTTCATAAGGAGAACAAAATGAAAAAAATAGCCGTGCTCGCGATAGCGCTTGGCTTTACCTGTGTACCTTCGTTCGCCCAGTACGACGACGAGGATTATGGCGAGACCCCCGCTGCAACCGAAGACAACAGCTACTCGACAGAGGAATCCACCCAGGCTGAACCCGCCGAAGAAGCCGAGTCTGCCGCACCTGCCGCGGAAAAGTCTTCTGACGATACCGACTACCAGAAAATCCGTCTGGGCGGCCATATCGGCGTGGGCGTGGGCGGTCTTGGCGACCTTACTGCCGTTGGCGGCTATGTGGGCGGTTCCCTCCGTTACTATATCAACAAGCAGTTTGCTGTCGCTCCCGAAGTGAACTTCATTTTCCGCTATTTCTATGAAACCTCCGAACGCTATCCCCTTGGCGGTGGATACGAATACGAATACGAACAGGGCATCTCGCAAATCCTCATGGATGTGCCCGTGCTCGCCCGTTACGAACCCCTTTCTTTCCTCTACGTGGAAGGCGGTCTCCGTCTCGCATTCTGCCTTGCCGACATGTTCTCGGCGCAGTACAACTACTATGATACCTACGACAACGAGGTCGACTACGCAAGCGATCTTGTCGCCGCCGATGACATTGAGACCAGCGGCGTTTATGTGTCGCTTGTTCTCGGTGCCGGTGCTCAGTTCCACCAGGGTGGTCACGACATGAACGTCGGTCTGCGCTTCATGTACGACTTCAACAGTGTAAGCGATGCTGTTGAAGACAAGCCGAGCGCCTGGAACATCCAGCTTTCGATGACCTACCTTCTCTAGTGTAGGCCCCGTTGAACGGCAGGTCGGCCCGGCTTCTAGCCGGGCTTCTTGTTTTTTTGCGGGCTTCTTTTTTTATATTTCGCTCCGATGAACTACTTGGCACTAGATTACGGAGAACATCGCGTCGGGGTCGCTTTTGCCGATTCCGAACTGCGCATGGCTTTTTCTCGCGAGACAATCGACCAGAAAACGACGAACTTGTTTGTAAGGCTCGATGAACTCGTGAAGGTGAACAAAATCGATGCGTTCGTGGTGGGGATGCCGTATCACCCCGATGGCCGTAAGGACGGCAAGAACGTGGTGGTGGAAAAATTTGTCGAGGACCTGAAACTCCGTTTTCCGGGACTTCCTGTATACACGCAGGACGAATCGTACTCCAGCGTGCAGGCCCAGGAAAAGACGTCTTACTTCAGCAAGAAGAAAAAGCAAAAAAATAAGGCGGTAATTGATCAATTAGCCGCCGCGATAATTCTCCAGAGATGGTTGGACGAGAACGGTTAGGTATCGCCCTTCTTGTTCTTTTGTGCCTGTTCCAGGTAGGCCATGAATTTCTTCTTGTCGGCCGCCTTCTGGATAGGGGAAAGCGTTTTTTCGTAATTCTTGAACAGTTCGGCCCAAAATTCAGACGGATCCTTGTAGAGAACCTTGAGTACGTTGTAGAGGTCAAAACTGATAGGGGTCTTCTCGCCCTTTTCCCACTTACCGATGGTAATGCGGGTAACACCAGAATGAAAACTTAGATATTCTTGAGTAAGGTTGAGTTCGTCTCTTCTGGCTTTAATAATCTTGGATAATTCTAGGTCAAATGCCTTTTCTGCATCGTTCTTCAGTTTCATGGTATGACGATTTAAAAAAAAATGGCAAGCCGTTGTGAAAACATAAGAGGTCGTGTTGTAATCATAAGTTGTCAAAATTATTTATTTCCGTGTACAGAAAATTACAAAAAATGTAAAACTCCTGCAACTCATTAGCGAAAAACGGCGTTTTCGGACGATAAAAAAAGTTTTATTCCGCTTTTTTTCTATTTTCCACCCCAAAAACAGGAGATTTTATGTCTATACAAGTGATGGTTAATGGTATTCCGGGCAACATGGGCCGTATTGTGGCTGAAACCTGCGTGGCCCGCGGCTTGGAACTTGTCCCGTATTCGTTGACGGGCGAGATTATCGTGGAAAACGAGGCAGAGGTGGCGGGGAAGACCATCCAGCTCTTGAAGCCCAGCAACCGCGAGGCCCGTATTGGCGAAGTGCTCGCGAAGTACCCGAACGTCATTTGCATCGACTACACGCACCCGACGGCTGTAAACGACAACGCCGCATTCTACGTGAAGCACAAGATTCCCTTCGTGATGGGCACTACCGGCGGTGACCGCGAGGCGCTTGCAAAACTCGTGGCCGACGCGAACCACCCGAGCGTGATTGCCCCGAACATGGCCAAACAGATTGTCGCCTTCCAGATGATGATTGAATTTCTGGCGAAGGAATTCCCGACGGCGTTCAGCGGCTACAAGCTTTCCGTGGTGGAAAGCCACCAGAAGACGAAGGCCGACACGAGCGGTACGGCGAAGGCCATTGTGGGAGATTTCCAAAAGATGGGATTCGATTTCTCCGTCGATGACATCGAGAAGGTTCGCAACGAAAAAGAACAGATGGAACGCATGCACGTGCCCGAGGAATACCTCGGCGGTCACGCCTTCCATACCTACAGCCTCGACAGCGCCGACGGTACGGTGCATTTTGAGTTCCAGCACAACGTGTGCGGCCGTAAGATTTACGCCGAGGGCACTGTAGATGCCGTGAACTTCCTCGCCGAGCAGATTGCCGCCGGTACCGCCAAGCCCTTCAACATGATGGACGTGCTGCGCGCCGGAAAGATGCGTTAATTAATTATGAATTCGGATTTCGGAATTCGGAATTATTTAGTATGGCGGCTTTGCCGCAACCTTTTTAGGTCCGAGTTTCACATTCCGAACTCTGAATTCTGAACTCCGAATTAAAGATGCGTTCCTATATCCTCCGACGCTTGCTGCTCATGGTCCCGACGCTCATCGGGATTTCGCTGGTGTGCTTTATTCTCATCCAGCTGTTGCCGGGCGGCCCCGTGGAGGAAATGATTTCGCGCGCGCAGCAGGCCGCCGCCATGAAGGGCGGGGTAGATGCCTCGAAGGCGCTCTCGCCCGACCAGATAGCACAAATCCAGGCGTACTTCGGTTTTGACCAGCCCGCCTGGAAGCGCTACTTGACCTGGCTCTGGAACGTACTGCACCTGGACCTGGGCTCGAGCTACACCTACGGCCTCCCGGTATGGGACGTCATCGTGAGCCGTTTCCCGATTTCCTTGTTCTTCGGGGTGACCTCGTTCTTCTTGAGTTACCTTGTATGTATTCCCCTCGGGCTCTGGAAGGCGGTGCATCACGGGAGCAAACTTGACTCCCTCAGTTCGGGCTTGATTTTCTCGGGCTACGTGATGCCGGGATATGCACTCGGTATCCTCCTGATTATCTTCCTTGCGGGTGGGTCGTATCTCGATATTTTCCCGCTGGGTGGCCTCACGAGCGATGACTTCGAGGACTTCACTTTCTTCGGGAAGATTGCGGACCTCGGGCACCATCTGGTGCTGCCTATCTTCTGCTACATGATTAGCGAATTTGCGTTCCTGACCTTCCTCATGAAGAACTCCGCGCTCGAGGAACTGGGCAAGGACTACATGCGTACGGCGTTAGCGAAGGGCATGAGTTTTAGACAGGCGCTGGTGCGCCATGCGCTCCGTAACGCGCTTATCCCGATAGCCACGCGCCTTTCCGAAATCTGCACGCTTATGTTCGCCGGCGCACTCCTTATCGAGAAAGTCTTCGATATCGACGGCATGGGCCTCCTGTACTACAATTCCATGGTGAACCGCGACTACAACGTGGTCATGGGCATTATTTTCTTGAGCAGTCTCATGGCGATGGTGGGCCGCCTCTTTAGCGATATCCTGTATACGCTCGTGGACCCGAGAATCAAGTTCTCGTAAGGAGGGAAGGGAAATGAAAAAGATTGCAGGCGGTGTCTTTTTTCTTTTGTTGCTGTCTCTTGCGTTCTTGCAGGTGGGGTGTCCGACGCCGTATGGATACTGTGGTCTTTCTATAAGCGTAGATAATCCTCTGGACGTGGATTCTTTTGTCGTGGAGATAGTGGCGGACGATTCTGTTATCGCCTCGATGGATCCTTTTGAAACGACTTATGAACATTACAAGATATGGGATGATAATTACGACGGGAAAAAATCAAGAACCATGTTTTATTTTGATGGCTTTGGAGGACCTGCGTGGGAGAACACAAAAACGCGAGAGTATAAGGTGTCTGTCAAGGTCATGTGTGGAGATGAATGGTTCCCGTATGCAGAATACAGGGCGTCCGTTTCTCGGGGGCGTGATGTTTCTATTCACTTTTACCATGAAGATTTTGGTAAGCAATTGCCTATACTCAATACGAAATGTGGTGCACGGGGCCATTATCGTTTTATTTTCAATGATTATTCGGGTTGCGATGATGGCTGGACTAATCCTTCTGTGGGCGATTTTGGCAATAATCCAGAAAAATAAAGTTTTGAGTTAACTATATTACAGAATATGAGTAACGAATCCTTGCAAATTTCTCCTGTTATCAAAGACTATCTGCTTTCTCGCGGCTATTCCGAGAATTTTACCGTTTCCTCGATTGCGGGTGCGGGTTCGGGCCGCCAGTATTTCCGCATTTCTGAAGGTTCCAAGTCGTGCGTTTTGCAGGTCTGTGCCGAAGTGAACGATGACTTTAGGCATTTTGTGGATTATTCCAAGACCTTCCGCGATTTTGGCCTGCCGGTTACGCGCATCTATTGCGTGGATGAAAGCTCGTGCCAGGTGCTGCAGGAGGACTTGGGCAAGCGCAACCTGCTGGACGAGGTTTCTCCGGTGAGCCCGGGTGTGCGTTCGGGCAACGAGCGCATTATCTACCCGACGGTCATCGATGCCCTCGTGAAGTGGCAGGAGGCGAGCCAGCCGATTTTCAGCAGCCATACCGAACTCTGGATTCGCCGGTTTGACTTTGCCGCGCTCAAGTGGGAAACGGACTACTTTACCGAGAACTACCTGAAGGCCCATTGCGGTATCAAGGAAATCCCGCAGAGCGTGATGAACTTCTACTCGCTGTTGGCGGTTTCTGTGGATGCGCAGCCCAAGGTGCTGATGCACCGCGACTTCCAGAGCCAGAACATCATGGTGCGCCCGAATTCCGAGATTGCCTTCGTGGACTTCCAGGGGGCACGTCGCGGGTCGGCATTCTACGATATCGCGAGCCTCCTATGGGACCCGTACGTGTGCCTGCCGGTGCCGATGGTGAAGGATTTCTTCGAGTACTGGCGCATGCAGAACAAGCGCGTGCAGGCCTACACGAAGGACGATGCCTGGGAAAGCTTTATCCATGCGAGCCTCCAGCGCGTGATGCAGGCTCTGGGCGCCTACTGCTTCCTGAGCAAGGTGAAAGGAATCAAGAAGTTCGAACAGTATATTGAACCGGGCAAGAAGCAGTTGCTTGCCCTCTTCGAGGAATTCAAGCTTATCGCGAAGGCGACCGAGCCCGATGCGATTGAGTTCATCAAGAAGACCTTGGTGTAGATGATACCTGACTACACGAAATTCTATAACGGACCGGCTACGTTTGCGGGCGTGCTCGGGCTTGCCTATGATGCACTCGTGCATTCGGCGCGTTTCGATGCGATGTCGGCGTGGAACAGCCTTTCGGAGCGCGTGAAGCAGGGTATCTATATGGGCGATGGCCTGCTGTTGCCGCACACGCGCATTGCGGGGCTAGAGCGCCCGCTGATGGCGTTCTGCGTGTGCCCCGCGGGCTTTACCGGGATAGAAATCCGCGGTGGAGAGAAGGCGCAGTTCATGTGCGTGTTGCTTTCGCCTGCGGAATCGGCGATGGCGCATACCCAGGCGATTGCGGGTGTCGCGAAGCTCATTCTGGACCCGGAATGGAAGGCTCGTGCGCTTGCCGCCCCCGACGATGCGGGCGTCAAGGCTCTTTTTTAGTTTGTTTGTCGCGGGGTTACCACTGCAACGTGCCGGTAGCGTAGGCGCGGAAACCTTCGTAGTCCCCGAAGAAGCGCGTGTAGCCGGCGCGGAAATCCATCCAGTCCCAGGGAGAGACGCTTAGACGTGCGCCGAATTCTTGATAACGCAGGGTAGAGGCGTCCGCGAGGAATTTCTTGTCCGTTGCGTCTTCGGGGCCGTGGATGTCGGTTAGGTTCCCGCCGAAAGCGGTATCCTTCGCGACCATGCCCGCAAGGAACGTCGCCCTGATGAACTTGTATGTAGCGGAGAGTTCGGTGTGCAGTTCCTGGCTGTTGGGGCCAAGTTCACTCCCGAGACTCTGCGCGTAGTTTGCATACGTGTAGCCGCCGCCCTTGTGGTGCGTGTACACCCACGGCTCGATGCGCGTGTATTCCGTGAAGAAATCCAGCTGGACGGGACCCGCGTAGATGCTGTCGCGGGCGATGCCTACGGTTGTTGCCCACTTGTTGCCCCACCAGCTGTCGTCGAACATGCTCGTGGGCGTCTTCATGTCGTCCCACAGGAGTTCGCCGTAGAATTCCCAGTGCCTTATCGTCTTTACGCTCAGGTTGAACGCGAGCGAGATGTTGTCCTGGTCGCCCTGGATGTGTTCCTGGAAATTGTAGAGGATGAACGGGAGCACGTACGCCCACTCGAATTCGCGCCCCGTGCTATCGGCGTCGTGGTTCGGGTTCGTGCCCGCGGGTTCGGTTGTCGTCCCGTACAGCGATGTCTCGGATAGCCCGAGGGTAATGCGCGCCGGTAGCCTGATGTCGAGGTTGTGGAAATGGAAGTACTTGCCCGCGTTCTTTTTTTCGAAAAGCTTTGCGGCGTATTGCGTGTACGTGACCGGCCCGATTTCGAAGCGGTAACCGAAGTAGGGGAACGGGGCGGGCTCGCTTATGCGGGCCGAGGAATCTTGCCACGGACGGTAGTTGTTTTTCTCGCCGCGGAGAATCACGTGGTTGTAGCGTGCCGGCCCGTATTCGATGAAGTCAAAACCGGCGAGTAGCGTGAGCGGCTTGAGCCTGTAGTCAATGCTTGCCGCGAACTGGTCCCAGGTGCGCTTGTTTTCGCTTTGCTTGTTGTAGGGGTAACCTTCGCTCGGGTTGTAGAAATGGTCGGCGATTTCCCTGTTCGTGTAGTCGGTGAATATCCTTGCCCTCGCGCGGAAGTTGAGCGCCGGGGTAAAGTGCCCGTCGAGGAACAGCCGCACCGACATGGAGTTGTCGTAGTGCGTGGGGGCGTTGTCGAGGTTCGTGATGACTGCGGAATCGACGAGCTGCCCGCGAATGTTCACGAGGAAATCGCGTGCCGAGTCCTGGAAGGCTATGTGCGTTACCTTGGGGTCGCCCGGATTTGCCGCACTTGCGATGGATGCGACCGTGAAAAGCAATATGCCGAGAAGGGTTTTGTACTTACGCATAAAATCCTCCGTTCTTCTGTATGAACTTGCGGAAACTTTCTTCGGATGCGAGAATTTGCAGAATCTTTATGGCACGAAGCGGCTGTAACCTGAAAACGCGAATAGCGAGCGAGAGGAATAGCCCGACCTTGACCTGGAATTCGGGGAACATGTATTTGCGGGCAAAGAGGATGCGGTTCCTTATCATGAGGCAGTCGATGAAGAAGGGGACCTTGCCCTTGCCTTCTTCGCTGCCGGTAGAACTCCCGATATCGTGCCGTACGATGCTCCGGGTTGCCCATGCGATGTCGAACCCAGCGAGGCGCGCTCTGTAGCAGTAGTCGCTCTCTTCGAAATACAGGAAGTATTCTTCGGGAAGTTCTCCTGCCTTCTGCAGGCAGTCGGGCGATATCAGGAACGATGAGCCTTCGACGTAGTGGAACCCGCGTTCTTCGGGCGATGCGGCCCGGCGTACCGTCGCGTAGTTCGAGTTGACGAACCCGACTCCGCCTGCGAAATTCCCCTGCATGTCTACGATCTGCGAGCCGGTTATGCCCGCGTGCGTGTTTACGGCGACATTGAGAAGTTCCTTGAGGGCGTCCGGTTCGGGAAGCGTGTCGTTGTTCAATAGCCAGAGGAACCCTTCGAACCCGCTCTGTTTTGCGGCGCGGATGCCCTGGTTGCAGGCGGCGGCGAACCCGATATTGTTCTCGTTCCAGAAACATTCGATTTCGAATGATTCCGAGCGACCTTGCGGGAAGGCCTTCTTGAAGGTGCTGCGCGATTCCTCGGTCGAAGCGTTGTCGACAAGGTACACGCGTTCGGGCTTTACGCTCATGCGTGCGAGCGCGCGTATACAGGCGATGGTCTTTTCCATGTTCCTGTAGTTTACGAGGACTGTCCGTACCGGAAGGCTCATTTGCTTATACCTTCCTTGAAGGCTTTCAGGAATGCGTCGCCGTACTTGCGCTCCGGTTCAAGATGCGCGCTTTCTGCCCACTCGTTCCAGGCGTTCACGAACAGGAACTGGTTGCGTTCGGGGCGTTTGCGCACGATACTTGCGGCTTCGCTTACCCAGCGGGCGAAATCTTCCGGGTTGTCGTTCTGGATGACGGTTGCGGCCTTGCGCCTCGGGGAGTTGTCCCAGTTCGGGAAAACCGTCGGGTAGTGGTTCTGCCCCAGCGTGCCGTAAAGGGCGAGCGCATTGCGGGCGACATCGTTGTACTTGAGGCGCAGTACGGAATTGACCTGCGGGAGCCCCGCCTTCCTGGCAAGAGAGTTCCAGCAGCGCTGCAGGAAACGTACCCCCTTCCCGAACAGGGAACGGCGCGGGTATTCCGTGTTGTTGGGCTGGAAATCCACGATGTCTTCGATGCCGTAAGAATGCAGCGTGTTGTCGTCGACGTCGCAGGCGAAGTTCCTGACGGCGAAAACGCGCACTCCAGGAAAACCTTCGGAGCGGGCCGCCTCGTCTAATATTTGCACGAATCTTGCGGGGTCGTCCATCTTGCCCACGCGGTAGATGATGAATACCGGCTTGCCTTCCGATTTCAGGTAGCGGCTATCCTTGAAAATCTGCACGAGGTATTCTGCGTGTTTGCGGTCGTCCTCTTCGCTGTAGGCCTGCTGGATAAGGACTTCGCTCTCCTTGCCGTCCCAGGCGCGGGACCAGGTTTCATTTGCCCAGCAGAGGCAGAACGGCATGTCGCAGCCCTTGTCGTCGAGCATCTTGTTTAGCGGGGTCTCTAGCAGTTGTTTGCCGCCGAACCAGTAGTGGTAATAGCAGAACGCGTCGATGCCGGAACTTTTTGCAAGTTCGGCCTGTTCATGGCGGGTTTCGTCGCAGCGCAGGTCGTAGTACCCGAGCGCTCCCGGAACTTGCGGTTGCCTGTGCCCGCGGAACATCGGCCTTGCGGCGCTCACGTTGTGCCATTCGGTAAAGCCTGCACCCCACCAGAGGTTGTTCTCCGGTATCGGGTGGAATTGCGGCAGGTAGAAAGCGATAGTCTTCATTTGTCTTTTCCGAATAGCAGGTGGACTGCGGGTGCGCCCAGCATTGAAAATAGAACCTTTTTGAGCCTTCCGTCTTTTTGCGGGAACAGAAACTCTCTGTTGCGGGCAAGAAACGCTAGTGAGCAGGGGAGGAAGGGGTATTTTGCACGTTTTTTCCAGTAGAGGTGTAGTGCGCGGGCGAAGCGCTTTTCGTCGGGCGTGAGGCCGAGCGAATCGGACTTCTCGCAAATGAGGGCGCTCCACGCGATTTGCTTTTTGCAGGTCTCGTCGAAAGTGTAGCGGTTGCCTAGCCCGACGGCGTTGGAGTTGTGAAGCCTGTATTGTATGACAGGCGTATCGATGCAGGCGATGCCCCCGTTCTTTGCCGCAAGTAGCCCTATCCAGGCGTCATGAACGCCCACGGCCTCTGGAATGGGCAGAATCTTATCGAGAAGCGATGCGCGGAAAAGGGATAGGCACCCTGTCACGTTGTTCGTGCCCGCGATGCGCGTCTTGAACGGCTCGCTTGTCGCGATGTGGGCCACTTTCCGCCAGGAGGGGTAAATCAGCTTGCCTTCGCCGTCGATTACTTCGGCATCGCCCAGGATGAGCGATGGCTTGTTCGGGCTGTTCTCGATGGCGTTTTCGAGCAGGCGTAATTTCTGCGGAAGCCAAATGTCGTCCTGGTCGGCAAGCGCGATAAGGTCATCGGGGGAAAGTTCCTTCCGTGCAATTTCGAGTGCCGCGGAGAATGCTGCCCGGTGGCCCGTATTATGGGGTAGCGCTTCCAGGCAGATGGGCAGTTTGGAGGCGTAATTGCGCAATATTTCGGGAGTGGAATCGCTTGAACCGTCGTCGATGGCAAAGACGATGTCGGCCCTGCGCTCTTGCGAGACGAGGGAATCGAGCATCTGTGGGAGATACCGTGCGCCGTTGTATGTCGCGAGGACGATTGCGATTCTTGCCATATCGAGAATATAGCAATATGAGGCGCGAAAACATACTGGCGGTTGTTTTGCTTTGCAGGCAATGACAAAAAAAATCTATTTTTCGGGAATATGGCGCAGAAGCGCAAAATACTTTTTGTTTGTGACAAGAACGAACGCACGAGTTTTGGCCGTTTGACCATGAACTTGCTTGACGCCGTGCACGATTCGTTCGAAACGCATGTTCTCTGGCTTAAGACTCCGAAGTTTTTCGCAGGCGAGGCGGCAAGGATGTCTGCCTCGGAGCCGGTCGCGGATGCCCGTGGCTTCACGGCGCACGAAATTTGGGCGAAGTCGCTCTATACGGGATTTTTCGCCTTCCGGGCGCCATTGAAAAAGGCATTGCGAGAGATTGCTCCGGATATCGTGTTCTTTATTCGCCCCGAGCTCGGGTTCCTTGTGCCGGTCGCTAAGTCCGCATGCCCTTCGGCCCGCGAGGTAATGTTCGTGCACGATACGTTCGCCGAGACGCTCTACCCGCACAGCATAAAGTTCAAGCTTTTGAACATGTTCTTTGTACGCGGGACGCTCTGTGCGGACGGCTACGTTTACAATTCGAATTGGACGCGGGGCGAGGCGGCCAAGTATTTTGGCAAGAAGATGGCCGATGCGCCGGGGAAGGTGATTGGCTGCCCGATTGATTCAGCGTTGTTCAAGGCCCCGGAAACTCCCGTGACACAGGAGGAACGTGCCGCGTTCCGCAGGAAGCACGGTATGCGTAATTTTCAGGGCATGTGCCTGAATGTGAGCCTGGACGAGCCGCGCAAGAATATCGATACGTATTTCGAGATGGCGCGTCTGCGGCCCGATGTAGCATTTGTGCGCGTGGGCAAGTTCTCGGAGCGCTTGCGCGCGATAGTGAACGAGAAGAAACTCTGTAACGTGTTCCACTTCAATGAATTCAGCGCGCAGGAATTGCGGGAATTCTACCGCCACGCCGACCTGATGGTTTACCCGAGCTTTCTGGAAGGCTTCGGGCTTCCGCCTATCGAGGCGATAGCTTGCGGCACACCGGCGGTGTGCGCAAGGGCGTCGGCGGTCGCTGAAAACCTGGACGGAGTGTGTCCGCTGATAGCGCCCGCCGACGATGCGGAAGCCTATGCCCGCGTGCTGGACCGCGTACTTGCGGGCGAGAACGTCGTTAATGCAGATGCCGCCCGCAAGCTTCTGGATTACTGCTCCATGAAGGGCTTTGCGGAGCGCGTGCTCGAGTTCCTGGAAACTCCGGGTTGATAAGGCGCATTTCAAATCGCGCCTAGTACAGCTCCGCGATATCTTGCTTATTGAACTTGCTTAAAAGCGTCGCCTTGTCGCGCTTCTCGAAAAGTTCCTTGCGTTTTTTCCATATAAAGTAAATCGCCTTCGGGTTCCTTGCAAGGAAGCGGATGTTCTGCGGAATCCCGAATGATTTTACGAGCGCGTAGGCGAGGTCGTTCGCATGCCAGGCGACATCCGCCGGTTCCTGCGTGTTTGCAACCAGGTACGGCACGGAGAACATCTTCCCGCCGGCATGGAGCATGCGGAACGCATAGTCCGCCAGCTGGACGCTCGGGGCTAGCGCGTCGTCGAGCCTGCCGGTGCGTTGCACTATCCGGCGCGAGAATGCGGCAATATACGGGTGCGGGGCTGCGACAAATCGCATTTTGGCGTTCTCGTCAAGCATGGAGAGCCCTGCCTTCTTGTCGAGCGCGTAGCCCGAAAGGAACTTGCCCGATTGCACGTCATGGATGCGCGGGGCGAACGCGTCGACCATCGGGTAACCCGCGATGCATTCGGCGAGGTCGTTCAGGAACTGCCTGTCAATCGCGATGGACCTGTGCACGAAAACGAGCCATTCCGCCTCGCTATTTTCGACATTCGAGTTCAGGTCGTTGCCGTAGAACCAGCCGAGCGCCTTGTCGGTGAAAGGCGGCGTGAATGGTTCCGGACTATTTGCGGAATCATTTCCACCCCATACGAGAACGTCGAATTGGCGCATTAAAGACCTACGCGGAGCCCGATGCGGTGTTCAAACCCGAGCCCCTGTGCGAGGTACGAGAATGCGTAGTCTAGCGAGAACAGCTTGCTGTTGTAACCGAGGCCTGCGCTCAGCATGCGCGCAGTTTGTGCTTCGTCAGGGCGGCTATCGGCAGAAATGAGCTGCTTCATGTCGCGGGTGAGGTCGAGCCATGCACGCGTGAAGCCTGCGCGGATATAGAAACTCTGCCCGAGGGCGTATTCGCCGGCCAGGTTCAGTTTTGGCTCTGCGTAGCGCGGAAAGTCGCTTTCGGCCATGAGCGTGAGTCTCGGGGCGATAACCGGTCTGTAGTAGCCCGCGATGCCGAAGGTTTGCGACATCGGGTAGAACGCCTCTTCTCCGTCGTCGACGTAGTCGCGTAGCAGGCATCCGAAGTCGCGCGCAATGACGGCGAGTCCGAATATCTTGCTGGATGACTGCCACGAAATGCCCCAGTCGAAGGCTGCACCCCATGCAGTGCGGTCGGTTGCATCGTCGGCGAGGTGCTCGCTTGCGAATTTAGCCGTTACACCCACATGGATATGCTTCATCGGGAACGAAACGGTTGCCGTTGCCATCTGGCTTAGGGGGTTGTAGTCCTTGCCTGTTTCGTTGCCGTATTCGTCATAGCCCGTGAGCGAGCCGTAGTCGAGCCAGTTGTACGAAATCTGGTAAAGGAACCACTTGTAACTCGACGTGTACGATATGGAACCCTGGTTTTCGGCCATGTCGCCCGTTTGCCAGTGAATTTCGGCGATGCGCTTTGTCCCTTCCGGTAGTCGCAGTGCGGCCGGGTTCAGCTGCACGATGGTCGGGTCTGTCGAGGGGAGTGCCGATGCCGCTTTTTCGAGGGCGGCGTTACGCGGACTGTCGAAGGTGCTCAGGAACGAGAACACTTCTTCGCCCTGGTCATTCTGCGAAAAGTATGCGTTCGCGCCCGTCGGGAGTAGTAGGCTCCAGAAGGCGAGCAGTGCAACTTTTCTCTTTAAATCCATGCGCTAAATTTACAAAAAAAACAAAAATGAGACCTGTAACCTTTACAAAAATGCGATTTTTTCGTATATTTGGCTTGCTCGGGCTATTAGCTCAGTTGGTAGAGCAACGCCCTTTTAAGGCGTGGGTCGAAGGTTCGAGCCCTTCATAGCTCAGTGAAAATCCGGTTCCGAATTCTCGGGATCGGATTTTTCTTTTTGATTCATGGTATCGTGCGCGGAGTTCTTAGCGGCTCTCGTGCTTGCTCATGCAGTGCAGGCTGCCGCCTTCCTCGATTACGGTACGGCTGTCGATTCCTATCACGATTCGGTCGGGGAAAGCCTTCTCGAAGAACTTCTGCGCGACAGCATCGTTCTTGCACTTGTATTTCGGGTAAATTAACCCGCCGTTCACGAAAATGAAGTTCATGTAGCTTGCCGGGAGAATCTGCCCGTCGCTGAGCTTGCGCTGCGGTGGGAGCGGGAGAGTCTCAACGACGGCGTTCTTGGCGTAGAAGGCCTTGAGCCAGGTTTCGATGAGGTATTTTGCCTCGGAAAGTACCTGCGCGTTCTTCGATTTCATGCCCTTGTCCCAGGCGATGACGACCTTGTCCTTAGCGATGAATCGGGCCACGTTGTCGATGTGGCCGTCGGTGTGGTCGCCGTTGAGGCCGTGGGGGAGAATCAGCAGGCTCTTGAGGCCAAGCATCTCGCATATCGCCTTGATGATTTTCGACATGTCCTCGGGCTTGTTGCGGTTTTTGCCCACGAGGCAGTCTAGTGTCGTGATGCCGAGCCCGTCTCCGTTCACCTCGATTGCGCCGCCTTCAAAAATAAACGGGACGCTTGCACCTTTGCCGTAGCCGGTGGCCTTCATGATTCTTGCCGGAATCTGGTTGTCGTTTTTCCACGGCGGGAACTTTGCGCCCCAGGCGTTGAACTGCGTCTCGGAAACGATTGTTCTCTTGCCCTGCTTCACGAAGAACGGCCCGTAGTCGCGAATCCAGATGTCGTCGGTCTTGATGTTCAAAAGCGTGACGGGGAAACCCGGGCTCTGGAGCATTTCCATTTCTGCGTCGGTAAGGAATTTCTTGCTTGGCACGAGAAGGTTCACCGGCTGGAAGTCGCTGATGGTGCGGATGAGGTCGATGTAGAACTTGCGGATTTTTACACCGCGTTCACCGTACCAGTTCTGCTCGTTGTGCGGGAAGGCGAGCCATGTGGCCTTCTGGTCTTCCCATTCGGCGGGATATCGGACTGCTTTTGTCATAGTTTTATTCTTCTATTTTTCGCACCAGATCTTGAGAATGTCGCCATAGAGGTCGATGCGGCGGTCGCGGAAGTGCGGCCACCAGCGGCGGTTTTCCTCGGTTTCGGCGAGGTCGATTTCTACGGTAGAGACTCCGAGAAAATCGGGCGAGCATTTCTCGATGAAGTATCCATCGGGAGCGGCAACGAAGCTTGTGCCCCAGAACGTGAGGTGTCCTTCGGTGCCGATGCGGTTAGCCGCCACCACGAACGTGCGGTTGGCAATCGCGTGCCCGCGCATGACGGTTGTCCAGCTGTCCTGCTGGCGCGGGTAGATTTCCTCGGGCTCGCTATCCATCCAGCCAATGGCCGTGGGGTAGATGAGTACGTCTGCGCCCTTGAGGCTCATGATGCGGGCGGCTTCCGGGAACCACTGGTCCCAGCAGATGAGCACGCCGAGCGTACCTGCAGATGTCTTGATGGGCTCGAAACCCGTATCACCCGGGATGAAGTAGTATTTCTCGTAGAAGGCGGGATCGTCGGGAATGTGGCTCTTGCGGTAGAGGCCGGCGATGCTGCCGTCGCGTTCGAACACGAAGGCGGAATTGTGGTAGATGCCGCGGGCGCGCTTTTCGAAGAACGGGAACACCACCACGGCGTTCAGTTCTTTGGCGATGGACTGCCATTGGCCCACAATCGGGTGGTCCTTTTCGATAGCGAGGTCAAAGAAGTCCGCGTTTTCCTCGAAGGGGAAGTAGGGCGTGTGGAAGAGTTCCGGCAGAACCACCAGGTCGTAGCCCTTGCCCTTGAGGGCGCGGGCCTGTTCCACATACCAGGCGTTGTTGCTGTCGAAATCGCCTGTCCACTTGCCTTGCAAAGTTGCGACCTTAATCTTGCTCATAAGTCATCCTCGCGATTCTTGTTGTCATCCCCGCGTTTTTGTCATCCTCGCGCAGGCGAGGATCTACTTACTTTTCGAAATACTCCTTCGCCTTGGCGACAACGTCTTCCACCTTGACCATGGAGAATTCCTTCTCGTTGCGGAACTTCCATTCGACTTCGCCGTTGGCGAGGCCCTTCTTGCCGATGGCGATGCGCACCGGAGAACCCCACAAGTCGGCGTCCTTGAATTTGACGCCCGGGCGTTCGTCGCGGTCGTCCACGAGCACGTCGATGCCGGCGGCTTCGAGTTCCTTTTCGAACTTTTCAGCGAGTTCCAAGAGTTCAGCTTCCTTGCCGATGGGGACGATTTCCACCTGGAACGGGGCGATGGACTTGGGCCAAATCGGTCCGAAGTCATCGTGGCTGTTTTCCACGACGGATGCCATCAGGCGGCCTACGCCGATACCGTAGCAGCCCATGATGGCGGGAGCGGTGGTCTTTTCGGCGGTGAGGAACTTCGCGCCCATGGATTCGGAGAACTTGGTGCCGAGCTTGAAGATGTTGCCCATTTCGATACCGCGGGTCTCGGTGAGGAGTTCGCCGCAGCAGGGGCACTTGCAGACTTCGGAAGCTTCGGCAATGTCCGCCACTTCGAACTTCGGGAAGTCGCGCTTCGGGTTGCAATGCTTGAAGTGGAAGCCTTCTTCGTTGGCACCCGTCACGAGGTCGAAGGAATCGGCAATCGCTTCATCGACAATGATGCGAGTGTCGTGAGAATTAATCGGGGATGCAAAGCCCGGAACCATGCCGCAGGCTTTGATGAGGCTGTCTTCGGCAGGGTAAAGTTCTTTGGCCTTCAGCAAGTTGTGAAGCTTGATTTCGGAAACGTCGAGGTTGCCCGGAACAACCACCGTGATGAGCTTGCCTTCGAAGTCGAAGAACACGCACTTGGCGGTAGATTCGGCAGGCACGTTCAGGAACTTGGTGATTTCTTCGATGCTTTCGCTGTTCGGCGTGGCGACCTTTTCAAGCGTTGCGTTTTCATCGCCCTTGAACGGCACGCGCTGGAACTTCGCGATTTCGCGGTTTGCCTGGTAGCCGCACTTCTTACAAAGAATCAAGTAGTCTTCGCCGTTCGGAGTATCGAGCATGAATTCATGAGCGACCTTACCGCCCATAATGCCCGTATCGCTCTGCACCACCACCGGTTCAATGCCCACGCGACGGTAGATGCGCAGGTAGGCGTCGTATTCTTCCTGGTAGTGACGGTCGAGGTCTTCCTGGCTGGTATGGAAGCTGTAGGCATCCTTCATCAGGAATTCGCGGACGCGGATAAGGCCGCCGCGGGCACGGGCTTCGTCACGGTACTTGGTCTTGAACTGGTAGAGCATCACCGGGAGCTGCTTGTAGCTGTTGAGCACGTAGCGCACGAGGTCGGTCATGGCTTCTTCGTGGGTCATGGCGAGCACCATGTTGTGGTTGTTGCGGTCCTTGAAGCGCAGGAGTTCTTCGCCGATGGCCTGGTAACGGCCCGATTCGCTCCAGAGTTCAGCGGTCTGCACCACCGGCAGGTCCACTTCGATACCGCCAATCTTGTTCATTTCTTCGCGGATGATGTTCACGATCTTCTGGATCACGCGGAAGCCCATCGGCATCATGGAATAGATACCGGTAGAAACGGGCTTGATGTAGCCGCCGCGCATCAAGAAGATGTGGGAGGGCATGGTGGCGTCGCTCGGCGTTTCGCGGAGCGTCACATAGAAGTACTTCGAGAGTTTCATTTTTAGTCCTTTTTGGCGGGCCTGCCGCCGTATAATTTCGGAGGTAAATGTAGAAATTTTACGATGTTGTCTCGCTATCTTCCACGGACTGTGGGCTCTTTTTGCGTTTTTTGAGTTTTTTCAGGAGTATCTTGACTTTTCGGAGAAAAGATTGTATATTAGTGTAAAAGCATCGGAAAACACGCACCGGCTGGTGATGCCGGACTGCAGGAAGGTTACCGATGTTTTTTCTTTTTTGGTCGTTAATGAGTATTTCCCGTTTTTTTAGAAAATTAATAGTGTCTTTGTATTTTGACGGATGAACGGGAGTTGCGTGAATGCCTTTGTTTGCATACCGAATTGATAGAACATTTGTTCTTACGAATTTTTCGCTTCCCGCGTAGCCGATTTCTTTATCAAATTGAACTAATTCTTCTTTTACAAATTCAGCCTTGCTAAAAACAACCAAGCCTGTTCCGATAGATTGGTTTACAAGGCCATAAACATCAATGTCAGAATTGAAATATGCAGCACCGGCAAATCCTTTTTCTTTTGAACTTTTGTCGTAATTTTCAAATGTTTTTGTGCCCGTGATATGTTTTTTCTGACATTCAGAGTTGATACGCTTGGATGCTTTTTCTGTTAAAAACTTTGGCCATAGCACGTTAAGTTCATGATCGGTATATAGACCTCTAGCGCGGGCTCGTTCTATCCGGTTGTCTATTGCCATGAATTCTCCTATAAACAAAAAAGAGCCGGCCGAATTTACATAAAACCCGACGAATTTCTCGCCATCGGGAATCACATAATAATCGGTCGGCTCTTCGGGCAGGTTCTCTGCCGTTGGCGCGATGGGAGAAATATACAAAAATGTATTTTAACTTGGAGTATGGGTATCCCCTCTAAAAAAGAGTGATTTTCCGCAAAAAAGGACAGAAATAGGCCGTTCTTTGTAAATTTTTTGTACTCAACAGTATTTTTTATGTTATTTTTTTGAGTGAAATAGAGTTTTTGCTCTTGTCTTCTGTGTGAAATCTCGACAATTTCCTTAAGCGTAGACAAGGCGAACGCTCACGTAAATGCGTTTGTCAGACCGCTTTTTGCGGTTTGTTTTTGCGTATTTCGGCAAAACTGTGTTTTTACAGTATTGTCGCCCGTTTGGGGCGTGGGTCGTTTGCGTTTATCGCTTAAAGGCAGTCGAGAGCCCCACGCAGGTAAATGCAACGATCTGCGCCTTTTTTTGTTTTTCAAATGGCATGGCTTGTTGCCGACAGGGGCAAACTCCATAAGCTTAAACAATGGAGGCTGTCATGGCTGCGGAAAAACATTACTTCCAGTTCTTCAATAAACTCCTAGTTTTGATTGCGGTGGCTCTAAGCTTTTGTATGGTCGCCTGTTCGGGTGCCGATGGCAAGGATGGAATTGCTGGTGCCGACGGTCGCGATGGAAGAGACGGACTAGCAGGTACAAATGGTAAGGATGGAACACCGGGTGTTGATGGTAAAGATGGTGCCCCTGGTGCAAACGGAAAAGATGCTGTTGTGAATATTGATTCTCTCGCCGACGCAATTCGAAAAGAAATCTCTGGTTCTCTTTGGGACAGTGTGAAAACAGCTCCCAATATCGATACAGTCTACAAAAATCTTTTCGACCAGGCTTTCGGCGAGGCCTGGATGGATTCGACCCGACAGGCGATTATTGACAGCCTTTATGCTGAATCCTATATGGATTCGGTCAATGGCGACCTTTTTGGAAAGGCCTTTGGTAAAGAATGGATGGACTCTGTTCGCCAGACTCTCATTGACAGTCTTTATGCGGAATCTTATGTTGACTCGGTTTATAAAAATAGTTTTGACAGTGCGTTTAGCGAAGCATGGATTGATTCTGCGCGTCAGGCATTGATTGATAGCCTTAAAGAAGCGGACTATGATTCGCTTTATAATAAACTCTATGACAGTGTTTATAGTGATATTTACAGACAAAGTGTAATTAGGACTTTGTATGCTAAAGATGATGGCATGGATGAAATCTATGGTGCATACGCAAATCAGTATTCGCTAATGTATAAGGATTTTCCTATTGCTGATGAAAATGGTGACTCAATAATAATTCAATCACCATTTCCTATTTTCATCTATGATTCGTGTGATGTTTTATCAGAGAGTTGTAACCAAAAGAAAATAATGGTAAAGACATGGATTTCTGGTTATACTGATACGATAACTGCGACAGGTGTTGTTAAACCTCATTCTAGGCTAATTCTTTCTCCGTCGTTTAAATTTAATGATAATGCATTGTATGCTTTGTCTGCACCAAAACAGACTTTACGACATATAGAAGCTTATGCCCTTGAAAATAATTGTAAGATGCTGTTCTATACAGAGTCTAAGCCTGTGACTATACACCCGATGCAGATCTTTTCGACCAAAGCAATACCTGATAAAAGATTGTGGATAGGAGCTTGGGTAACTCCGATGGCGGATTCTATAACGAAGATTGTTGATGAAGTTGCAAAAAAACTACCCAATGGTGAACTCAAGGTTTATCAAAAATACGGACAAGATGAATCAATTGAGATGAGTACTTATCGTGTGGTTAAAGCTGTTTTTGAAGTCCTTCAGTCACGAAATATTAAGTATGTCGAAAATAATGGCGCAGCAAGTCTAGGTCAAAGAGTTAATTATCCTGTTGAAACGCTCCGAAAAAGACAAGGAATATGTATTGAAACCGCTGTGCTCTTTGCATCAGTATTAGAACGTCTGGGACTTCTTGCATATGTTATATTCATTCCTTCGCACGCTTTTGTTGGGTGGATTGAAAATCCTCTTGGTGATGATTTAAGTTTCGTTGAAACAACAATGATTGGTAATACAAGTTGGACATTTTATGATGCAGTTCAAGAAGGAATAAGGCATTATTACGATCCATTGGGGGATGAAAGTTATGAAATGGATTCAACTTTTAGCGTTCCCATTTATCGTCTTCGTGAATTAGGCTTGATGCCCAATAACATCCCATAAAAGAGTGTTGAATGGATAATCTAAGTCGCGCATGACAAGAAAAATCAAGGGACGGAGCATGTCTCCGTCCTTTTTGTATCTAATGCATTTTAAGCGAACTTATTTGGGTAATTCATTTTTCTTTGCCGAAAGCATGGCTTTGGCTTCGGCGATTTTTTCCGGAGGAACGCCCAGTTTTTCAAACACGCTGAGAGCGTCTGCGTGGCCTTCCGTTTTGCCTTCTGCCTTGCCTTCAGCAATGCCTTCAGCCAAGCCTTCGGCCTTGCCCTCCGCACGGGCGCGGACCTTCAGCGAGGCCAGATAGTCCAGTTCTTCTTCCGTCATCACCATGTTCTTTGCCTGTTCCTTCAGGAGTTTTTCCGATGCTGTTCCCACAAGGAGGCGCTTGATCGCTTTCGCGATAACACCGTCGTCGAAATCGGGGAGGTCGTCGGACGAACCTGCGTTCTTGAGCAGGTAGAGCCAGCGGTCCTCGGCGGTGTTGATTTCTTCGCGTTTCTTGCTGAACTGCGTCAGGTCGTACAAAATATACTTAACCTTTTCAGAAAGCGTCAAGCCCTGCTCGTTGCGGATTGCCCAGGTGCCGCGGTATCCGGACTGCTTTTCCAGGTAAAAATCGCAAATCCAGATGGCGAAGGTGGGCGGAATTTCGTACCGGGAGGCTTCGCGCAGAGCGCGCTCCTCGTCGGTGAGTTCCCTCGCGGGTTCCTTGAAGAATTCCTGGTCCCATTCGTGCTTGCTCTGGAGCATGAATGCGCTGTGCTGCAAAAGGATGCGTTCGATGAAGCGGCTGTGCTTCGCCTTCTGCATTTCCACATTGATGCTGAATCCGGTCGAAGTCGTGGCGCGAATGTCGAGCCTGAACGTCTTGACCTGCGGAAAGAGGATGTTCACTTCCGTATTCTTGATGGTGACGGCGGTGATACGGTTGTCGCCTTCCAGCTGGAACACTCCGTTCAAGAAACTGATAAGCGCCTGCTCGTCGCTCAGAAAAGCCTTGAATGCGGCGTCGTAGAGCGGGTCGAGATAGGTGCGCTTCTTGATTTCTTCGTAGGTCTGCTGGATCCAGATATCACGGGAAATCTGTGCGTAGTCGGGAACAAAGTCTTCCTGTTCCATAGGTATTCCTTTGCCGTATAGACGTTTACGGTACGCGAAAGGGACGCGTAAACATACGGCGGTTAAAGTGCTGTGTTTTTTTGGAAATGCACCCGCATTTTTGCGGGTGGAACTCTACGTTGCTCGCCATGGGGCCGGCTTCCCCACAGGGTTCCTGTCCTCGAGCCGCAGGCTAGTTGCACCATGCGGAGGGAGAACGGCGTCAAGCAGATAGTTAAACTTCCTGCCCGGATTGAATACGCTGTCAGCAGGATTAATGCAATCTACGGGGTATAATATACATAATTTGATGGGCCGCGTGCAAGCTTTTTTCTATCTTTACCACGTTCAAAATTTCAAGTGACTAGGTCACAGGATTAGATTAACATGGCAATGCAAGACATGAATGACCAGGTGCAGGCTCGTTTGGCGAAGCTTGCGAAGTTCAAGGAAATGGGCATCGAGGCCTATCCGCACAAGTTCAACCGCACGCACGATTCCAAGATGCTCAAGGAAAACAAGGAAGCCCTGATGGCATCGGGCGAGGAAGTCGCCTTCGCTGGTCGCGTGGTCCGTTTCAACCGCAAGGGAAAGATGTGCTTTATGCACCTGAAGGACCGCTATGGCCGCCTGCAGGTGGTTTGCGCCCGCGACGAGGTGGGCGAGGAGAACTACGAAGTCGTCAAGATGACCGACCTTGGTGACTTTATCGGCGTGAACGGCTTCATGTTCGAGACGCAGACGGGCGAGTACTCCGTGCACGTGAAGAAGGTGACGATGCTCAGTAAGGCAGTCCGCCCGCTTCCGGTCGCGAAGGAAAAGGTGGACGAGAACGGCAACAAGGTCGTGTTCAACGAATTTGCCGACGTGGATACCCGCTACCGCCAGCGTTACATCGACATGGCCTTGAACGACGACGTGAAGGACGTGTTCATCAAGCGCTTCAAGATTCTGCAGGCTATCCGCGAATACCTCATCGAGAAGGGCTTTATCGAGGTCGAGACCCCGACGCTCCAGCCGATTTACGGTGGCGCGAACGCCCGCCCGTTTACCACGCACCACAACGCCTGCGACATGACGCTCTACTTGCGCGTGGCCCCGGAACTCTACCTGAAGCGCTGCATCGTGGGCGGCATGGAAAAGGTTTTCGAGTTCAGCAAGAATTTCCGTAACGAAGGCATGGACCGCACGCACAGCCCGGAATTCACCGGCCTCGAGTTCTACGAAGCCTACGCCGACTACAACGACATGATGGTGCACTTCGAGAACATCTACGAACGCGCCTGCATTGCGGCGAACGGCACCACCAAGATTGACTACCAGGGGAAGGTTATCGACTTCAAGGCCCCGTGGCCTCGTTACAGCATGATCGAAGCTATCGAGAAGTTCGGCGGCCTGAAGGTCAATGAAATGAGCGACGACGAAATCAAGGCCAAGATGGAAGAGCTGGGCGGCCACCTGGACGGCGAATTCAGCCGCGGCCGCGGGATTCTCGAACTGTTCGAGCTCACCGTGGAAGACAAGCTCATCCAGCCGACCATCATCAAGGACATGCCGACCGAGAGCACCCCGCTCTGCAAGAAGCACCGTACCATCGATGGGCTCATCGAACAGTTCGAGCCGTACGCTAACGGATGGGAGCTGGGCAACGCCTATACCGAACTTAACGACCCCATCCGTCAGCGTGAGCTCCTGGAAGACCAGGTGCGCCGCGGCCGCGGTGGCGAAGGCGAAACGCACCCGATGGACGAGAACTTCATGCATGCCATCGAAAGTGGCCTGCCTCCTACGGGCGGCGTTGGCTTCGGTATCGACCGCATGGTCATGCTCCTCACGAACCAGCAGACCATCCGCGACGTTCAACTCTTCCCGCTGATGAAGCCGGAGACCTAATTATCGATGAATAAACTGGAATGGCTCATCGCCTGGCGTTACCTGGGGGCTCAGCGTAAGAGTCTCTTCGTTTCGCTTATCGGCATCTTCAGTATGCTCGGTGTGAGTATCGGCGTGTTCGCGCTGGTGGTCGCGCTTGCTGCGGTCAACGGCTTCGAGGAAGAGGTCACCGCCCAGATGATAGGGAAGGACGCCCACCTCGAAATCATGTCGTACAACGGCGAGCCTATCGAAAGTTACGACAGTCTTACCCGCGAGGCGAAGAACCGCGATTCGAACATCGTGGCCTCGTCGCCGTTCATCATCTACAAGGTGGGCATCAGCTCCAAGAAGGTGAACGACGGCATAGTGATTTACGGCATCGATGCCGAAAGCGCGAAGGGCGTGACCGACATCTACAAGTACATCAAGTGGGGCGAGTATTCCGTCGATAGCCTGGAAGACCTCACGGGCAAGATGCGCCCGGGAATCATCCTCGGTTCGGGACTTGCGAACCGCCTGCGCGTGGTCGTGGGCGACAAGCTCGTGCTGCAACTGTTCCAGAGCCCGGACGAGGCGCTCGGCTCGGGCCCCAAGATGATGATGTGCGTGGTAAGCGGCATCTTCGAGACGGGCACTTACGAGTACGACGGCAACCTTGCCTACATCGGGCTCAAGGAAATGCAGAAACTGCTCGGCATGGGTGACGCCGTGATGGGTATCCAGTTCCGCATCAAGGACCACTGGAAGGCAGGCGAGGCGGCCTACGACATGAGCCAGTGGCTTACCTACCCGTACTACTCGATGGACTGGAAGGCGAAGAACATCACGCTCCTCAAGTGGATGAACTATGAGAAGTTCATCGTGGCGGCGGTCATCTGCCTCATCATCCTCGTGGCGGCGTTCAACATCATCAGTTCCCTCATCATGGTCGTCATCGACAAGACGAAGGAAATCGGCATCCTCCGCAGCATGGGCTTCAGCAAGGCGGGCATCATGCGCGTGTTCATGCTCATGGGCAGCTTCATTGGCGTGGGCGGCACCATCGTGGGTGGTACCATCGGGCTTGTGCTCTGCAAGTTGCAGGAGGCCTACCACTTCATCACGCTCCCGGGCGATGTCTACGTGATTCCGTACTTCCCGATTTCTGTGCACCTGATTGACGTGGTCCTTATTTTCGTGATTGGCATTGCGCTTTGTGTACTTGCGACCTTGCTCCCGGCATGGAAGGCGAGCAGGCTTGACCCCGTAGGAGCGATTAGGCATGAGTAGTTTATTGCGGACAGTCGACCTCAGGCGCGTGTTCTCCGAGACGGGCGAACAGCTCGAAATCTTGAAGGGCGTGAACTTCTCGATGGAAGAGGGCGAACTCGTGGCGCTCACGGGTTCTTCCGGCTCGGGCAAGTCTACGTTCCTGAACCTCGTGGGCATGCTCGACACGCCGACCTCGGGCGAAATTCTTTTCAAGGGCAAGCCGCTCAGCAAGTTCAACAGCGACGAGCGCGACGCGTACCACCGCTTCAAGGTGGGGTTCGTGTTCCAGTTCCACCACCTGCTCAGCGAGTTTACCGCCATCGAGAACGTGTGCGTTCCGGGCCGCATTGTGGGCCAGTCCGAGAAGGAATGCCGCGAACGTGGCGAGATGCTGTTGGAAACGGTGGGCCTCAAGGACCGCCTCAGGCACTTGCCGCGCGAACTCAGTGGCGGCGAGCGCCAGCGTATTGCGATTGCGCGTGCGCTCATGAATCACCCGGACCTGGTGCTGGCCGACGAACCGAGCGGCAACCTGGACGAGGCGAACTCCGCGAAGCTGAACGAACTCTTTGGCGAACTCAACGAGACGTTCAAGCAGGCCTTCTTGATTGTGACGCACGACGAGAAGTTGGCGAGTTTTGCGAAGCGCCGTGTGGTGATGCATAACGGATTGATTCAGGATATCGGATAGGAGATTTGGTATGGCTGATAATAACGGTATTTTTTCTGCGAAGGCGAAGGCCGTGCTCCAGGCCGCCCGCATGGCGGCGCGCAACCTCGGGAGCGACTGCGTTTCGACCGAGCACCTGCTCCTGGGCCTCGTGCGCGAGGATTCGGGCTTTGCGGTAGAGACCCTCAAGGCGCTCCGGATTAACCTCGTGGACCTGAGCGAGGATATCCAGCGTTCGCTCTCCTCGAACGGCGGGCTCATGACCATCGGCGGCAACCCGCGCGATGGCCTGTTGCAGTTTACGGTTCGCGCGAAGGCGGTGCTTTTCAATGCTGCAAAAATCGCGAAGGAAGAAGGCGACCAGTATATCGGCCCCGAACACCTGATGCTCGCGATTCTCCAGCAGGTAGATTCCCCTGCGGTTGGAATCCTTTCCACATACAACATAACGTACGAAAATTTCCAGCAGACGCTCGACCAGCTCAAGCATAGCGGCGACGGCAACGCCCCGCAGGATATCCCCGAAGAGGGACCGCGCCAGCAGCAGGGCGGGCGCGAGATGCGCGGCGGTTCCAAGTCCAAGACCCCGATTCTCGACCACTTCGGGCGCGACCTCACCGCGATGGCGCGTGCGGGCAAGCTCGACCCGATTATCGGGCGCGAATCCGAAATCGAGCGCCTCATCCAGATTCTCTGCCGCCGCAAGAAGAACAACCCGGCGCTCATTGGCGAACCCGGCGTGGGCAAGACCGCGATTATCGAGGGCCTCGCGCAGAAGATTGTGCAGAAGAAGATTCCCGACCTGCTCGTGAACAAGCGCGTCGTGACGCTCGACGTGGCGGCGATGGTCGCCGGTACCAAGTACCGCGGCCAGTTCGAGGAACGCATGAAGGGCCTCATCATGGAACTCCAGCGCGTGAGCAACTCCGTGATTCTTTTCATCGACGAACTCCACACCATCGTGGGTGCAGGCGGTGCGGAAGGCAGCCTCGATGCGAGCAATATTTTCAAACCCGCGCTTGCGCGTGGTGAACTGCAGTGCATAGGTGCGACGACGATTGACGAATACCGCAAGTACATCGAGAAGGATGCTGCACTCGAGCGCCGCTTCCAGACGATTCTCGTGAATCCGCCTAATTCTGAAGATTCCATCCAGATTCTTGAGGGGCTGCGCCCGAAGTACGAGCAGCACCACAAGGTGCACTACACGCCCGAGGCCATCCGTGCCGCGGTGACGCTTGCCGAACGCTACATCAGCGAGCGTTTTTTGCCGGATAAGGCAATCGACGTGCTCGACGAGACGGGCGCGCGCGTGAAGCTCAATTCCATCAAGGTCCCGCAGGACCTGCTCGACATGGAATCTGAACTTGCCGAAGTCCTTTCGAAGAAGGAAGAGGCGGTCGCGAACCAGGATTACGAGAATGCGGCCAAGTGCCGTGCCCGCGAGGAGGAACTCCAGAGTTCCATCGCGGAACGCAGGAAGCAGCTGCAGGAAGAAGGGCAGGAGACCCCTGTCGTGGACGAGAGCGACATCCGCGACTGCATCAGCAAGATGACGGGCATTCCCGTGAGCCGCCTCGGCGGCGAAGAGACGCAGAAACTCCTGCACCTCGGCGAAGAAATCAAGCAGCGCATTATCGGGCAGGACGCCGCGGTCGATGCGATTGTCAAGTCCATCCGCCGTACGCGTGCGGGCATCCGCAGCAGCAAGCGCCCGATGGGCAGTTTCCTCTTCCTCGGGCCTACCGGCGTGGGCAAGACGGAACTTGCGAAGGTGCTGAGCCTCTCGCTGTTCGGGAGCGAGGAATCCATGATCCGCATCGACATGAGCGAGTACATGGAAAAGCACAGCGTTTCCCGCCTTATCGGTGCTCCTCCGGGATACGTGGGCTTCGAGGAAGGCGGCGGACAGCTCACCGAGAAGGTGCGCAAGAAACCCTATTCCGTGGTGCTCCTCGACGAAATCGAGAAGGCGCATCCGGATATCTACAACATCCTGCTCCAGATTCTCGACGACGGCATCCTTACCGACAGTTACGGCCGCAAGATCAACTTCAAGAACACCATCATCATTATGACGAGTAACGCGGGTGCGCGCGAAGTGCGCCACAGCGGCGGCATGGGGTTCACCAAGGAAGGGGAGACCGATGACTACGAGCGCATGGAAAACGCCATCCGCGAAGAGGTCAAGCGCGTGTTCTCTCCGGAATTCCTGAACCGCATCGACGAGCAGATAGTGTTCCGTGCCTTGAGCAAGAAGGACCTCGTCTCCGTCGTGGACATCCAGATGGGGTTCCTCCAGAAGAACATTTCCGATCGCGGAATCCTGCTGGAAATCAGCCAGGAGGCGAAGGAATTTATCGTGAACAACAATTACGATTCCACCCTGGGGGCGCGACCCATCCGCCGTTCCATCCAGAACCTCGTGGAAGACGCGATTGCCGAAGGGCTCCTGCTCGGTACCCTCACGGACTTCTCCACGATAAGCATCGGCGTCGAAAACGGCAAGCTCAGTTTCAAGTGCGAGAAGATTCAGTCATAATCATCTATAATTCTTTCGTCTTTCGTCTATCGTCTTTCGTCTAAAAAGCTATCTTTGACCGCGAAAAATTTCAACAATCAAACCCAAGAGGTTAACAATGGCTAAAATTCCTGCAGTTCTTATCTTCGGCGCACCGGGTTCCGGCAAGGGTACCGTCGGCGCGAAGCTCGCTGCTACCACTTCCCTCAAGCACATTTCCACGGGCGACATCTTCCGTGGCATTGCTCCTTCCAGCGAATCCGGCAAGCTCCTCGCTTCTTACTCCAGCAAGGGCCTCTTGGTTCCGGACGAAGCCACTGTCGAAATTTTCGGCCGCTTCATCGAAGGCCTCATCAATACGAACAAGGTAAACCCGGATAAGGATACCCTCCTCCTCGACGGTATTCCCCGCACGGTTGCCCAGGTCAAGCTCATCGAATCCGTCGTCGACGTGAAGCACATTTTTGTGCTCGACATCAAGGACGAGAAGACCATCGTGGCCCGCCTCCTGAACCGCGCCAAGATCGAAGGCCGCAAGGACGACGCCGACGAAGCCGTTATCAAGAACCGCCTCAAGGTGTACAAGGAATCCACCGCCAAGGTGCTCGGCAAGTACAGCAAGTCCATCATCAGCCGCATCAACGGCGACAACACCCCGGACGAAGTGTTCTGCGACACCCTCGCTGCCTACGTGAAGTTCTGCAAGGCTTCTGCCAAGAAGCCCGCTGCCAAGAAGTGCGGCTGCAAGAAGGCTTGCAAGAAAGCCAAGTAAGGCGAGCGTTGCAACGACGAGCATGCTTGGCGTTGCGAGTCCAGCCCGAAAGAATTGAAAAAAATGCCACGGCTATTGAGCCGGGGCATTTTTTTTTGTAAGCCTTTATGACATGGGTTGGGTCATATAGAAAAATAATTTTTAAAATTTAAATAAAAATTGTGTTTTTTATTTAAAAATTATAGATTTTGGGTCATTTGATATTGACATCATGTTTTTTTGAATATATATTTCAGGACATGAAACCGATTGTTGAGTATCAGGATTATCATCTCCTTATTAAGGATTTTTACAAAGAGCGCAAGCGCTGTTCTGCCTTTTCCTGGCGTGAATTCGCTCGAACCGCCGGTTTCTCGTCTTCCACTTATTTGAGATTGGTAAGTGAATCTAAGAGCAATTTGAGTCGTGTGACAATTGAGCGCGTAGCATCCGCGATGGGGCTTGCCGGTTATGAAGTTACGTATTTTCGCGCTCTTGTCAATTTCAATAATGCGAAGACCGATGCATCCAAATTGTATTTTCTGAAAGAGATGCAGTCGATTGCCACGGAGCACAAGGTGCGTATAGTAGACAAGGATGCCATCGAATTCTATGACGGGTGGAAAAATTCGGTGATTCGCGAACTTGCTCCATTGATGCCCGGTGCGACTCCGGGAAAAATAGCCTCGGCTTGCTGCAACAAGATCTCTGCGGCAGATGTGTTGCAATCTCTTTCGTTCCTAATGCGGTGTGACTTTCTAAAGAGAACGGATGTTGGAAATTATGTCCAAACGAAAACGTCAGTTTCTGCATCCAGGGAAGGTCTCGCGCTTGCAGTGCGTTCTATGCAGCGGGAGATGCTTGGGCTTGCCGCAGAATCTATTGACCGCTTTTCTCCGGAAGAACGAAGTATATCGGGCGTTACGCTGGGCGTAAACAGGGAATGTTATGAACGCATTGCTCAGGAAATTGATTTATGTCGCCGGAAGGTTATTGCGATTGCTGCGGAGTGTGAAGAAATTGACCAAATCTACCGGTTGAATTTACAGTTTTTTCCGTTGACGTGGAACTTGAAAAGATTAAAGGAGACCAAAGATGAATAAACTTCTAGCTTGTATAGCGTTTGTATGGACAATGTCCTTCTTTGCTTCGTGCTCTTCGGAGTCGGATAATGGCAGGATTTCGGGTTCCAGTGAAGAACCGAACATGTTCACCGCCGATGGTGATACGTCGGTCGGAGAGCCAACCCCGAGTGTCTTTTGTCGAAGATATGCTGCACAAGGCGCATTGCCTTCAGAGTACGAAGGTTGCTACTGGACTGGTGAAATGTGGAATCCTACTTCGGGATACCGCGTAAGGACCGGGTATGATAACGGGACAAATACGTCGGGTATATGGTACTGGTCAGTTGAACCGCATGACGACCGTGATGTTTATTTTAATTGGGGTGTTCCCGTCAATGAAGAATATGATTCACTTTCTCTTGCACCAGTCGTTGACCGGTGCAAGGGGAGCATGTGCGGTAATGTTATTTTTGAAGAATTCGAAGTTGACGCCGATTCGCTCGGCTTGCGTCCTTTTTACGTAGAATCGAGCCATGGCTACTTGGAATTTTCTTTTGCGGGAAAAAACGCTAATGGCGAATTCGAAAGTGTTGATGCGACTGACATGCAAGGCATTTGTATTGAGTACCTTGGCAGCCCGATGAGAATGGAACTTGATGCCGGGCAGCCTGAAGGGGAGCCCTTGTATGGGGTTCTTTTGACCAATGTTGATAATCAAGGCGCAGGCAATGGAAAAGGAGTATGTTACCCGTGGAATAAATTTTGGGCACGTTCGTCGTTCGACGAAAATTTAGTCCCTTCTATGTCGCTAGAGGATGTGCTAGCGCACCTGAAAGGTTTACGATTCTCGTTTGAGTCGAATTCGCGGAATTGGGACTCAAAGAACTTTAATATCGTTGCGTTGGGAAAAATATCCGGAAATGTCGCCGCGGCGCTGAATACGGTTGACGAAGACTGCAGGGCAGAATCGGTAAAGGAATACTATTGCGAATGTTCCTATACAGAAGAAAGAATCTCGCGTGAAGGACGTGTAAGTGCCGATCGCCTATTGTTCGAAAAGGCCAATTCTACGGAAGTGTATTCATCTGCGTCAAGAAAATGTTTTTCCAATGCGGCTGGCGCTCTTATGATGTTTATGAATCCCATTTCTTCATTGGAAGCGCCTTGTGATAATCCTGTTCCAAAGACGATTCTTTGCAGTGATGGCTCGGAAAAACTCTCTCGGGAATATGCCGAAACGCTTGAAACATTCGAGGCTAAGGTTGATTCTGTAAGCAATTACATAAGGGATTCCGTTTTTGCTCTTTGCGAAAATCTTCCAGATGTCCTTACAAATGGAGACACACTTCCGGATACCTGTGAAATAATGGAACGTATTGTGGATTTCGGAAGTATAACTCTTTTTTCCCTTCAGGACTCGAATTTTACAAACGGATCTGCTAAAGGTCGCAACGACTACAAGGACGTTATTGACTCGCTGTATGGTCTGGATACCTTGGACGAGATAACGAAAGGCTGCCTTAGGAATCAGTTGCCATATCAATCACGTCTTCAGAGTCGACGCTTTGCCATGCCGCCTACTCCCGTCATTATGACAAAATCCTATAGGTGCCAAAGTGGAACGCTGTATTATACGGAAGAATTTAAACAACTTTTGAAGGATAACGGGTTTGACGAGTATCCTGATTCCGCGGCCCTATATCAAAAAGGATATGAGTCTGGTGTACACATGGAAAAGAGTCAGTTAGAAATGTGTATAGACTATAAAAAAGGAGTGGACTTGGAGTGGGATGGTTCCATGACAAGGGTTATTACTCCTTTCGACAACGGAAGAGGTTCTGCGGGTCTCTGGTTCTTGCACACAGATTCTATTTATGGAGGACATTCCCGTTTTGCTTTGAACCGTGATGGTGACGAGTATAAGGTCGTGGACTGGGGCGCGCCAGATGCACTTGATAATTACCTCACTATGGAACGTCGTTTGTACGGGACAGCCTATTTTTCGGATGATACTCTCGAAAACGGATGGAAACCTTTTGTAGAACTCGGTTTTTGGCTGGCCGACGAGAACGAAAACGGTGAACATAAGGCCGTAGACCTTTCAGAGAGAGAGGGAATTTGTTTTGAACACGCAAGTTCAGATGCAATTTATATTGTCCTTGACATGGGTGATTCTCTTAAATCTGCACTTGATGATGATTTCTTCCAAGTTCATGCGATTCCGTCTTCTACGCTTATGAGTGATTGTTATTCATGGAATAAGTTTAAACAAGGTGGTTGGGGGGCCAAGATGGATCTTTCCGAAGCCTTAAAGCATGTCGTTGCAATAAAAATCTTATTTTACAAAGCGCACAAAGATGAAATATCTTATGATTTGCAGAGGGTATATTTCAAAAAGGAATAGCATTATTTTCTATCTTTGTGCGCATGAAAGTTTTTTTATACGATACAACCCTCCGCGACGGTAACCAAGACCGCAAGATAAGCCTTTCTCTCGCCGACAAGCTGCAGATTGCGCGAATTCTTGACCATTTCGGTTTTGACTACATTGAAGGGGGCTGGCCCAATCCGAGCAACCCGACCGACGAGGAATTCTTCCAGAAGATCAAGGAAGTCAAGCTGAAGCACGCGAAGATTGCCGCATTCGGTTCTACGCGCCGCCCGAAGGTGCTGCCCGAGAAGGACCCGCTGCTGCAGGCGCTCGTGAAGTCGGACGCCCCGGTCAAGACGATTTTTGGAAAGAGCTGGGATTTGCATGTCACGGACGTTATCCGCACGACGCTCGAGGAGAACCTCGACATGATCGAGTCTACCATCGACTACCTCAAGGACCATTCCGAGGAGGTGATTTACGATGCGGAACATTTCTTTGACGGCTACAAGGCGAACCCGCAGTATGCTCTCGAGACGTTGAAGGCTGCTGAGCGCGGCCGCGCGGACTGTATTGTACTTTGTGATACCAACGGTGGCACCATGCCGTGGGAAATCGAAGAGATTATCAAGGAAGTCAAGAAGAGCATATCGACTCCGATAGGAATCCATGTCCATGACGATTCTGGCCTGGGCGTGTGCAACAGCCTGTTTGCCGTGAAGAGCGGCGCTACGATGGTGCAGGGCGTGGTGAACGGTTACGGCGAGCGTTGCGGAAACGCGAACCTCACGACCATCGCTGCAGACCTCCATTTCAAGATGGGCGCGAAGTTCTTTGCCGCGAAAAAGATTGCAAGGCTGCGCCAGTTGAGCAGCAACGTGGACCAGATTGTGAACCTGCCGAGCGACGTGCACGCCCCGTACGTGGGCGATGCGGCGTTTGCGCACAAGGGCGGTGCCCACATTGACGGCGTGATGAAGGTGAGCCGCAGTTTCGAGCATATCGACCCGCATGCCGTGGGCAACGACCGCGTGTTCGTCACGAGCGACCAGGCGGGTGGTTCCCTCGTGGTGGAAAAGCTCAGGGCCATCAAGCCGGGCATCGACAAGAAGGACCCGGTGGTGGGCAAGCTGCTCACGCTCATCAAGGAACGCGAGAACGCGGGCTGGCATTTCGACAGCGCCGAGGCGAGCTTCAAGCTGCTCGTGTACCGCCACTTGGGCATGGTGCAGGAGCCGTTCAAGGTTCTGGGTTACCGCGTCATCGAAGACAAGACCACTCAGGGCGTTTCCGTTTCGCAGGCGACTGTCAAGCTCCAGATTGGCGACAAGATAAGCCATCAGGTGAGCGAGGGCGATGGCCCGGTGAACGCTCTCGACGCGGCTCTCCGCAAGGCCTTGCTCCCGTTCTTCCCGAACATGGCGAAGGTCAAACTCGACGACTACAAGGTGCGCGTGCTCGGGAGCAAGGTGGCATCTGACGCTACCGTGCGCGTGTGGACGACGTTTGGCGACGAGAAGGGCTACTGGAACGTGGTCGGCGTCTCGAGCAATATCATCGAGGCCTCCTGGATGGCGTTCGTGGACGGGCTCACGTACAAGATTCTCGTGGACAACAAGGTCATCGAGAGCGCGTACAAGCATATCGACGTGAAGTCGGTTGCGGTTGCGGGGCAGGCAAGCGCCGCGAAGGAAGAGGAACCCGCTCCGGCGAAGGCCAAGAAGTTGAGTGCCCGCAAGGTGAGGAACCTCGCCGATATCACGAGACGTAAAAGATGATTGAAGCGTCATCCTGAGCGACCCTGGAGCGTAGCGATAGGGGCGTCGAAGGATCTAGATTCTTCGACTACGAACCTTCGGTTCTTCGCTCAGAATGACACAGCAGGAAAGAAAGACTATGAAAATTGTAAAGGTTACACCAAAGTCTCAAGAAATTGAACGCATCTGCGGGCGCGAAGTCGCCCCGAGCAAGGAAATTCACGACAAGGTAATGCAGATCCTTGCCGACATCAAGAAGGGTGGCATCGCGAAGGCGACGGAATACGCCCAGAAGTTCGACGGCCTGAAGGGCAAGAACATCCGCGTGCCGGTTTCGGCCATCGCGAAGTCTGCCGCCAAGTGCCCGAAGGAACTGCAGAAGGCGCTGAAGCAGGCCATCAAGAACGTGCGCGACTTCCACAAGAACCAGATGGAAGAATCCTGGCTCATGCAGGGTGCCGACGGCGTCGTGCTCGGCCAGCGTATCCGCCCGATGAAGCGCGTGGGCCTCTATGTGCCGGGTGGTGCGGGCATCTACCCGAGCACCGTCATCATGAACGCGGTCCCGGCTCTCGTTGCCGGCGTGGAAGACATCGTGGTCGTCACTCCTATCAAGGGCGAAATCAACCGCGCAGTCGCATTCGTGCTGCAGGAACTCGGCATTACCGAAGTTTACCACATCGGCGGTGCTCAGGCGATTGGCCTGCTTGCCTATGGCGCGAAGGATGCGAAGGGCAAGACTGTCGTGGAACGTGTCGACAAGATTGTGGGCCCGGGCAACGTGTTTGCGGCAATCGCCAAGAAGGAAGTTTTTGGCGTCGTGGATATCGACATGGTGGCTGGCCCCAGCGAAGTGCTCGTGATGGCCGACAACACCTGCGATCCGGACTTCGTGGCTGCGGACTTGCTTAGCCAGGCGGAACACGGTTCCGGCTTCGAGGCGGCCATCTGCATTACTGACAACATGGAAACCGCCCAGATGATTAGCGCCTGCGTGGATATCCAGGTGGAAAATTCCCCGAAGCGCGAACTCCTCGAGAAGGTGCTCGGCAACTTCGGGCGCATCCTCGTGGTGAAGGACTGGTTCGACGGCGTGGAAATCGCAAACCGCATCGCTCCGGAACACTTGGAAGTCATGACCGCTGAAGCGGAATCCATGGCGGCGCAAATTGAAAATGCGGGTGCCGTGTTTATCGGCCCGTGGTCCAGCGAGCCGGTGGGCGACTACTTCGCGGGCCCGAACCACGTGCTGCCGACAAACGGCACGGGCCGCTTCTTCAGCCCGCTCGGCGTGTACGACTTCCTGAAGCGCATGAGCATCATCCGCTACAGCGAGAAGGCCATCAAGAAGAACGCGAAGGCCATTGCCGCCGTCGCTACCGAAGAAGGCTTTATCCACCACGCCGCCGCGGTGCTCAAGCGCCTCTAAGGTCCTGTTTTGCAAACAAATTAAAAGGCTCCCTCGGGAGCCTTTTTTATATGCGATAAACGCGAACTTAGCGCGAACGGTTATCGCTGTGAGCAACAAAGCCCTCGGGTGTTAACCGAGGGCGGTTGCGAGAGTGAGCGCATACCGGAGTAATTTAAAATCCGAGTGTAGCGCGAACGGTTATCGTAACGGGTACTCTTTATAATCCTGCACGCCGAATTCCTGCTTCAGGTAATCCCAGCGCACCAGGCGGTTCTTCCAGAAGTACTTGCGGTACAGGCGGCGCGCCACGCGGCTTGTTAGTTCGTACGGAATCGTGTGGTGGTCGTCGGCGACACTTTCCATCGAAATGCGGAAGTCGAGCTCGCCGTTTACCACGTCGACAGTTTCGCCGACCTGCACGTCGGGAATGTGGCTCACGTCGACCATCGTCGCGTCCATGCAGACGCGCCCGAGAATCGGGCACAGCTGCCCGCGGATAAAGACAAATCCCTTGTTGTATTCGCCGCGCAGGTAGCCGTCGCCGTAACCGATGGCGATGGTCGCGATGCGGGTGGGCTGCTGTGCCATCCAGTAGCCGCCGTAGCTCACCGTCTCGCCGGGCTTCACGTCGTGAATGTGGCGGATGGTGCTCTTGATTTTCATGACGGGCTTGATGGGCCACGGGGAGGGTGCTGCCCCCATGCAGTTGTAGCCGTAGAGCGCAAGGCCCGGGCGTACCATGTCGAAGTGGCTTTCGGGGCGCGTGAGCGTGCCTGCGGAACTGCTGCAGTGGCAGATTTCGGGGCGGAGTCCTTCGGCTTCCAGCACGTCCACGAGTCGCGTGAATCGCTGTATCTGGATATCCGTCTTCGGGTTCCCCGGCATGTCGGCCGTGGCGAGGTGCGTGAACATCCCCTCGAATTTCAGACTCTTGAGGCTCAGTGCCGCGCGGATGTTGTTGAAGTCCTCGGCATCGAAACCGTAGCGGTTCATGCCCGTATCGATGGCGAGGTGCGCCTTGCAGGTCGTACCCGTTTCGCTCAGGAACTGGTCGAACGCCATTGCGGTACGGATGTCCGTGATGGCAGCAGTAAGCTGGAACTCCACGAAGTAGGCGAAGTCTGCTGGAGTGCAGGGGCCGAGCACCAGGATAGGCAAGTCCATACCGTACTGGCGGAGCAGCATGCCCTCGCTGATGTGGGCGACGCCCAGGTAGTCCGCGCCGCCGAACTTTGCGGCAAACGAGCAGGCGAGGCTCCCGTGCCCGTAGGAGTCGGCCTTCACGGGCAACAGAATCTTCGTGTTTGCCGGAATCTGGCTGCGGATGAATTGAATGTTGTTGCAGAGTGCGTCAAGATTGATTTCAATCCAGTTCGGGCGCGCGATACGGTTCAAGTCGGGTGGGGTCGGTAAAAGCTTCATAGTGCGTAAAATATAACAAACGGCCATGCCTGCGGCCCGCGACAGGCCTGGTTGTGCGCTCTAGAGCCGTTTAAAACACTAGAACGTAAACAAAATATGCCTACAAGGTGGAATAAATCTGTTTGCAATAACTTTTTGTAAAGTTGCAGGACTTCACCGTATCAGCAAAAACGCGCACAGCCCTTGTACTTATTGGTACTGCCACTTTTTGTCGGAATTTACAATTCAAATGTTGAAAATTTGTTTACCCGTTCGGGTGAATCCGTTCCGATTTTTCTTTATAGTTTAAAATCAGAGAGAACAATTTGTCTTGAATCTGAGTGAAGGAACGGAGTTGAGACTGGTGTTGTGGATAAAGTAATTCCTTCGATGATTGTCGTCTAAATCCCCCGTACATCGTTACGTTGTGTGCAAGGCTTGACCGTTAAGCCCTGTTCACGAAAATTGCTTTTTTGCAAAATTGAAGCCTTGACCGCAAGGCGATAGGCCCCCTTTTACCTTGAAAAATTACCCCCAGAAAATCACCCCCAAAACAAAACGTAAACCATCAATTCCCTCGCAAGAGGGGGAGGATAAAATCATGAAACCGAAAAAACAGACCACGGAAGAATTCGTGGCTTCGCTCATGCCTGATTCCGACAAGCGGCTCGGACGCATCTCCGGCGTCTCGCTTCTTGTCGCGCTCGCTCTGAGTTTCTGGGCCACGACATACGAGGTTATTATCGACGATATGATGTTCGAGAAAACCTCCAGTTTGGAAATCGAAACGAAAATCGACATCGCCGATAAGAAAGAAGAAAAAAAGCAGGAAAAGAAACAGGATAAGAAACCGAAAGACATCGCAAAAAAGAACAACAGGCCCGGCGGTGGCAAGCCCAAGAATCAGGGGAAACCGAACGCGCCCAAGACAAGGGGCGTCCTCAAGGAACTCGCGTCAATGACCAAGAACGCGTCAGCTTCGGCATACAACCTCATGAACGACCAGAAGTTCGCGAGAGACATAGATAAAATCCTCAAGAACACGAACGGCTTGCAGACTACGGGAAAAACGCATATTGGCGTGAGGGCCGGAAAGGTCGATGGAGCCTTTAACGAGGCTGTCGCTTCTGGGGGTGGCGGCGGAATCGATGGGGCGCTCGGAAACCTGTTCGGCGGTTCGGGTGGTGGAATCAATACGAAGTCCATGAAGGGAAATATGAAGACCCCTTCCGTGCGCGATATCGACCTGGGTGCAGGGAACTCCTCGCGATCTGCCTCCGATATCATGAAGGTCGTTCGCACACGTACACCCGGACTACGCCATATCTACAATAAGTACCTGAAGAAAAAACCGGGCTTGGAAGGCAAGGTGACGCTCAAGTTCACGATTGCCCCGGGCGGCGAGGTGATCAGCATCGCGGTTGTCTCGTCCACTACGGGTATCGGCGAATTCGATGGCGAAATCAAGAATGCTGTCGGTCGCTGGACATTCAGCAAGGTCAAATCTGGAAACACCACGGTGACCATTCCGTTCACGTTCACCGAATAAGACTCTAAAATCCTGTAAATGATACCATTCCGGTGGCTGGCGGCTGCCGGAATTCCTTTTTTTCCTTGTGGAATAGGCCTCTGCATTTGTGGATGTCGAAAAATTATATAGATTATCTGAAACAAAACTATCTGGTAGAGGTTAGGTTATGCTAAAAGCGAAACATGGATTTTCTTTTGTTGCTGCGGCAGTTTCCGTTCTGCTGCTTGTCGCCTGCGGCGATGACGACAGCGATTTTGCGACTCGCCCGTCGGATGGTTCGTCATCTAGCGTCACACCGCAGTCGAGCGATAGCGAGACAAGTGTGTCTAGCAGCAGTGAAGCAAAATCGTCGTCATCCAGCGTCACACCGCAGTCGAGCGATAGCGAGACAAGTGTGTCCACCGGAACTATGACCGACTCCCGCGACGGCCAGACGTACAAGACTGTCACCATCGGCACGCAAACATGGATGGCCCAGAACCTCAACTACGAAACTGCGAACAGCTACTGCTACAAAGACAGTGCAAGCTACTGCACCAAGTACGGCCGCCTTTACACATGGGAGGCTGCGACGACGGCTTGCCCTGATGGCTGGCACCTGCCAACAAAAGCGGAATTCGAAACTTTGTTCACTGCAGTCGGCGGCCAATCAACCGCAGGCAAGGTGCTCAAGTCCACATCCGGATGGAGTGGCAATGGCTCGGATGCCTTCGCCTTCTCCGCGCTCCCTGCCGGCTTCAGGTACGGCGACGGGCTTTACTACCACGAGGGCTACTATGCGTACTTCTGGAGTTCTACAGAGTACTATAGCGATTCCGCGTATAATATGTACTTGTACCACAACTACGAGAGTGCGAACGTGATCAACGACAAGTACTACGGGTTTTCTGTCCGTTGCCTCAAGGACGAAGGCGAGACTGTACAATCCTCTTCTAGCGTCACACCGCAGTCGAGCGATAGCGAGACAAGTGTGTCCAGCAGCAGTGTAAAATCAAGTAGTTCTGTCGCGTTTAGCAGTTCGACAAAGTCGAGCAGTTCAGAAAAAGCAGAATCATCTTCTAGCAAGGTCACAGAGCCTGCCGAAGTGACATCTGGAACTATGACCGACTCCCGCGACGGTCAGACTTACAAGACGGTTACCATCGGCACTCAGACTTGGATGGCCCAGAACCTCAACTACACCTATACTGATGTTCCTTATAAAAATGGAGACTATACCTCTGATTCCACCAGTTGGTGCTACAATGACGACGCAAGCAACTGCTCCAAGTACGGCCGCCTTTATACATGGGCAGCCGCGATGGACAGCGTGGGCACATGGAGCACGAACGGCAAGGGTTGCGGCTATAATAAGACATGCTCTCCGACTTATCCTGTTCGCGGTGTTTGCCCAAAGGGCTGGCACTTGCCAACAGAAGAGGAATTCGAAACATTGTTCACAGCAGTCGGTGGTCAATCAACCGTAGGCAAGGTGCTCAAGTCCACATCCGGATGGAATAGTAGTGGCAATGGCACGGATGCCTTCGCCTTCTCCGCGCTCCCTGCCGGCTTCAGGGGCAGCAACGGGATTTACCTCTACGAGGGCTACGGCGCGTACTTCTGGAGTTCTACAGAGGACGGTAGCTATTACGCGTATAATATGGCCTTGCGCTACGGCAACGACGATGCGTACCTGGACGGCACCAACGCGCTCAAAGGGTTTTCTGTTCGTTGCCTCAAGGACTAGGGTCGGCGATAACATCGGTCGCCAAGTTTACTTGAGCGACCATTTCCGAGGCGAAAGACGAATACTGGGACGAATGGGCTCTCTACAGCAGGCACGCCATCAGGAACGGGATGGCGGTACCGCTTTCAAAGAAAAATAAGTATATTTTCCTTGCAAACTTTTGGAAGCACAGGAGCACGACATGACGACGAAAGAAGATTACGAATGCTGGGCTGCCGGAAAGGAACTTGCAGCAGAAGCTCGTGGTGAATCTAAAGGCGAAGCTAATGCTATCAGTGTATTCGAAAAACTGGGCGCATCTCCAGAAATGATTGCCCAGGCGAAGGCCATGCTCGCTGCAGAGGACTCTAATACGTTTAAATAGATTGAGGCTCGGCCTTTACGCAAGAAAATATTGACATTGCGTTTGTTTCTCCTTTTTGCTATATTCTCATGCGGAATAAAATGGAGAATTTAAAATGACTGATCCGCGCATTACAAAACTTGCCGAAAACTTGATTAACAACGCGCTTGCCCTCAAGGCGGGCGAGAATATCCTTATTGAAACCACCGACACGCCCGACGAAGTCTCTACCGAGCTCATTAAGGCTGTCGAGAAGGTGGGGGGCAACGCCTTCGTGCGCAACTCCAAGAGCCGCGTGCGCCGTCAGATGCTCCTTTCTGCAAGCGAAGCCCAGATGAAGGTCGAGGCGGAACTTGCCCTTGCCGAAATGAAGAAGATGCAGGCCTATATCGCCATCCGCGGGGCCGACAACTTTATGGAAAATTGCGACGTGAGCGACGAGAAGATGCTCATGTACCGCAAGATGACTAAGGAAACGCTCGACTACCGCGTGAACAAGACGCGCTGGTGCGTACTCCGCTGGCCGAACGCCTCCATGGCGCAGGGCGCGAAGATGAGTACCGAGGCGTTCGAGGACTTCTACTTCCAGGCATGCCTCGCGGACTACCCGCGCATGGGCCGCGCCGCGCAGAATCTCGTGAACCTCATGAACAAGACGGACAAGGTGCGCCTCGTGGCAAACGGCACCGATATCACGTTCAGCATCAAGGATATCCCCGCGATTCCGTGCTGCGGCAACATGAACATCCCGGACGGCGAAGTCTATACCGCACCGGTGCGTAACAGCATCAACGGCGTAATCCACTACAATACGCCCACGCTCTACGAGGGCAAGCAGTTCAGCAACATCCGCCTGGAATTCAAGGACGGGAAGATTGTGGACGCCACCTGCGAAACGGGCGACAACGCGCAACTCAACGCCATCCTCGATACCGACGAGGGCGCACGCTACGTGGGCGAGTTCGCCATCGGTTTCAACCCGTTCGTGAACGCGCCGATGTGCGACATCCTCTTCGACGAGAAGATTGCGGGCAGCATCCACTTTACGCCCGGCATGTGCTACGAGGAAGCCCCGAACGGCAACAATTCCGCCATCCACTGGGACCTGGTGCTCATCATGCGCCCGGAATATGGCGGCGGCGAAATCTGGTTCGATGACAAGCTCATCCGCAAGGACGGCCTGTTCGTGGTCGATGAACTTAAGTGCTTGAATCCCGACCAGCTGGAGAAATAGCGCTATGAAAAACCTGAGGACATTTTTTTCTGGCTTGCCGCTGGGAAAAATCATGCCTTTGTTTGTTGCGGGCCTGTTTCTTGCGGCTTGCGGGGATGATTCTTCCGGCCCGTATCTTACGATGGACGAAAGTTCGTCTAGCATTCAATCTTCTGGCAGTGTTGCGTCTAGTTCGTCCGTGCGCTTGCAGCCTTGCAGGACAGAGACGGAGGACAATTGTGAGTATGGAACCATCACTGACGAACGCGATGGGAAGACTTACAAGACGGTCAAGATCGGGAACTGGATATGGATGGCGGAAAACTTGAACTACGATGCGGGTGAGGGCAGCTACTGCTACGACGACAAGGAAGAAAACTGCGAAAAGTACGGACGTCTATATACGTTTGATGTCGCGAATACCGTTTGTCCCAAGGATTTCTATCTGGCGAGCAGCTATCAGTACAGGATTCTCTTCGATCAAGTGGGTGCGGACAGTTCTGCTGTTGCCCTTAAGTCAGATCATGGTTGGAAAGAAGACGGGAATGGTCTGGACCAGTTCGGTTTTTCGGCTCTTCCCGGAGGGTCCCGCTACTATGAAGGTTCCTACCTGAGTGAGGGGGAAGTAGCGAAGTTCATGACTTGCGACAAAGACATTATGGGCGAGGTTACTGTGGGACTTGCCTATAATCAGGTTAAAGGCAATATGCAGGGCGGTTACGCGGGCCGTGCGGCCTATGTCCGCTGTTATAGATTGCCTTAGCCTCTTGCTTTATTGCATGCAAAAAAGTCGCCCCGTAGGGCGACTTTTCTAATAGTCATTCTGGAGGTCCCCGCCTTCGCGGGGATGACATCTTTAATTACACACCCTTGGCCAAGATCTCGCCAATCTGCACGGCGTTGAGAGCAGCGCCCTTGCGGATCTGGTCACCGGTGAGCCACAGCGTGTTGCTGTTCTCGTCGGCGAGGTCCTTGCGGATACGGCCAACGAACACGTTGTCCTTGCCGGCGCTTTCGAGCGGCATCGGGTAGACGTAGTTCTGCGGGTCGTCCTTGAGGGTCACGCCCGGGGCATTCTTGAGGGCGTTGCGGATTTCTTCGACAGAAACCGGACGCTCGGTCTCGAACCACACGGATTCGGAGTGAGAACGCAGCGAGCTCACGCGCACGCAGGTAGCGCTCGTACGCACGTCGGAGTGCATGATCTTGCGCGTTTCGTTGAACATCTTCATTTCTTCCTTCGTGTAGTCGTTTTCCGTCATCTTGTCGATCTGCGGAATCACGTTGTACGCGAGCTGGAACGGGAACTTGTTGATGTGCGTGGTGGTGCCCGTCTCGATGATGTCCTTGTACTGCTGCTTGAGTTCTTCCATGGCGATGGCACCTGCGCCGCTCGCGCTCTGGTAAGAGGAAATGTGAATCTTCTTGATGTGAGAAATCTTCTCGATCGGGTTCAAGACCACAACCATCATGATGGTCGTGCAGTTCGGGTTCGCGATGATGCCCTTACCACCGAGTTCGGCCTTGTAGAGCTTGATGTCTTCGGGGTTCACTTCGGGCACGACCAGCGGGACCTTCGGGTCCATGCGGAAGAAGCTGGTGTTGTCCACCACCACGGCGCCGTTCTCGACGGCGATGGGGGCGAATTCCTGGGAAATCGCGGCACCGGCGGAGCTGAGCACCAGGTCAATACCCTTGAAGGAATCCTTGTTCAGGACTTCGCACTTGAGGGTTTCGCCCTTGAACTTGAATTCCTTGCCCGCGCTGCGCTCGGAGGCGAGGAGCTTGAGGCTCTGCAGCGGGAAGTTGCGTTCCTCGAGGATGGAGAGGATTTCTTGGCCCACGGCGCCGGTTGCGCCCATGATGGCAACGTTGCGAATCATAATTAACCTTTAGTTATCTTCTTGTTGAGGTTGGTTGTTTGATTTTAAGTTCTGTATGTCGATCCAGAAACGCTCCAGGGAAGCCCTGGCCTGCGCAATCTGGTTGCGGCATTGCCTGTACTGGTTCGCCTGCTCTTCTGCGTTTTCTTGCAGGGCGTAGGTGTACAGCGAATAGGCGGCAAGGCGAACGCTTTCGCTCGCCTGTATAATTTCGGAATGCGCCTCGCTTGATTCGTGCGGGTGGAAAAGCCCGAGAGTCTTCTTGTTGAGCGCGGTCGCGTTGTTGTTGATGGCGAGCGCCTGCTGGCTCTTCTTTTCGCGTTCGGATTCGCTCACGTTTGCAGGGAGCGTGCCGAAGTTCTCGATGCTCGCCATGATGGCGTTCATGCGGTCAATGACCTTCGTACATTCAGTGATGTACTTCTCGAGCCTGGAGAGCGAAGCCTCGGACATCTGCGTTTTTTGCGCCGGAGAGTTCGCTTGGGCGTTGGCTCCACCGTTCCTTGCGGCAGGTGCCTTCGGGGCCTCTTGCCACTTGCCGCCTTCACCGTTCTGGAACGATGCGATGTAGTCCTGGTACTTCGCGTTCTGCGCGGCGAGTTCTGCCGGCGTATATTCCGAAGTGACCAGGAGCGTCGGGCGTTCCCAGTAAGCGATGCCGACAAATGCGGCGAGCATGAATGCGGTAAAGAGCCCGTTCGCGAATTTCGCGGGCATATCTTCGCTGCGTACCGTGTAGAGCACGCCGAAGAGCATGAGGCTTGCGAATGCAAGGAGAAGCCCTCCATCGGCATTGTAGCTGATGAAGGAATTCTTCGAGAAATAGAACAGGCAGTCCATCACGACGATGAACAGCGAGAGGATTGCCCCTATAATCTTGTGCGTATTGCGTTCGGCAGCCGCTGACTGGAGTATGGTAATAAACGTCACTCCGAGCGGGAGCACGAACATCAATGCAATATTGGCTACGTCCTGGTTCATAGGACTGCGCTACTAGAACGGCAGGTCGTCGCCGTCGCCATCCATCGGGGCGTCGTACGCGGGAGCCGAGTTCTGGGCGGGGGAGTAGCTGTTCTGCTGGTTGTACGAACTTGCGGGTGCGGCACCGGGAGCGCCACCCTGGCCACGGGGTCCGAGAAGCTGGAAGGTGTCCATGTTCACTTCGGTCACGTAGCGCTTCTGGCCGTTCTGGTCGGTCCAGCTGCGGTTGGTGAGGGTGCCTTCCACGTAGAGGCTCATGCCCTTGTGGATGCCGAGCTGCTCGACGATGTCGGCGATCTTGCCCCAGCCCACGATGTTGTGCCAGTCCGTCTGTTCCTTCTGTTCACCGTTGTTGTCGCGGTAGCGGCGGCTGGTGGCGAGCGAGAACGAGACGCGCTTGCGTCCGCCGTTCTGGCCCATACGAATTTCAGGGTCCTTACCGATATTGCCAATGAGCATCACTTTGTTCAGATATGCCATAATACTATCCTGTTTGTTTTTGTTTCTGTCCCAAAAATAAAAAATTCATTTTGTCATTTTGTGCCATTTTTGAAAAAATTTTTCGTTTTGGAATAATGTTTGGCAAAATATTTATATTTTCGTTAATAACTAACAACTAACTCCTAATTCCTAACTCCGAATTCCGAATTAAAAAATGGTTTCTCTCGCACTTACACGTTTTGAAAAGGCTTTCCCCGCTAACCTCAAGGGCAAGCGCCTCGGCGCCGTCCTCCACCCGGCTTCGGTACTCCCGGACCTGCACTACACCCTCGACCTCCTGAAGGAATACGACGGCAAGCTGTTCAAGCTTTCGGCGCTCTTTGGCCCGCAGCACGGCATCAAGGGCCACACACAAGACAACATGATCGAATGGGAGGGCTACACCGACCCCGAACTGGGCTTTCCCGTCTATAGCCTGTACGGCGAACACCGCGAACCCACGCCCGAGATGCTCAGCCACGTGGACATGATGCTTGTAGACCTGCAGGACGTTGGCGCCCGCTACTACACGTTCATCTGGACGCTGTTCCTTTGTATGAAAGCCTGCGAGAAGGCGGGAATCCCCGTGATTGTTGTCGACCGCCCGAATCCCATCAACTGTATCGATGAAGAAGGCCCGGTGCTGGACCTCGACTACACGAGTTTCGTGGGCCTGCACAGCATCCGCACGCGCCACGCGAAGACCATTGGCGAATTGGCCGTCCAGTTTAAGGAAGAACGCTTCCTCAAGTGTGAACTCTACGTGCTGGGCATGGAAGGCTACGACAAAAAGATGTGGTACGACCAGACGGGGCTCCCGTGGATTTTACCGAGCCCGAACATGCCTACCCTCGATACCGCAATCGTTTACCCCGGCATGTGCCTGTTCGAGGCGACCAACGTGAGCGAAGGCCGCGGTACCACGCGCCCGTTCGAGATTTTCGGTGCGCCGTTTATCGATGCGGTCAAACTTTGCAAGTACATGAACGGATTGAAATTGCCCGGCGTGTATTTCCGCGAGAACTACTTCCAGCCCACGTTCCACAAGGGCGCAGGCCAGATTTGCGGGGGCGCGCAGATTCACGTGCTCGACCGCGACAAGTTCCGCAGTTTCGATATGGCGGTGAAGCTCTTGCAGTACATCTTCAACGAGTACCCGAACGATTTCGCCTGGAAGCTGCCGCCCTACGAATATGAATTCAAGAAGTTGCCCATCGACATTTTGCTCGGCAACGGCACTTTTAGACGAGACTATATAGAGACAAGCATTTAATTGATGTGTAATGTGGAGTGTGTAATGTGAAATTAAAATTACTCACTACACATCTCACATTTCACACCTCACACCGCGGCGTAGCCGCGAAAAGGAGACACAATGACAGAACAGAAAAACGGAAAATTTGAAATGCCCGCCCTCCCGTATGCGGCGGCGGACCTGGCCCCGGCCCTCAGCGCCGAAACCATCGAGTTCCACTACGGCAAGCACCTGCAGACCTACCTGAACAACCTGAACGCGGCGCTTCCGGGCAGCGCCTTCGAAGGCAAGTCCCTCGAAGACATCGTGAAAACCTCCGAAGGCGGCGTTTTCAACAACGCGGGCCAGTTCCTGAACCACTCCATGTATTTTATGCAGTTTGCCGCCCCGAAGGCCGGCAACGCCCCCTCGGGCAAGATCGCGGAAGCCATCGCCCGCGATTTCGGCTCCTTCGAAAAATTCCAGGAAGAATTCCAGGCGAAGGGCGCAGGCCTCTTTGGTTCCGGCTGGGTCTGGCTCTCTGCCGATGCAAGCGGCAAGCTCGTGATTACGCAGGAAGGCAACGCCCAGAACCCGCTCACCAAGGGGCTCAAGCCGCTCCTCACCTTCGACGTGTGGGAACATGCCTACTACATCGACTACCGCAATCGCCGTCCGGATTACCTCAAGGCGCTCTGGAGCATCGTCAACTGGGACGAAGTCAACAAGCGCCTCGGGTAAGAAATTCAAATTTTATGATAGAAGGTCGCCTATTTGGGCGACCTTTGTTTATATTAATGGAGAGTGATTTTTTGAGGAGCGAAAATTATGGACAACGAACTTTCACTTTTGATCGGGAAAGATGAAAAAATTCTCTATGCCGGCAAGCCCGACAAGAGGTGCTTCGTTTTTGAATGCATTTTCAATCCGATGCTCCCGTTCGCGCTCGTCTGGGGATTTTTCGACATGTTTTTTATCGGGACTGCCTTTTCTTCGGACCAGTCGGACCAAGTGGCCTACTTTATTGTCCCCTTCATGGCTCTCCACCTGATGCCCGTATGGATTTACCTGGGCGGGGCGCTGCTCTCGTTCAGGCGGTATCGCAATACGGCCTATATCGTCACGGACAAGGCCATCTATGCTTCCGGCGGAATCTTCGCAAGAACATACAAGTCAAAACCCTTCGCGGAACTTTCGCACGTAGATTTGCACCGCGGCATTTTTGACCAGTGGTTTGGCGTGGGCGATATCATCACGACCTCGGCCCAGGCGAACCCCGCGACGCTGAACGGGCGAAGAAGGTCGACTAACGCAGGCATTTCCATCGACAGCATCGCCAATTACGCTGAAGTGTACAAGCTCGTGAAGCAACTGCAGGAGGACATCTACACCGACGTGATGTACCCGAACGACTTGCGCCCCAAGGAAAATCACGGGTATAAATCAAGGTATCGCGGGTAATCAATCCAGCTTGTCGAAGAAAATCTCGCCGTTTTGCTGGACGATAGTGATGGTGTGCGAGCCTATGTTGCCCATGTCGTTGTAATGGACAAGGTATTTGCCATCGCCAAGAGGTTCGATTTTCTCGACTTCCTGGATGTCTGAGCCATCCTGAGCGTTGCTGCGGAACTTCCAGACGGCGTAGCCGCCACCATCGCTGAATTCGTTGTCGTAATCGTCGCGGAGTTTTTGGGCAAGTTCCTTTGTGCAATACTTCGCGATGACAGAATCGCTTGCGAACTCGTTTCCGAAAATATGCCTACTGTAAAACGTCTGGATTTTTTCAATGGCTTTGGAGTCTGTGTCGATGCTTGTGTTCTTTTTGGGATTTTCTGGTAAAAAGTCATGTGTCTGGAAAATATTGAGGATCTTGGCGTAACGTTCGTCATTATGCTTGCCGGGAGTAATGGAAAATCGATTCAGTCGTTTTTCATCTGAAACTTCGATGGATAAGTTTGAACAAAGGTAGGCAATATTATAAATTTCTAAATAAACACCTAGGGGCTTTGTTTCGATGGACTTTAAATCAAAAATGTCCAATTCGATAAATTCATTGTAAATGTTTTTTGCTTCTTGTTGTTCCGTGCTTTTTACTGTTTTATGAATGTTATTTCCATCATCTTCATAAATGGTCTTGGTGCATTTAGAAAAATCGGCTGTTTTGCATGTAAATTCTCGAACGAGTCCGCCCATATCATCGTTGGAAAACGCATATCGTAAAGAGAAAAAGTTGCCTGCTGAAATAGGCTCTAAATCGTATTTGCTTAAAATGTCTTTTAGGTTTTGTTTGTCATCTGCGTTGAATTCGTGAAAATCATCAATGCGAAAAACATCAGCGTCGTCTAATTTATGGATGATATCTTGATGAAAGTATATCAGCGCAATTACACATGTTGCCACAGCAATCCAAATAAACTTTTTCTTTGACATAATTCTAAGGCTTGATGGTTATCGGCGTTCCGTCTTTTACCGCATCGTAAATTTCTTCGATTTCGTCGTTTGTGACGGCGATGCATCCGGCAGTCCAGTCTTTCCACCTGTGCCAGAATTTAAAGAGGAAAGCGGGAACTTTATTCGGATAGCCGTGAATCATGATGTCGCCGCCGGTCTCGTAGTTGCCAACTTTTGCAGCCTCGATTTGCTCCGCGTTCGGGTACGAAATTCGGAGCGATAAATGGAACTTGCTTTTGGGGTTGTGAAGTACGATGGTGTAGTCGCCTTCGGGCGTCTTGTTGTCGCCGGACTTGACCTTCGCTCCCACAGGATTCTTGCCCAGCGAAATTCTGTACGTCTTGAAGATAATCTCGCCGCTTCGCAAGTGCATCTGACGTTTCGCCTTTTCTACGAGAATATTGTCGATGGGTGAGGTGAGCATGGGTTTCTGAATCCTATCCGCCCTAAAACTTGGAGTAATCCCGACTGACCTTTTTTTTTGTAGATGTCGTTATCGAATTAATGAAATGATATTGGCTAATGAGTTAATGTCGGAAATTTAGGATTTCTTCTGAAGTATATCTTTTGGTGGATTCCTGTGCTTGCAGTTCGGCCTCGTGCAACTTGGCGTAGATTTCATTTTCAATTTGAAAATGGGCGAACGCTTCCATGCTCATAAGAACCATGTCGCCATAGCCGTCTTTAGTCAAGAACACAGGCTGTCCAGATTCGTGGACGGTCTTGGAAATGTCTTCGAGACAATCTTGCAAGTCTGACACGGGTCTTATGGCATTCATATAAACCTCACCGGTATAAGCATAATATATAAAATTTTGCGAGAAAGGGTAGGGGGAAGTCTCCCCCTCGCTACGGCCCCGCCTTAAAACCCAACATTCTTGCCCAAAGAAATTCTGTAGGTCTTGACAACGTTCTCTCCGTTGCACAACTGCATCTGACGTTTCGCTTTTTCTACGAGAATGTTGTCGATGGGTGAGGTGAGCATGAGTTGAAATGTAGTGATAAAGGTCTTTCTTTATTGGATTTGATTTATTCTAATTTGTTCGGCAACGATTTGTTTTTAAAAGGCCAGTCGAAAAGTAGGTCTTGCAGGTTTTTTGACTTTTTCCATCGCCGAAATGATTTTATGCATAAAAGAGTAAATGCTCCAATTGTAAACCAACTTAATAAAACGCTTATAGAAAGTATTTTGGTATCAATGTCGGGTTTTGCGATGCTGATTATACAATGAAAGAATAGCGCTATTTGGAATATAATAATACTCCAAAAAAGAGAGTCTTCTTCAGGCTTGTCTATTCCACGAAAACGAAAGGGCTTTGTAATTATAAGTGGATTGTCTTTTATTGATTTTGATTTCAGAATCGCAAACGTAAGCCAAGAAAAGGGAACGATGCTGATCAGCAGAAAAATTACCACCCATTTATCGCCCATGTATATTAAATCGACAATAATCGTTTCAATGAAGACGATTATGCTAGCCACTGTAAACAAAAATCTTTTTTTTATATCGCTAGTCATCAAAAATGCCTTGTGAATTATGGGTAATTATAAAAAGAATATAAAAAAAACGCCCAGGCTTTTAAACCGGACGCTTTTTTCTTTAGACGAAAGAACGCTTCGCTTTAGACGATAGACGAAAGATCTTTGAGAAAAATCTATCGTCTTTCGTCTTTAGTCTTTAGTCTATTTAAGGAACTGCATATACGGCAGCTTGCTTGCGAGTTCCTGCACCTTGTCGGCGTTGGCCATGAGGGCGGAACGTGCGTGCCAGGAGCCGTCGAGGAACTGACCGCGGGGGCCGTCGGCAAGCGTGAGCTCGATGGTTTCGTCACCCATCTTGAGCGTGCGGCTTTCGGTGCTGGTGACGAGTTCTTCGCTCGGGTGTGCTTCGATCCAGGCGAGAATCTTGTCAGCCACTTCGTGGCTCACCTTGTAGCAGGGAACGCCGATAGCCACGCAGTTACCGAAGAAGATTTCGGAGTAGCTTTCGGCGATGATGGCGCGGATACCCCAGCGCTTCAGGGCCTGCGGAGCGTGTTCGCGGCTGGAGATAGAATTCATTTTCAATTATGGGAGAGGGGAAAGCCTTCCCCTGGTTCACACTTCGTAGCTCACCACCCCTTCTAGTGGGCGCTCAATCGCCGCGCCCGCAACGCCCGGGCTTCCCCCACCCACCCGCCCATTATTGTGTCAATTAAAATAGTTCTCGAAAAAAACGACAAATGTCATCTTTTGACATTCGAGTGATTGTATATTTGTCTTGCTCACATGAGCGAAGAAAAACAACCTAAGCCCCGCCTTTTTTGCATGTAGGTGGGAGGAGTGAAAAATGAATACGAACCATGTTCCGTTTGAACAGTTGCCCATCACGAACCGTTTCATGTTCGCGCTGGTGTTCAGCCATAAGCACATCGCAAAGCCCTTTCTGGAGGCTCTTCTCGGTGTCAAAATTTTTGACTTGCATGAACCGGAGCCGGAGAAAGCGACCGAAAGCAGCCCCTTTAACAAGGGGGTCCGCTACGATGTATTTGTAAAGGAGCAGGGACCCAAGGGCGAAATCCTCCGCACCTTTGACATCGAGATGCAGATCGAGGACACCCACGAACTGCCGAAGCGCGCCCGTTACTACCAGGCGCTGTGTGACTCAGAAGCATTGAACAAGGGAGAATCCTACCGCAACCTCAAGGAACAGTATATCATGTTCATTTGCCCCGACGACATTTTCGGGTGGGGTAGGGCTGTTTACAAGTTCATGAACTTGGAAAAAGAGCACCCTGAGCATGAATTGGGAGACCTATGCTTCAAAAATTTTTATATATTCAATAAATACAGGGATGTTGCCGAGCAGTCAATCAAGGAGTATCTTGAATATTTCGCGACCAACAAGGCCACATCCCAGGAAACAAAGGACATCGAACGCCAGCGGCAATGGTATCTGTCGGACAACGAAACAAGGAAACGCTATATGACTTGGCAACAGGAAATCGATGATGCAGTGTATGTGGAGCGTGAACGCGCCAATGCGGCGGAACGCCGTGCTGATGAAGAGAAATCTCGCGCCGATGAGGCGGAATCCCGTGCTGACAGGTACGAGAAAATGCTCAAGGAACACGGACTTCTTTAACCAGGGCCTTGGCACGCATTTTTTAGTCAAAAACCGGTCCGCAGGGGCTGGTTTTTGCAAATAGAGTCTTAATGGCCGTCCCTTGGTGGGAACTTTAATAGAAGATTTGCGAAGCGGGCCGCAAAGCTCAAGGCCGAAATGGTGTAGGGTGGGGTTGCGTGCTAAAAGCATCTGCTCATAAAGAGTCCCTATAAGACTGTGACACAGTTTAGTTTACAGCTTCGAAACACCCTCGTCAATCCCAATAAGGTGTTCCTCTCATAGCCTTTAAGGGAATACCCTTGTTTTCGGCACACGAGCGCAACTTTTCTATAAAATCCTTTTCACAGCGAAATTCGTCACAAAAAGGATCTACTGCAAAAGGTTTTCCTTTTTCTAAATATAAATCGAAACCTTCTATTTGGCGGAATATCAACATTCCCGGCTCTTCAACTTCTTTCTCCACCCTTGATGCAGCATCATCCCGTACTTCTTTGGGTCCCAAGAACAATTCCAAAGAGTCGTTTAAAGATTTACCAACATCCGAAACATAAATATGGAGGGTGTCGTTTAACGATAAAGGATTTACCGCCCGTACCACATGTTTTTTCCCATAATAAATACACGAAACCAATTCATCATAAAAGGCCCTGTTCAATGCATAGAGCGAATCCCATTCGCCATCGGCATCCTCATAAGGGATAACTTCGGGAGTCGGCAACCTTGTTACATCATTATTTTGCCGGACACGCAAATTATCTTCTTGTTTAGCACATCCACAAATCAGCAAAATAACCGGCAAATACATCGCAAACCTTTTTACCATTTAAAATACCCCTTATGTTTTATCTCTGCTCATAAAGAGTCCCTATAAGACCTATTTTTGAATATACCTTTATTTATGCAGGTTCACAAGCGTTTTGTCGCTGAAAAAAACAGAAATTTTAGATAAAAGAACTGTAGCTTTGGGTGTTTTTGCTCGTAATACAAAAAAATGCCCAGGCTTTTAACCTGGACGTTTTGTAAGGGAGATCCCCGCCTTCGCGGGGATGACATCCTGAATTACTTCAGAAAGTTCATATACGGCAGCTTGCTGGCGAGTTCCTGCACCTTGTCGGCGTTGGCCATGAGGGCGGAGCGTGCGTGCCAGGAGCCGTCGAGGAACTGGCCGCGGGGGCCGTCGGCGAGCGTGAGCTCGATGGTTTCGTCACCCATCTTGAGCGTGCGGCTTTCGGTGCTCGTGACGAGTTCTTCGCTCGGGTGTGCTTCGATCCAAGCGAGAATCTTGTCGGCCACTTCGTGGCTCACCTTGTAGCAAGGCACGCCAATGGCCACGCAGTTACCGAAGAAGATTTCGGAGTAGCTTTCGGCGATGATGGCGCGGATGCCCCAGCGCTTCAGAGCCTGCGGAGCGTGTTCGCGGCTGGAACCGCAACCGAAGTTCTGGTTCGAGACGAGAATGGAGCCGTTCTTGTAGGCCGGATCGCGGAACGGGTGAACCTTGCCCTGAGCGGCGAGGCCTGCGATATCGTCGGCAAAGGCGTTGTCGCCGAGGCCTTCGAACGTGACGCACTTGAGGAAGCGTGCCGGGATGATACGGTCAGTGTCGATGTCGTTGCCGCGTACAGGAACGCCGGAACCTTTAACAATGTCGATAGAATTCATTTTTTAAATCTCCTTGCGTTACTTGATGTACTTGCGGACGTCGGTGACACAGCCTTCGATGGCGGCGGCGGCCACCATGGCGGGGCTCATGAGGATGGTGCGGCCCGTGGGGCTGCCCTGACGGCCCTTGAAGTTACGGTTACTGGAGGAGGCACTCACCTGGCGGCCCTTGAGCTTGTCCGGGTTCATGGCGAGGCAGAGCGAGCAGCCCGCTTCGCGCCATTCGGCACCGGCTTCCTTGAAAATCTTGTCGAGACCAAGAGCTTCGGCTTCCACCTTGATCTTCATGGAGCCAGGCACCACCCACATCTTGACGGTCGGGGCGACCTTGTGGCCCTTGATGATTTCGGCGGCGGCCTGCAAGTCGCTGAGGCGGCCGTTGGTGCAGCTACCCACGAAGGCGATGTCGATGGGGCGGCCAATCATCTTGGAACCTTCTTCCCAGCCCATGTATTCGTAGGCTTCGGAGATGACCTTCTTTTCGCTGCCGGTAAATTCGTCGATCTTCGGCATGTTGCCGTTCAGCGGAATGGCCTGGGCCGGAGTGATACCCCAGGTAACCATCGGTTCGAGGTTGTCGCAGTTGATTTCGACTTCGTCGTCAAACTGAGCGTCGGCGTCGGTAGCCACGGACTTCCAGTAAGCGACGGCTTCGTCCCACTTGTCGGCCTTCGGGGCGTACGGACGGCCCTTGAGGTATTCGAAAGTCTTTTCGTCGGGGTTGCAGTAACCGACGCGGGCGCCGCCTTCGATAGCCATGTTGCAGACCGTCATACGGCCTTCCATGCCCATTTCTTCGATGACCGGACCGGCAAATTCGTAAGCGTAGCCAACGCCACCGTTCACGCCGAGCTTCGCGATGTAGGCAAGAGCCACGTCCTTGGCGGTCACACCCGGCTTGAGCTTGCCGGTGAACTTGATGCGGCGAGTCTTGAGCGGGCTCATGGCGAGCGTCTGGGTGGCGAGAACGTCTGCCACCTGGCTCGTGCCGATACCGAATGCGATAGCGCCGAAGGCACCGTGCGTTGCCGTGTGAGAGTCGCCGCAGGCAACGGTCATGCCCGGCTGGGTCACGCCTTCTTCGGGGCCCACGATGTGGATAACGCCCTGTTCGGCGGTAGCGGGGCCAAAGAACTTGATGCCGTTGTTCTTGGTGTTGTTTTCGATATGGGAGAACATCTCTTCGGAAATGCCGTCCTTGAGCGGGCGGTTACGTTCCGGGAACGTGGTCGGAATGATGTGGTCCACCGTGGCGAAAGTGCGTTCCGGGAATAGCACCTTCTGGCCTTCTTCGCGGAGCTGCGCAAAAGCCTGCGGGCTCGTGACTTCGTGGCAGAGGTGGAGCCCGATAAAGAGCTGGCACTGGCCGCTCGGGAGCTTAGCTACCGTGTGGCTTTCAAAAATCTTCTGATAGAGTGATTTTCCCATGATTTTGTCTCTTTTTATTCCCGCTGTCATTCTGGAGGGCCGAAGGCCCGATAGAATCCATCAGGATTGTTTTTGGCGTTTTATTGCGGGCACAAATATAGAAAAAAGGGGCTGCGCTGTCTTGCGCCGCCCCCGTCAATCCAAGGAGAAATCCTAGAGGTACTTCTTGAACACGTTCAGGAGGTTGCTGTTCCAGCTTCCCGAGTAGGCTTCGAAGCCGCCCACGCCCGTGAGTCCCCAGTAATGCCAGGACATGTCGTAGCTTTCTGCTGCCTTGATGGCAGCGTCGGTCCACTTTGCACGTTCTTCGCTCGTGGGGCCGTTGCCGCTGCATGTCGATACACCGAATTCACCCATGTTCATCGGGATGTGCCCGCCGTTAATGTCGGGGTAGTGCACGAGGGCGGAATCCACGTATGCCTTGAACTGGTTCGGCATCTTGGAAATGTCGCTATCCTTCAGCCTCGTTCCGCAGTCGTAACCATGACCCTGATGCGTGAAGGAGAACGGTTCGTAGTAGTGGCCCGTGAAGATGATGTTGCCGTCGGCAGGGAGCTGCACGTTGGAAATCTGTGCGAACTTGGAATATCCGTTGCCTTCGAACATAATGGTCTTGCCCGGGGCGTTCTTGCGGATGACCTCGTAGGCGGACATCATCAGGTCGTCAACCTGCTTGTTCTTCATGTCGTGCGGTTCGTTCAAGATTTCGAGAACCACCTGGTCGTCGGCATAGGCGTTCATTGCCTTCGCCACCTGTTCCCACATGCCGAGGAAGCGCTTCTTCTCGTTTTCGTAGCCGCTCGGGTTCCTGTCGTAGTTGACGGCGTAGTTGTTCAGTTCTTCGTAATGGTGGAAGTTCACGATGACGACGAGGCCTTGGGCAAGAGCGAGGTCGATATCGGCCTTCACTCCAGAGAGTCGCCCGTTATCCAGCGTGTAGGGTGAGTTCTGTTCGGCATCGTAGTTCCAGCGCACCGGGAGGCGTACAGACTGGAAACCGGCATCCTTGATAATCTTGAAATATTCGTCCTTGATGCAGTTGCCCCAGCCGCAGTCGGCGCTAGAGCCCTTCTGGCCCTTGGATTCCCAGGCGTTACCGAGGTTGATGCCTGCACCGAGCTTCTTGTTCATGGCGCGGCCCTTGGAGTAGTCAACCGGAGTGGCGTTCAGTTTTTTCCAAGTGGAATTCTGGCATAGGGCATATCCGGATTCGTGCTTGACAATGCTTCCGTTGTTTGCGCTTGTGCACGCTCCGTTCGCCGCTGTAACGGCGATGTCCAGGAGTTCCGCGTCGCTTGCGTATTTCCAGCTGGATTTCTTGCAGATAAACTTCTTTCCGTCCGCTTCCTTGACGGTACCTTCGAGTGCGTCGGTGCATTCGCCAAAGAGTGCGGTGCCTTCGCGGTTCTGGAGGGCAGATGCGGAAGCTATGCGCCAGGTGGTGTCGGCACATACAAATGTATTGCCGTGGTATGCGCTAAGCTGGTTGCTGTTCTCGACAAGCTTCCCCTGGATGGTGGAGTCGCAAACGCCCAGACCGAATTCCTGGAACCAGAAGGTACGGAATTTCTGGTCGAAGCTCGGGAGGGCAGGGGAGATGTTCTCGAGGTAGTAGGAGAGTTCGTCCATCTTCTGCAGGTAGGCCCAGTCGGCAATCTTCGCGCGGATGGTGGCGTCGTCCCAGGAGCCGTCCTTCTCGATGTCGGCGGCGACGTAATCGAGAACGGTCTGCATTTCGGCGGAGGCGTACTCGGACTGGAGCAGGAGAGACATGGCGAGTAGGTTTCCGTCTGCCTCGGTGGCGCCGAGCACGGAGAGGTTACGTGCAGAGACCGTGAAGTTCTTCATGTGGAAGGCCTTCAGCACTTCGCTTTCGGCCTTGCCCTGTGCTTCGGCGTAGCTCATGCCGTTTTCCTTCATGAGGTAGGCGATGCGCGGGGCCTCGAGGTGGGTCATCACGTTCACGTTGGCGGTCTCGCCGTCAATGGCGCGAATCAGGGACTTGAGTGTAATCGATGCGCTTGCATCGCCCATGATGTCGTTGAGGAATGCGCCCGTAGCCTCGAGCATGGCGTACGATGTCATTCCGGTGTATTGCAAGGTGTATTTCCCGTAATCGTCTGCGACCTTGGCGGAGACGCTCTTGCCTGTGGGGGAGAGAGCGTCGTCAAGGAAGGTGAGTTTCACGTCGGAACCCGCCTTGAGGGGCCCTTTTTCGCAAACGCCCGTGAGCGTTCCCGTGTAGCCGCCTTCGGGGGCGGGTTCATCGGGAGCGAGGAACGTGGTATCCTTGGCTTCGGGCACTTCGATAATCTGGCCGTCGCCAATATCGGGGTTGCTGGGAATAACGGTGCCGTCGTCGATGTCGGGGTTGCCGGGGATATCGCCGATGGGTTCGTTGACGGCGCTCGAATTGCTGGAGTCGTCGGAACAGGCAACAAGCGCGCTCATCGGGAGCAGTGCTGCAGAAAGGATTGCCGCGGGGAGTGAAAATTTGCGAATATTCATTGATACCTCACTTACATTCAGAAAAATAGATTCAGAACCGTGCGAAAGGTGATTTTTAAGGGGATAAAACGTTTACTGCTGTTACCAATGTGTCGCGGCTCACACATAATACCGCACGTTCATCGTCTGGGGTATTTAAACCTGCGTTTTTTCACGCGCTCTCGCCTCCGATGGCTCGTCAATACGAGCCACCTACGTCTCACGATACGCCCGCGCGCTCATCGTCTGGGGTATTGAAACCTGCGTTTTAACCCCCAATTTCCCCTAAAAACGCATTTTTGCGCGTGCTTAAACCGCGAGCGGCTTGCAGTGGGGTGAGTGCTCGGTCTACCGTGAGCAACAAAGCCCCTGTTCTTAAACAGGAGCGGTTGCGACCTTTGGACACTTGCGCTTTTATACGATACTTGGTGCTTTAGCACCTTAGTAGAGTTATCCTCTTTGGGGAAGCGCTTAGTGTACATGGCCACCTTTAGGTGGGAGTGAGTGCATACCGGAGAAATTTAAACCCCGGGTGTAGCGCGAGCGGTCTTCATGTGAACGGAAAAGGCCCGTATCAACGGGCCTTTGCAGTGAGAGCGAGTGAGTAACCGGAGGTCTCGACTCCCGAAACGTCGAACGAGCGGTATCTAATTCGTTTGGAACTTATACGCTTCGCGGTAGTATGCCATCATCTCGTTGGTGCTACCGAAAGCCCTGCGGGCCGCATTGCCGACTTCACGGTCCTTTCTCAAGAGTTCGGTGATTTTCGTGTTCACGTCCTTGAAGAACAGGTCGTTGCTTGCCATGTCGACATGGTTCTGTGTGTAGTTCATGTGGTAGCGGCGTTCCAGCATCTGGAAAAGTTCCGTCTGGCAGGCGTTAATGGGAGGATCCCTCTTGATGACGGGCATGTAGCAGGCCTGGATGTAATCCTGCTTCATTTCGACAATCATCTGGTCGATTGCAGGGATGTCGTGACGTGCGTCGTGACTTGCAAGATCTGCCTTAGGGGTTTTGATGCCAGAGCAGCCGGCCAACAGTGCTGCTGCGAGAATGAGAGAGGCCACATATCCATACTTCATTTTTAATGTTTCTCCGTGTTGTTTTTCACGTACATTCCCATTTCCCTAAACCATGGGTAAAGTTATTTAATTGTTGATTAGTTGGCGATAGTGAATTTGTAATTATTTCCTTACCAACGCCCCAAAACAGCAAAATAAAAGTTTCGTTGTGACACGTGTCACTCCGATTTTCGGAACGATTTGTGACGGTGCGCACAAATTGCTTTTTGGGGGTGCTGAAACGCCTTTTAGGGGTTGTTCGGCTTGAACTTGTAGTACCACGCGATGGGGTCGATTACTTTGTACTTAACGTTGCCGATGCGGTTGTTCCCGCGCCTGTCAATCACGCCTGTAACCACGTGTGCGTGCGGCCCGGTGGTGTGTCCGGTCATGCCGACTGTCGCAATCGGGTCGCCCTGCATAACCTCTTGCCCGTCAAGATAAAGTAACTGGTCGCAGTGCATAAAGAGCATTACGTCCTTTTCGCGTACAAGCCCGATAACTACGCCGCCGCGCTCGTCCCTGCTGGTGTATGCCTTCGCGGAGAACGGGGCCAGAATGCGTGCGCCCTTGCGTGATGCGAGGTCGATGCCGTTGTGCTTTCGCCCGCCGATTCCCCTCTCGTTGTAGAACTCGGTTATGTAGGCGATGCTATCGGAGAGAATGGAGGTCCAGTATTTCCATGCGGCGCCTATGGAATCGGCTGCGGTCTTGCCCAGGTTGTCGGGGCGCGAGAACTTGATGACCGTCCCTTGCGGCGGCACGGCGAGCGCGTTAGATTCCCAGCCCTGGCCCTTGTAGCCGTTTTCGCTTATCGTTTCTTCCAGGTACTGGCGAATCATCTTGTCGTCCGAAATCACTGCGTTGAATCGCCCGATGGCGTAGCGTGCGATGCGCCTCAGGTTTTCCTTGCCGTCGAACGTGTAGTCGAACGAGGGGGCGACCGAGAGCTTGTTCCTTTCGGGAATGCGGTCGCGCATGTTGGAATGCGTGGTCTCGATGCTCGTGGGGTAGATGAACGGCACGAGGAGCGCCACCAGCAGGAACAGCGGGAAGAGGTTGCGGAACAGCCTCGAGAGCCCTTCCATCGGGTTCTTCTTGAGGATTTCTTCCTTCAAGATCCACTGCACGCATTCGGCGAGCGCTTCGGCCGCACCTTCGATGCCGCCCTTGACCTTCTTGCGGATATCCTTGCTCGATCCCTTCCTGATGGCCTTTACGCACTTGGGGAAGCGCTTCTTTTCGGGCATTTTTTCGAGGAGCCACAGAATGTTCATCTTGCGAAGTGGCGCGCAGTCCTCGATAAACGCCGCCGCCTCGTCGGTACTGTTGCCGCCCACGAGCACTATTTTGGCGATGTCGAGAATCTTTTCGTCGAGGGCGGTGGGGTCGTCGCCCGGGAGGATTCCGACCGTGTGCGGCACCATCTTCTTGATGAGCTGCAGGTTGTGGTAGAACGTGCGGAAGTGTTCTTCGGTTATGTCGAGCGTGCCGAAGCCCGCGAACACGAGCCCCGCCTGCTTTGCGCCTTCGAGCGATTGCAGCTCGTCGTTGTTTAGAATTCGCGTGAAGAGGTCCTTCAGCGGGATTCCCGTATTGCCCTCGCGTTTTTGCGAGAAGTCGAATACTACAAAAGACGCGCCAGCGTTAAGTGCCAGCGCGAATTTTTCTAAGGCCTCGCAGGGTGCCGGGCTTCCTGGGAAAACCGCGAACACCAGTTCGCCTTGAGCATACAGGTAGTCAAGAACCTGACGCTGCATGCGCGATTAGACCTTGGCTGCTCCTCTCGGGCCCCTCGGGTAAGAGAATCCGGAAGGGGGAGCGGGGACGAACTTGTCTACCTGCATGTAGAGTTCTTCGGGGCTTGCGGAGGGGTTGAAGTAGATTTCCTGGTTCCTGTTCTGGCTACGGCCCTTGAGGGGTTCGCCGCGACGGCCGCGGGAAACGACGCCGAGCGGGAGCACTTCGAGCATCGGGAGCAGGCCGAAGTAGCGGAAAAGGCTGAAGTTCTTCTGCCAGGTGGCGCGTTCGGCGAGGATGGCGAAGGTGCCTTCCATGACGGACTTGGACTGCAGCAGGTCATCGGAGGTCATGGTGACGAGTTCGTGGTTCGTCGGGAAGTTGTTGACGAAGTTGACGAGGTCGCCCTTGAGGTAGTTGGCGTCGCAGAGGAATACGAATTTCATAGTTTGTCCTGGATTGATTTATTTGTTTTTTACAAAAATAATTTTTTGGTCCTTTTCTGTCACGTTCAAAAAGGCACGAATTGTGAATTTTCGGAACTTTTTGTTCCGTTTCCGTGTAAACTTTTTGTAAAAACACGAAGTTTGCGTTTTTCTGTCATTTTTCTGCGTTTTGCCGTTTATTCCAACTTGGAACATTCCATGTGTTTTTTGCGCTAAGTCGTTGACAGTCAACGACTTACGTGTTATTTTAGCCGCAAACCCTTTGGAAATTGCCGTTTTTTTGCGAAAAAAGGCGTTTTTTTGTGAAATAAATACATTATATTTGGACACCGAGATCATGTTATGATTTACAAGCGTCATTTGGAGATGCTTGTGGTATGTTTAATGGGAGATAGTAAATGAAGAAAAGAATGAATTGGCCTGTAACTGCGCTTTTGGCATCGGCTGGAGTGTTAGCCTCTGTCGTTATCGCGCAGGAAAATTCTGATAGTGCACCGGCGGTAGAAAACAATGCCCCGTCGGTAAACGGGATTCCTGGCGAATCGATTAACGAGGGTGGCAAGTTTGCGCCGATCAAGCTCGACAACTACGTGTCCGACGATATGGATAAGCCCGCGCAGCTCAAGTGGTCTGTTTCGGGCAACAAGAGCATCAAGGTGACTATTTCTGCCGACCGCGTGGCGAACCTGCAGGTGCCCGACCAGTACTGGAACGGTTCCGAAGACATCACCTTCGAGGCGAAGGACACGAAGGGTGCGGTTGGTTCCGAGACGGTGAATTTCTCTGTCGAGTCCGTGAACAATCCGCCGGTGATGAAGGATATCCCGGAACAGACGATTGACGAAGGCAAGCAGTTCGCGAAGATTAAGCTCGACGACTTCGTGACCGACCCCGACCACCCGAAGGACCAGATTCTTTGGGAATTCGACATTCAACCGGCAGGTAAGGATCAAGCCGACGGCGACTTGAATGTCGAAATTGACCCGAAGCGCGTGGCGACCATCATTATCCCCGATACCAACTGGTACGGTGCTGCAAAGATTACGTTTACGGCGACTGACGGCGAGTATGCGAGCGACAAGAAGACGGCCCTCTTTACGGTGAAGGCCATCAACGACGCCCCGATAATCCAGAAGATTCCTGACCAGACCATCGACGAGAAGAACGAGTTTGAGTCCATCTCCCTGACCGATTTCGTTTCCGATGTCGATGATGACGTGTCGAAACTCAAGTGGACCATCGCAGGCAACAAGGACCTCAAGTTCGATATCGACAAGTACGGTACTGCGAACATTAAGATTCCGAACGAATTCTGGAACGGTTCCGAAACAGTGACCTTCACGGCGACCGACCCCGCTGGTGCGGCCGTTAGCACGAAGGCCACCTTCACGGTGAAGTCCATCAACGACCCTCCGGAGTTCACGAAGGACGTGCCTGAACAGACGATTGAAGAAAAGCAGGAATTCAAGCCGGTTGAACTTTCGCAGCTCGTGAAGGACCCGGACCACAAGATGGAGCAGCTCAAGTGGGAAGTCTCCGGCAACAAGGACCTGAAGGTGAAGATTGCCGGTGGCGTTGCAACCATCAGTATTCCGAACAAGTTCTGGAACGGTTCCGAGACGCTCAAGTTCAAGGTGTGCGACCCGGCGAATGCCTGTGCCGAATCTGAGGCTAGCTTCACGGTGAACTCCGTGAACGACAAGCCTGAATTTGCAAAGCAGATTCCGAACCAGACTATTGACGAGAAGAAGCAGTTCCAGAAGATCAAGCTGGACGAATTCGTGAAGGATGCCGACCACAAGAATTCCGAACTCTCCTGGGATGTGGACGTGAAGCACCAGGGCAAGGAACCGGAATCCGGCACGCTCAACGTGAATATCGACGAGAGCCGCGTTGCCTCCATCGAGATTCCGGACCAGTACTGGAACGGTACCGCAATCGCGACCTTCACCTGCACCGACCCGGAAGGCGCTTCTATCAAGCAGGCTGTTACCCTCACTGTTACTTCTATAAACGACAAGCCGGTGTTCACGAAGATTCCGGACCAGGAAGTCGAAGAGAAGTCCGAACTTTCTTCCATCGTGCTTGACGAGTTCCTCTCTGACCCGGACCACGACATCTCGAAGCTGAAGGTCGAGGTTTCCGGCAACAAGGATATCAAGGTCAACATCAACCAGAAGACCCGCGAGGTCACGTTCAAGACCCCGAACGAACTCTGGAACGGTTCCGAGACCGTGACGTTCACGGCGACCGACCCGGATGGGGGAGTCGCGAAGACCTCGATGAAGCTTTCCGTGAAGTCCATCAACGACCCGCCGGTCATGAAGGATATCCCGGAACAGACCGTGAAGGAAAAGCAGCAGTTCAAGCCTGTTGAACTCGACAAGTATGTCGATGACCTCGACCACGGTAAGGATAAACTCAAGTGGACCATCACGGGCAACCGCGAACTCAAGGTTTCTGTCGATGGCAACCGCGTGATGAAGGTGACGCCGCCGAGCCCGCAGTGGAACGGCTCCGAGACGCTCACCATCAAGGTGACTGACCCGGAAGGCGCAACCGACGAGCGCTCCATCGCCTACACGGTTGAATCCGTGAACGACGTTCCTGAATTTGTAAAGCAGGTGCAGCCGCAGACCATCAAGGAAAAGGAACAGTTCCAGCCCATCAAGCTTGGCGAAATGGTGCGAGACCTCGACAACAAGTCTTCTGAACTTACCTGGGCGTTCGAAATCAAGCCCGCTGCCGGTTCCAAGAAGAAGGAAACTGGCCTGAACGTTGAAATTGACGCCCAGATGGTGGCGAAGATTTCTATCCCGGACAAGTACTGGAACGGTGCCGAAGAAATCACGTTTACCGTGTCTGACCCGGAAGGCGCGAAGGCTTCTTCGAAGGCCGTGTTCACCGTGACCTCCGTGAACGACGTGCCGACTCTCAAGAAGATTCCGGACCAGATGATTGAAGAAAAGCAGCAGTTCAATTCCGTGAACCTTGCTGAACTTGTAAGTGACGCTGACCACGATTTCAAGGACCTGAAGTGGACGGTCGCTGGCAACAAGCAGTTGAAGATTGATATCGACAAGAACGGTACGGCGACCATCAAGACTCCGGATGCCAAGTGGAACGGCTCCGAGAAGGTGACCTTTACCGTGACTGACCCGGAAGGCGCTTCTGCCAAGAGCGACGCCGTGTTCACCGTGAAGTCCATCAACGACGTGCCGGTGATGAAGGATATCCCGAGCCAGAAGATCAAGGAGAAGGAACAGTTCAAGACCATCGCCCTCGACGACTTCGTGAAGGACGAGGACCACGACAACTCCAAGCTCAAGTGGACGTTCTCCGGCAACAAGGATTTGAAGGTCCAGATGGATAGCAAGCGCGTGGTAACCGTTACCGCCCCGAACAAGTTCTGGCATGGCGAAGAGACGGTCAAGTTCACCGTGACCGACCCGGAAGGCGCTGCTGACAGCCGCTCCGTGAAGTTCACCGTGGAATCCGTGAACGACCTGCCGGTGTTCGCGAAGCCCATCAAGGACCAGACCATTCCCGAAAAGCGCGAGTTTGCGATTATCAACCTCGCGGACATCGTGAGCGACCCGGACCACAAGCCCGAACAGCTCACCTGGAGCTTTGACGTGAAGGGTGCAAAGGGTGCTGCTAAGGGCTATACCCCGAAGCTCTCCGTGAAGGTCGAGAACCGCATGGCGCGCATCGTGATTCCGGACAAGAACTGGAACGGTGCGGAAGAGATTACGTTCAAGGTGGAAGATCCGGAAGGCGGCAAGGCTACCTGCACGGCCCTCTTTACCGTGACCTCCGTGAACGACGCCCCGACCATCGGCAAGATTGACGACCAGACCATCGAAGAAAAGCAGGAATTCGCTCCGATTGACCTCGCTTCCATCATCAAGGACCCGGACCATCCGTTCGAGAAGCTGAAGATTGAAGTGACCGGCACCAAGGAACTGAAGATTGATATCAGCAAGGATGGCAAGGCTACCGTCAAGACCCCGAACAAGATGTGGAACGGTACCGAGAAGGTGACGTTCGCCGTGACCGACCCGGAAGGCGCTTCTGCCAAGACTCAGGTGGCCTTTACCGTGAAGTCCATCAACGACGTGCCGGTGATGAAGGATATCGCCGACCAGACCATCAAGGAAAAGGGCCAGTTCAAGCCTATCGAACTTGACAACTTTGTGGAAGACCTCGACCACCCGAAGAACAAGCTCAAGTGGAAGATCGAAGGCGCCAAGGAACTCAAGGTGCAGATGGACGGCAGCCACAAGGTGACCGTCACCCAGCCGAACCCGAACTGGCACGGTTCCGAGAAGGTCAAGTTCACTGTGACTGACCCGGAAGGCGCAACCGACAGCCGTACCGTTACCTTCACCGTGGAATCCGTGAACGACGCTCCTGAATTTGTGCGCGAACTCAAGGACCAGACCATTGACGAGAAGAAGCAGTTCCAGCCCATCAAGCTGGCTGACCTCGTGAAGGACCCGGACCACAAGGCTTCCGAAATCAAGTGGAGCTTCGACGTGAAGCCTGCGAAGGCTGGCGCCGCTGAACCCGCGAAGAAGGGCAAGAAGGGCGCGAAGGAAGAAGAAAAGGTGCCTGCAGGCGATATGCTGAAGGTGAAGATTGATGCCCAGCAGGTGGCCACCATCGAAATCCCGAACAAGTACTGGAACGGTGCGGCAAACATCACGTTCACCGCTACCGACCCGGAAGGTGCGAAGGTTTCGAAGACCGCCCGCTTCGAGGTGCGTTCTATCAACGACTCTCCGAAGATTTCGGACAAGGCCCCGCAGGGTGAAACTATCCGCGAGGGTGGCCGCTTCAAGACCATCGACCTTTCTAACCTCGCTCATGACCCGGACCACGCCGCATCCAAGCTCAAGTGGACTGTTTCCGGCAACAAGCAGCTGAAGGTCGATATGCGTAAGGATAACACCGTGATTGTGTCCGTGCCTGACCCGCAGTGGTCTGGCCGCGAGATGCTCACCTTCACGGTGACCGACCCGGAAGGTGCATCTGCCAACCACAAGATGACCTTCGAGGTGACCCGCGTGAACGACCCGCCGACGCTCGCGAAGAAGATTCCTGACCAGAAGATCAAGGAAAAGGAACAGTTCAAGCAGATCAAGCTCGACGAATACGTGAAGGACCCGGACAACAAGCCGAACGAACTCGTGTGGAAGGTTACGGGCAACAAGCAGCTCAAGGCTGAAATTTCCCCGAGCCGCATCCTTACCGTTTCTGCTCCGGATAAGTACTTCTGGTGCGCACCCGAGACGATGGTGCTTATCGTGAAGGACCCGGACGGCGCAGAAACGTCGCAGACGGTGACCTTCGAGATTACCTCCGTGAACGACTCTCCCGAAATGAAGGACATTCCGGACCAGAAAATCAAGGAGAAGGGCCAGTTCAAGGATATCGACCTGAACAAGTTCGTGCGTGACCCGGACCACAAGCCCGAACAGCTTACTTGGACCGCTACGGTCGCGAAGGTTGGTGGTGCTGCTCCGGCCCCGAAGAAGCAGGAGAAGAAGAAGCATGCGAAGAAGGGCAAGAAGGGCGCCAAGGAAGAGAAGGAAGAAGAAGCCGCTCCGGCACCCGCCCCGGCTGATGACTTCCAGGTAGAAATCGACAACAGGAACATCGCCCACATCAAGATTGCCGACAAGTACTGGCATGGTGAACGCAACGTGACCTTCACGGTCACCGACCCGGAAGGCGCTAAGGCCTCGAAGACTGCGAACTTCCTCGTGGAATCCGTGAACGACGCTCCGGTCATCAAGTCGATTCCTATCCAGTCTATCCAGGAGAAGGAACACTTCAAGCCCATTGAACTCTCGCAGTATGTTTCTGACCCGGACCATGCGTTTGGCGCCCTCAAGTTTGAGGTGGGTTCTACCCGCTCGCTGAAGACATCCGTGAACAGCAAGAAGGAACTTGTGGTCACGACTCCGGACAAGTTCTGGAGCGGTACCGAGAAGGTGAAGGTCGATGTGATTGACCCGGAAGGCGCGAAGGCATCCGTGCAGATTACCTTCGAGGTGACTCCGGTGAACGACCCGCCGGTCGTGCATGCCATCCCGAGCCAGAAAATCAAGGAAAAGGAAAAGTTCGATCCGGTCGACCTCTCGAAGGCCGCTACCGACCCGGACAACAAGCCTGCCGAACTCCGCTGGTCTGTTTCGGGCAACAAGGACCTGAAGGTTGATATCAAGGGCAGCCGCGCCATGGTGGTGACCCCGAACCCGAACTGGTTCGGCAAGGAAACCCTCACGTTCACCGTGAAGGACCCGTCTGGTGCTAGCGCTTCCAAGACCGCCACCTTCGAGGTGACTCCGGTCAACGACCCGCCGACCCTCAAGCCGGTGCAGCCGTTCGTCATCGAAGAAAAGAAGCAGTTCCAGCCGTTCGACTTCAGCAAGGTGGTGAACGACCCGGATAACAAGCTCAGCGAACTCAAGTGGACGCTCGATAACGACAAGCCGGGTGCAAAGGAAGCCCCTGCCAAGAAGGGCAAGAAGGGCAAGCATGCCGAACCCGAGGCCGCTCCTGTGAAGCATGAACTCATCTTCAACATCAGCGACAAGGGCGTGTTGACCTGCGAAACCCCGAACAAGTACTGGTACGGTACTGAAACCGTGACGGTGAACGTGTTCGACCCGTCGGGCGAGAAGGCCTCCGTGAACGTGAAGTACACGGTGAAGCCGGTGAACGACCCGCCGGTCGTGAAGGAAATCCCCGACCAGGAAACGCTCGAAGGCAAGTCCTTCAAGGCTATTAAGCTTGACCAGTACGTGACTGACCCCGACCACAAGCCGCACGAAATCAAGTGGAAGGTGACGGGTGCCAAGATGCTCGACGTGATGATTTCCGGTGGCCGTGAAGCCGTCGTGAAGCCCAAGAAGCAGGATTGGTTCGGCGAAGAAACGCTCGTGTTCATGGCTCAGGACCCGGCCGGCGGCATGGACAAGACTGTGGTGAAGTTCGTGGTGAAGCACGTGAACGCCGCTCCGGTGATGCGCGATATGCCCGACTACACTATCAAGGAAGACGACAACCACGGCGTGCTCGCGGTTATCAAGACCGATCAGTATGCCCGCGACAAGGACCACAGGCCTGAAGAACTCAAGTGGAGCTGGACCGGCAACAAGTTCCTTGACGTGAAGCACGACAGGTTCAAGAGGACGATTACGGTTGCCCAGCCGCACGAAAACTGGAACGGCAAGCCGGAACGCATTACCTTCACGGTCACTGACCCCGAAGGCGCGAAGGCCTCGAAGACCGCCACCTTCACGGTGATTGCCGTGAACGACCCGCCGGTTGCGAAGTCCCAGACGTACATGACCCAGGAAGGCGAAGTGCTCAAGGTGCCTGCTTCTGAAGGCCTGTTCGCCGGTGTGCTTGATCCGGATGGCGAAAAGCCCGTGTCTGCCCAGCTGGTGCAGCGCCCGCGCAACGGTAAGATTGACCTGAACGAACGTGACGGTAGCTTCACCTACACGCCGAACAAGGGATTCTCCGGCCTCGACGAGTTCACCTTCAAGGTGAAGGACCCGGGTGGAGTCTACTCGAAGGTCGAAACTGCCGAAATCAACGTGACCTTCAAGATGAAGGACCTGCGCGGAAATGCTCCGAAGCCGGCTCCGAAGGTTGAAGAGCCGAAGGAAGAGGAAAAGCCCGCCAAGGCCGACAAGAAGGGCAAGAAGAAAAAGAAAAAAAGGTAGCCTCTAGGCAGTAATTCAAATTTGAAACCCGCGCCATAAGCGCGGGTTTTTCTGTATTTTGCCAGCGTTCCTGAAGTGCTTGCAGAGCGTGCACGGATCGTATAGCGTAGGATTATGTGTGGGGGAGATGACGGGAATGGGGAATAAACGAAAAACCCTCTCTTTCGAGAGGGTTTTATCGCGGGATAGACGAGGCTTGAACTCGCAACCTCCGGCGTGACAGGCCGGTGCTCTAACCAAAATTGAGCTACCACCCCAGAGTGGTTTTGACCGATAAATCAGTCAACGAGCCAAATATACAAATGATATTGCTTCTTGTCAAGTGGATTTTTGTCTTTTTCTAAAAAATAAATGGAATTTTGGCTAATGTGCCATTGGGATATCCAAAATAGTACGTAACCCGTGCCGATACTGGGCTTTGGCAATAATCTTTAAAAATGGGTACCAAATGGGGGTGTTTTGTTCGTTTTGGTACCCATTTTTTAGAACAAAGTAATTGTTTAGGAACGCAGAGAAGGGTAAAATGTGTGCAAAATGGCTCCGGATGGGTACTAAAATGTGTTTTTTGTCTGTTTTGGTACCCACTTGCGGTCGAATTATGCTCAAATGCAATTGAATATCGTATGACGGGTTGTGTATAAACTAAAATTTTGGGTACCAAATGGTTCGATTAGAGGTAATTTGGTACCCATTTTGGACTGATTTCTGTTTTTTTTGGTCTGGATCCTTCGCCCTGTCGTCCTAATGGTCTCCAGGGTTCAGGATGACACAGCCTAACGACTGTGTCACTTCTGGCCGGGGTACTTGACACGCGTATGGAACGTGCCGTCCAGGCTGTGCAGGAATTCCTTTTCGAGCTTGAAGAGTTCCCTGATGGAGAGGTCGCACTCGCTGAACTGCCCCTCGTCGAACCTGCCGTGGATGGTCTTGTGGATCATGTCGGCAATGGCCTCGGGGCTCTGGTCGGTCATGGAGCGGCTTGTCGCCTCGATGATGTCGGCGAGCATGAGGATTGCCGTTTCCTTGGTCTGCGGCTTGGGCCCGTTGTAGCGGAACTTGGATTCGTCGACGGTCTTGCCTTCGGCCTTGGCCTGTTCGACAGCCTTGTAGTAGAAGTACTGTATGAGCGTTGTACCGTGGTGTTCGCGGATGCCCGCGGTAACGATATCGGGCAGTTTGTATTCCTTCGCGAGCATCGCGCCGTTCTCCACGTGCCCGACGATGATGGAGGCTGAGTATTCCGGCCTGTTGTCGTCGTGCGGGTTGATTCCCTGCTTCTGGTTTTCGGTAAAGTACTCGGGGCGCGTCGTCTTGCCTATATCGTGGTAGAGCGCCATGACGCGCACTAGGAGCGCGTCGGCGCCGATGCTTTCGGCAACCTTCTCGGCGAGGTTAGAAACCTGGATGCTGTGGTGGAACGTGCCCGGCGCAAGTTCGGAGATGCGCTTGAGCGCAGGCCTGTTGAAGTCGGACATTTCCATGAGCGTGAGGACGGTGGTGATGCCGAAGATGCGCTCGATGAGGTGGATAAAGAACACCGAGGCGATTGCCGTGCAAATCATGATGTTCACGGAGCCCGCGATAAGCGTCTGGTAGAAGGGGATGAGACCCATGCGGTTACGCAGCAGGAACATGACGCATATTGCGCCTGCAAGCCCCACGATACCCGCGATGATGGACCAGATGAACTGGATGCGGTAACGGATGCGTATGAGCGGGGCGGTGAGGATGGAAAGCACGCAGAACACGGCGACCGTCGCGGCGAGGTCGTAGCCGTTCAGGATGCCGAAGATGATGGACGAGAAAGCACTGAAGGCGATACCCACGCGCTGTTCGTAAAGCACCATCGCTATAACGGGCGTGAGGGCGAACGGGTACATCCACATGAAGTCAATGCCCTCGGGGAGCGGCATCATTTCGAGCTTGTTGAGGTTGCCCGAGAAGTTGTGCATGAGCCAGTAGACGGCGAGCTGGAGGGCGATGAGCGCCATAAGGCTCCAGAGTTGGCGCGGGGTGCGCAGCGACTTGGTGGCCGTGGAGAACGCGAAGAAGCAGAACAGCACGGTAATGATGATGAAGAATACGAGCATCTGGCCATAGGGGGCCGTAAGCGTGCGTGCGTTTTCTTCTTTCTGCTGGGCCTGCTGGAACGCCTCGAGCTTTTCGAGGACTTCCTTGGTGACGGGGGTACCCTGCGTGACGATTTCAACTCCGCGCGGGACCATGCCCTTGATGAGCGTGACCTTGTTGCGGGCCTCCTGTTTGCGGGCGAGCGTCTCCTTTTCGAGGTAGAACACGTTGGGGAGCGTAAACACGTACAAGACTTCGTAGAATGCGCTCTGCAGGCCCTGTTCGGTGGGGAAGGCGCGTTGCAGCTGGCTGAACGCCTCTTCGATGCGGCGCTGGATGGGCTGGATTTCGCTCACTTCGAGCGTGTTCTCTTCGCTGTCCTTGATGAGCGATACCGTGGGCTTGTTGTAGATGAGCGCCTTGGTGTTCTGCAGGTTGTAGTTGTTGCTGAAAAGCTGGACTTCGGTTTCGGTCTTTGCGATGAGCGTGTTGGAAACGCCCTTTTCGAGCATGCGGTTGAAAATGGCGAGGAGCGAGTCGCGCGCCTTCGCGTTCTGGCTGAGCGGGCGGATCGCGGTGACGGACACGCGCTGCTTGAGGGTTTCGTAGATGCGGCTAGCCTGCTGCACCTTCCTCTGCAGGGAGTCTCCGTTCTCGCTGTTTGCGCCGTTCGCGCTAATCTGGGCCTGCAGGTTGCCGTACTGGGCGAGCTTCTGCAGGTACTGCTTGAGGTCTTCGCTGATGCGGTTCGTCTCGTCGGTGTTGTACCCGAAGATGGCGCTCACCTTCTCTTCGGCGCGCTGGCGCTCGGCTTCGATTTCCTGCTTGGACTTGGGAATGTCGAACTTGAGCGTCGAGACGATGGTGCGCGTGCTCAGCTGGCCGAGGTGCGGGTGTTCTGCCTGCAGGGCGATGTTCTTGTCGGGGAAAAGGAAGATGGCGAGCGCCGTTATGAGCACCCACCCGATAACGAGGTGTAACCTTTTCTGCTTCTTTTTCATTTTCTCTTTTCCTTTTGTTCGTAGGCGAGGAGAATGTCTTTCACGAGCGGGTGGCGCAGCACGTCGGTCGCGCCAAAGGTAATCTGCGCGATTCCGTGTATGCCCGAAAGTATGCGCATGGCGTGCTTGAGGCCGGATTCTTCGCCCTTCGCGAGGTCGACCTGCGAGGTGTCGCCCGTTATGATTGCCTTGCTGTGCGGCCCGAGGCGTGTGAGGAACATCTTCATCTGCGCGACGGTCGTGTTCTGCGCCTCGTCGAGGATGATGAATGCCCGCTTGAGCGTGCGCCCGCGCATGTAGGCGAGCGGGGCCACTTCAATTGCGCCAGATTCCTCGTAGCGGCGGAGTTTTTCTGCCGGCAGGAGTTCGGAGAGGCTGTCCTGGATGGGGCGGAGGTAGGGGGCAATCTTTTCCTTGAGGTCGCCGGGCAGGAACCCGAGAGTCTCGCCCGCCTCGACTGCCGGGCGGACCAGGCAGATGCGTTCGGCTTCGCGGTTCTCGAGGCTTGCGACAGCGAGCGCCACCGCAAGGAACGTCTTGCCGGTACCGGCGGGCCCCTTCGCGAAGATGACGTCGTTTTTCGCGACCGCCTTCACCAGTTCGACCTGCGAGCGGGTCTTGGGCGCAATCGCGACACCGAACCGGTTGCGGATGATGGGTTCGGTCGGGATGCCGTCCAGTTCGTGCACGTTCTGGGGCTGGGGGCCGCCTAAGAGGCGCTCCACCTCGGCTGCGGTATGGATATCTCCGTTGCGTGCGCTCACCTTGAGCTGGTCGAGAACGGCAAATAGGCCCTGGATATCGGCATCCTTGCCCCCGACAACGGTGAGTCCGGGAAGCCTGCTCTGTATTTCAACGCAAAAACGGCTCTCCAGTAACCGGAAAACCGCTTCGTTTTCACCTGAAATCATTCGCTTCAGGTTATCTGATATGGAATAATGTTCCAAGTTGCCTACTCGGCGTCGGGACGTTCCACAGGAATACCGAGCTTGTTCTTGGCGTCGAAGATTTCCTTGCGGAGCTTATGGTTTTCTTCGGTAGCGGCCATGGCTTCGTCTTCGGTCTTCTTCAGCTTGTTTTCGTCAATGACTTCCTTGGGGGCTGCAGCCTTCTTGCTGCTGCTGCCGCCTTCGACTGCGGCGGCATCGTCACCGTCATCGTAGCTGCTATCGTCGCTACCACCGGAAGAACCGGCACAGGCGGTCAAGAGTGCAAAAGAAAGAGAGGCAAGGATAAGTTTCCATTTTTTTGTAAGAGACATTTGTTCAGGCTCCATTCTAGTCTGTGATGCCTAAAATGTATATAATTTATGGAGAAAAAAGTGTAAAAAAGGTAAATTTTATACATGCAAACGCTCAAAAACCTCAAAAAAACTTATTCCCAGGTGTTTATTTCGTCGCCGGACTATGATTCCAGGGCCGTTTATGCCCGCAGGCGGCAGTTTATGCTCAAAAATCTCGATTCCTTCTGCATTTTTGCGGGTATGCCCCGCGATCCGGGGAGCGAGGAGGCTTTTACCGAGACATGGACCCGCTTTGTGCAGGAACCTTCGTTCCTCTACCTTACGGGTATAAACCAGGCGGGCTGTTACCTGGTGCTGGACCCGAAAAGCAAGTCGGAAACCCTGTTTGTGCCGCGCAAGGACCCGTTCAAGGAATTCTGGGTGGGCAAGCGCCTCGGATACTTGGAAAAGGACAGCGATGTCGCGAGGTTGACGGGAATCAGGGACGTGCGGCCGGTCGAGGAATTCGATGCCGTACTCGAGAAACTGTGCAAGAAGTATGCGAAGACGGGCTTTGCCTACGCGCTCTATTTCGATACGCTCCAGGGCGACCATAATGACAGGTTCTACCGCAAGTACAGGCGTTTCATGTCGAGGTTTTCGATGAAGTTGCGGTCCGTTGCCGAACTGCACTGGAAAGACAGGCTCGTGCTCGGGCCGGAACGCATCGCGGATGCCCGCGTGGCGCAGGTGGCGACGGATGCTGCCTTCCGGGCGGTACTCCCGAAGGTAAAACGCATGCAGAACGAACGGGAACTGTACCTGACGCTCAACTACGAGATGCAGATGCGCGGTGACGGTGACCTTGCCTTCCCGACGATATGTGCGGGTGGCGCGAACGCCTGTTGCTTGCATTACGTGAAGAACGACGAACAAATTAACAGGAACGACCTGATTCTCCTGGATTTCGGCGTGCGGTACGGTACCCTCCATAGCGATATATCCCGCACGATTCCTGCATCGGGCAGGTTTGACCCGCTGCAGGCGATGCTCTACCAGATTGTGCTCGATTCCGCCCGCGAGTACCAGAAGGCGGTACGGCCCGGCGTAAGCCTGCGGGAAATCGGCGGAATCCCGTGGGAATACATTATGCGCGAACTTGATACCCGCCTGGTGAAGGGAGCCAGGGGCAAGTTCAAGCTGCTCTACGACAAGCGCCCGCATGGAGTGAGCCACTTTATTGGCGAGCAGATTCACGAGGGGGCTCCGGGGTCGCGTTCGCTGGATAGCGTCCTCGAGCCGGGCATGCTCATTTCGTGCGAGCCGGGGCTTTATGGCGAATTCGAGGCTACGATAGGCGGGAAGCGCTATCGCGAGAAGATTGGCATCCGCATCGAGGACGACCTGCTCATCACGAAGAACGGCTTCGAGAACATCTCTACCGCGATTCCCAGGGAAATCAAGGAAATTGAACGTTTGATGAAGTGAGCAGGGGGGGGCTTTCCCGCGATGTCGGTACCCCATTTTTCTAGATTTGGGGCAGTCTTAATTAATAAGGCTGACATACAGGGAATTAAAAATGTGGAAAGCTAAAGGCTCCGTCCGTTATTTTTTATCAATTCTAGCAACGGCGTTTGTGCAGATGGGCGTGTTCATCTATGCCCAGAAAATCCTCTCGGGTTCATTTTCCAATGTGGAGAGCGGCCAGACCTGGCAGACGTTCATGCTCCAGATATTCTTCGTTGCGCCCTTCGTGCTGATGATCTGGCCGGCGGGGTTCTTCACGAGCCGGTTCTCCAAGAACAAGGTGCTTGCGTGGTCATCGCTCCTTATGACCCTGTTTGTGACGGCGCAGGCGGTGCTTGTGACCTGCGACTGCCCGCGTGTCGCCTTCTGGCTTGCCATTGGCCTGTCTTCGGGTTTTGCCGTCCACAGTGCCGCTAAGTACGCCATTATCCGCGAGATGTTCGGCGTCCATAACCTGAGTTACGCGAACGCTTTCCTGCAGATTTTCTCCCTGATTGGCATAATCGCCTCGAGCTGGCTTGCCATCGTTGGCGTGAACCTTATCGACCTTCAGGCGCTTGTGCGCTACGAGGCTGTCGGGGTCATTATTTCGAAGTCTGTCGTGATTCCCTGGATTCTCGTTACGGTGAGCGTGCTCGGTACGGTCGCTAGTTTCCTTATCCCGAAGGTCAAGTACAACGACAAGAACATCAAGTTCTCCGTTGCCCGCCGCCGCCTGAGCTTTGGCTGGCGTCACCGCACGCTCCGTGCCTCCATTATCGCTCTCTCGATGTTCTGGGCTCTTGCCCAGGTGTTCCTGCTTGTGTTCCAGGATGTTTCGGGTTCGCAGACGGTCAACACCATGCAGAACTACCTCGCGTTTGCCGTCGTGGGCCTCGTGGTGGGGTCCATCATTGCGGCGCATAACTCGAAGGATTTTATCGAGACGGGCTTTGTGCCGCTCGGCATGATTGGCGCATCGCTCTGTATGTTCCTTATCCCGTTCTTCGTGCATCCGGTGGCGCTCTCTATCCTCTACACGGCAATCGGTATCTTCGGCGGCATGTTCCTCGTTCCGGTGAATGCGCTCTTGCAGTACAACACCCGCCCCAACAATTCGGGCTGGGTCATTGCGCTCGCGAACATGATACAGGCCCTTGTGCTCGTGGTGTTCCTGTTCATCTATTCCTCGCTGGTCCGCTACACGTCTCTTGAACCGCCGTATTACTTTATCGGCCTCGCGCTCATTTCGGTGGGCGTGTTCTACTGGTCCATTCTGAACCTTCCGCAGGCGCTTGTCCGCTCGCTGTTGCGCCTGGTGTTTAGCCGTTACAAGATTCGCGTGCTCAACGTGGGCAATATCCCGAACGACGGTCCGGTGCTCCTGGTCGGTAACCACCACAGCTTTATTGACTGGGCTATGGTGCAGATGGCCTGCCCGCGCCCGCTGTGCATCGCTAGCAACAAGGACCATTTCGAGAAGTGGTACCTGCGCTCCATGCTCAAGCGCTTGGGGAGCATCCGTATCGATAACCGCCACCCCGAAGACGCCATGAAGAAGATTCACGAGAAGCTCATGGCGGGCCACGCGGTGGTGATTTTCCCGACGGGCGAGGTGGCCCGTTCCCCGCACGTTGAACCGTTCAGCATCGACTACTCGAAGGCGGTAGAGGGCACCGACGCTCAGGTCGTGCCGTTCTACATCCAGGGCCTGTGGGGCTCCAACTACAGTTATAGCGGTTCCGACATGTACGGCGCTTCTGCGGAACGTACCGTGACCGTCGCATTTGGCGAGTCCATTCCCGCAACTACACCGGCAAACGAGGTCCGCACCATCATCCGCAACATTTCCATAAGCGCCTGGAACTATGCGGTCTCGTTCGTGAAGCCTATCGGCGACAGCTGGATTCGCACCTACAAGAAGTACGTGAAGCACGGCCCTGCCATATACAATCCCGATGGAGGGCACTTCTCCGGCTTCAAGCTGATGGGCGCGGTTATCGCGTTCAGCAGGCACCTGAAGAAGATTCTTGGCCCCGACGAGAAGAACGTGGGCATCATGTTGCCGCCTTCTCCGGCAGGCGTCATCGTGAACCTCGCTCTCTGGCTCCTGGGCAAGACGAACGTGAACCTGAACTACACCTCCTCTGTGGACAACGTAAAGTTCTGCGCCGCCCGCGCCGACGTGAAGACGGTGATTACGAGCAGGCAGTTCGTGGAAAAGCTCAAGATGCGCGGTAACGACTACTCGCAGATTGCAAGCGACAAGCTCCGCATTTTCTATGCGGAAGACTTCATGAAGGTTATCCCGAAGGCGAAGATTGCGTTCTACCTGGTCTTCTGCATTATTGCACCGTGCTGGCTTATCAAGTTCTGCTTCCGCAAGCGCATGAAGCTCGACGATATCGCCGCTATCATGTTCAGCTCGGGTTCCGAGGGAACCCCGAAGGGAGTGATGCTGAGCCACAGGAACCTCATGGGTAACATCCAGCAACTTGCGTGCATTTTCAATGTGACCCGCGCCGACGTGATGCTTTCGGAACTCCCGCTGTTCCATAGCTTTGGCCTTACGGTGACAACGCTCTTGAACCTCACGGAAGGCTGCCCGATTGTAACCGTGGCCGACCCGACCGACGTGAAGACGATGGCGCGAGTTTGTGCGGAATTCCGCGTGACTGCGTTTGTTGCAACCCCGACGTTCTTGCGTGCATTTACGATTAGCCGCTACGTGCACCCGATGGCGCTCAAGTACGTGCGCCTGATTATCGCGGGTGCCGAAGCCCTGCGCCCCGAACTTGCGACCGCGTTCCGCCTCAAGTTCGGTAAGGAAATCTACGAGGGCTACGGCTGTACCGAGACCGCCCCGGTGGCAAGTATCAATACCGAGAACAACCTGCATAGCGACTACATGACCATGCAGGTGAACAACAAGCCCGGTACGGTGGGCATGGCGCTCCCGGGCTCGCAGTTCCTGATTGTGGACCCCGATACGAACGAGCCCTTGCCTACGGGCGAGGCGGGTATGATCCTTATCGGTGGCTGCCAGGTGATGGTGGGCTACCTCAAGGACGAGGAACGCACCAAGAGCGTGATTACGATGATTAACGGCAAGCGCTACTACCGTACGGGCGACAAGGGCTACCTCGACGAAGATGGCTTCCTCACGATTGTGGACCGCTACAGCCGATTTGCCAAGCTCGGTGGCGAGATGGTGAGCCTCGGTGCAGTGGAAAAGAAAATCCAGGATACGCCGGTGCTCGAGGGGTGCGACTACGTGGTGACCTCCATTCCGGATTCCGCGAAGGGCGAGAAGATTGTGCTCCTTTACCAGGGTGATAAGGACCCGAAGGACGTGCTTTCGGAACTGCGCGCAAGCGGATTCCCCCCGATTATGCTGCCTGCGGTGGCGTATGCGGTGGAGAAGGTTCCGAAGCTCGGTACCGGAAAGGCTGACTTTACCACAGCTAAGAAACTCGCGAAAGAACTGGCGGGAGCAAAGTGACCAATGTGTAGTGTGTAATGAGGAATGACTAATTACTAATTACACACCTCACACTCCACACTCCACACTCCACACTCCACACCTCACACCTCACACCTCACACCTCACACCTCACACCTCACACCTCACACAAGTAATAGCCTATGACTGAAGGACAGAAAAATACGGGTTTGACTCCGGTACGGACGGCGCGGCTTATTGCCTGCGTGATTGCGCTTGTGGGCATGGTGTTCCTCTTTTTGGAACGCCTGCTTTCGGCAGTCCTCGTGATGGCTTCTGACGGAGTGAAACTGGGACTTGCCCGCTACAACAATTTTACGGGCCGGTTCGCCTCGCAGAACTTTGCGGAAGATCGCCAGTTGCTCAAGCTCCTCAAGGAGGTCCAGGACCTTCTGCCGAATGCCGAAAGCGCCCTGGCCGTATTCATGGTGATAGCGATTGTCCTGCTTGTAATCGCGGCGCTGGGGCTTGCCCTGCCCAAGCAGTTCGTGCATGTCCTTGTGGCGCTCAGGCTGCTCAAGTGGGAAACGGGCGAGGCCGCCCCGGAAGAGTCGGGCGAATCCCTGCGCGAAGTCATTGCGAAGGTGGGGAATGTCCCGCTCAAGAAGATTGCCCTGCCGGTTGCTGTCGTGGTGGCGGTTGTGGTTGCCTTTTTTGCAGTGCGTAGTTGCCACGAGACGGTGAAGGCCGCGTCGGTTTCCGATTCTATCGCGGAAATGCAGCAGAAGGCTGTCGAGTACATGGAAGCCCAGAAGGCGTTTTACGCGAAGAGCAAGGCGGTTGGCAATGCGGCGGCCCTGCAGATTCCCGACTCGCTATCGACAAGCGCATTTGACTACAAGGTAACGGGCGGTCGCTTTACTGCGGTTTCGAAGGTCCTGCTGGAAAATTGCCCCGCGGGGAGCAAGTGGAGCGTGAGCGCCTCTACGAAGGGGTTCTTCGAGAAGGAACTCGTGCTGTACCGCAGCGCCCCGAAGGACAGCGCCTGCGCGAAACTCACGCCCGACTTCAAGAAACTGGGGCGCAACCAGTAGTTTCTGCACGGATTTTACACGCTTTTGGGCCCGGAATATTCCGGAGCCCTTCTTTTTTTGCGCAAAAAAGGATAAATTCAGTATTAACCGGCGCGGGTGTGTCGGAATTTTTGTGCGGTATTAATTGGAGTACGCAATGAAATTGAACAGGATGTTGGTTGGGTTTGCCGTGGCAGGGTTGGTTTCGAACGCCGCGGCCATCGAGTGGGTAAACCAGTGCGCAAGCAACGGCTTTACGTTGATTGCCGAATCGGAGCATTTTGAGGTCTGCAAGAAGCCCAAGACGGATGACGGGCAGGCGAACAACGTGTCTATCCCTACGGCGGATGCGCAGGGCGTGCTTCAGTCGCTCGAGAAGGTTTTCTCGTTCTACATCGATTCGCTCGGATGGATGCTCCCGTTCCCGAGTAGCCCCGATAGGAAGCTCAAGAGCAACATCTACGTATTCGACAACTCCGTGATGGCGGCGCTCTACGGCGGGCAGGACTACGTGAAGGGCCTGAATGGCGAATACGGGCCCGGTATGTGGATTGGCGTGGGATCCCTCAAGGATTACTGGGGTACATCGCACGAGTTTGCGCACGGCCTGCAGGGAGTGGCGGGCTGGATGGGCAACAACAGCCATTCGGGCTGGTTTGCGGAATGCCATGCGAACTGGATGGCGCACCAGTACAACCCGAATGACGCCCACTGCGCGGAATACCTTATCAACTACCCGTTCCTCTACTACGGCTCTACGCGTGACCGTTACTGCAACTGGCAGTTCTTCGAACACCTCAAGGAGGAATTCGGCGGCGGCAATAAGGGCGCGCACGAGGTGAACCGTATATGGATGGAATCCATCCGCGATGGGGAAACCGGCCGCATGGAACAGACTCCGTTTACGGCCATGATGAAGGTTTACGGCTGGTCGCTCGATAGTTTGAACCAGCAGTTCGGCAAGTTCGCGATGAAGAACGCGACGCTCGAATATGCGCCCGCGAAAAAGGCGTTGTACAAGAAGTCCTGGGGCGATTACGAATTTGCGACGAGGCGCGAGGCTTCGGGCTGGGGCGACAATTACCGCAGGCACCCGCGCGTGACCATGCTGAACAAGATGGAATGTGCGGCGGGCGAGGCTGCTGGCGGGAATGCTGGCGAGGCGTGCGCGGACCGTTACATTTCGCCAAGCTATTGGGCTCCGCAGCGTTGGGGCTACAACCTGGTGCGCATCTACCCCGAAAAGGCGGGAAAGGTGACGGTCAAGTTCCGCGGAATCGTGCAGGACAAGCCGACCGTGAACGGTTACACCTGTTTTGGCGACAATACGGATTACTACATGGGCAAGACGTACAGGTGGTGCAACTACGCGCCGGATAAGCTGCCGGATCCGGCTTCGGGCTGGACGGTAGGCCTTGTGGCGGAAGGCAGCGATGGCACGCCGCGCTATAGCGAGATGAAGCATGGCACGGGATTCAATCTGGAAATCGAGACGAAGGCAAACGACAAGGCCTTATGGCTGGCCGTAACTGCAACGCCGACCGAGATGCAGACGATTCTCTGGGACCAGTTCTACTACAGTATTTACCGCTACCCGTACATGATCGAAGTCGTAAACGGCGCTCCCGAGGGTTACAACAAGGATTTCTGGAAGCCTTCGAATGCGAACGGCTACAAGCAGCATAGTAACGGCGGCGGCCTCGTGAGCAGCAAGGCGAAGGTCGATGCGAGCGTGTACGTGGGCCCCGACGCGGTCGTTAACGGCGGGACGATTAGTGGAAACGCGCGAATCGAGGATTTCGCGGTCGTTAACGGCGGGACAATTAGCGGGAATGCGACTGTCCGCGGGCGTGCGCTCGTAACCGCAGGTACAATTTCCGACGATGCCGTGCTCGAAGAAGATGCCTGGCTCGTGAGCGGTACCATCAGCGGGCACGCAAAGGTGGGGGCGATTTCGATTATCGTGAACACCACCGTGACGGACTACGCGCAGGTCTATGGCGTGATGTGGGCGGTAAACGGCAAGAAACTTTCCGGCACGGCACAGCTGCGCGGCGACCTCGAGAACAACTTCACGAAAGAACTTACGAAGGGCGTGTTCTACGGCATGGTCGACGACGGCATGCTGAACAATGCGAACTACGGCGCGAACCTCACGACGCCCCCGACCGACGCGACCGCAAGTATCGAGAATGCGCAGTGGTACACCGTAGCCGACGATTCTACGTCGGTAGGCCCCGGGGACGATTCGACGACGGTTAACCCGGTTCTTACGGGCAAGCGTGCTGTGGATTCGCAGAAACCGCGACTCTACTTCGATTCGAAGGAACAGTCCCTGTTTGTCCGCGTCAAGAAAAACGGACGCGAATACCGCTACCGCGTGAGCGGCAGCAAGCGGTAGGATTACAGGAAAAACTTCTGGTTGATTTCAATTTCAAGGCCTGCGTATTGCGGGCCGAATTTTTTGCGCAGCGTGGTGGTGAGCCCGTCGGAGGTGCCCTTGTACGGGTAGTTGAAACGCACCTTCATCTGCGGGTAAAGTCGCTTGATTTCGTCCTTGATGATTCGCGCGAGCTTGCATTCTGCGGGGCGGCTCGGGTCGTACAGGATTCCGATATCGGCATTGCGGGTCTTGCCGTTCAGTACGGGCGTAAAGCTGTGGATGCCGAGGTGAACGATGGCCGCTTCAGGTCGCTGAGCCTGTCGAAGCGACCCTATGTTTTTAGAGACAAACTTTTCGATGTTCTCGCGGTATTCCGTCCAGTAGGCGGTGGCTTGGGCCTTCATTTTTGCGGCGGTCGCGGGGTCGCGTTTTTCGAGTTGTTTATAGTAATCGCTGAATGCGCTCTTGTTCGTGATGGTGCGGTTCAGGTCGACGAACAGACGCGAAAATTTCCCTTCGCAGTGGAATTCGGGCTTTGCGAACTTCACCAGCTTGCTGAATACTGCGCACGCTCCGATGTCGTAGGCGCGGTGCGTTTCCAGGACTTTTGCGGGAACAGCTTTCTTGAACGCTGCGGGCAACTTGTTGCTGGCATGCTCGCAAGTGAGGATCAGAACGGACTTGGACGCGATTTTCTTTCGTCTTTCGTCTTTCGTCTTTCGTCTAATCACTCTTCCACTCCGTACAGTCTGTTCTCCGCAAGGCAGTGGGCGAGGCGGCCGTATTCGTACACGAAGTCGTCCCGGTCGGGGTCTGCACCGACGTTCTTCACGAGGGCGCTGGCGAGCGTTCCGCGTTTGAGCATGCTGGCGAGCAGTGCCTGCGAGTGGTCGGAAATCTTGCTGCGGACTTTCTCCGTGATGCGTTGTACGAGTTCGCCTGCGGTGATTTCGCTCGCGTCAATGTTCCAGACATTCAGGAAATCACGGTCGTTTATTACCGTCTTTTCGGCAAAACGCGTGGTGGCGAGCAGAATTTTCGCGAGGGCGTCCGTATCGAGTGCGCGGATTTGCGACTCATTCGCAAATTTGCCTTCCACAAGACCTTTCAATACGGCGACTTCCCATTCGGCAATCGCGATGTCTGCATCGGGGCATTCCTGGATGTCGACCAGGCGGATTTCTATGGCCCCGCGGTCAAAGCGCGCGATGGCTCCGCGGCTATTCAAGAAGAAGTGGTTCAGCAGGTGGTCGGGATCGTACGGTGCGATATCCGCCTTTACTTTGTTAAAAATCTGTTCCTCGTAATCCTTGTAGGTAAAGACCGCTTCGGGAATCACTTTGCCCGTGATGCTCGGGATTTTCTCCTGGTTGTGGCGGTAGGTCTCGATTCTCCCGTCCAGGTAACCGCAGTATTTGCTGTCCAAAAACGGGCTAGAGGCCGCTACGGCGGGAATCAGCGGGAGCAATGCGCGGATGGCTGCGTGCAATTTGCCGAATTCCTCATCGCCGTGGAAAGAGAGGTTGATGTGGGTGGATTGCAGGTTCGCCCAGCCGTGCCCCTTGCAGTTGAAAATGCGGTCGTATGCCTGGTAGATGTCGAGGCAGTCGTAGGGCCAGAGCTGCATTACGGCGGGGTCCATGAAGGGGTGCGCTGCCGTGGGCAAAAGCATCGCGTTGATGCTCTTGAGCGTTTCGTTCGCCTTCACGATTTCGTGATGGAAGGTCTTGCCCAAATGCTTGAGGCTGTCGACAGGTTCTGCGCACTTGAATTCCAGCACGTGGCTCACGAGTTCGTTTGAAAGCCCGATGGGGCCGTGTTCCACGTCAGAGAGCTGCTCGCCGTTCTTGTCTTTTCCGAGGGCCACGTCGGCACGCGGGAGCACGTCGAGCGTGTTTCTGTCCACGATCATGTACTCCATCTCGATGCCGTAACGTTGCCAAAGTTTGTAATTAGTCATTAGTCATTAGTTGTTAGTTAAAGTTAGGCGGCGAAGCCGCGATTATAAAAAGCCAATGACCATTGACTAATGACTATTGACCTTTTATATGATTTTTTTATCCGGAATTTTAGAACCATTCCTTCTCGTGCATTTGCAGTTTGTGTTGTGCGGCGTTCATGCGTTCCTCGATGCGGTGACGCAGCGACCTCATGACGGCAAGGTAAACTTTGCTCTTGCCTACGCCATCTTCGATGCCCGCGTCGATACTCGGGTTGTCGTTCACTTCAATCACAATCGGGTGGCCGTGCCATTCCTTCAGGTCGACACCATAGAGCCCGTTGCCAATCAGGCTGCAAATCTTGAGGGCGGTCTTCACGATTCCGTGCGGCACCATCTCTATAGGGATGCTTTCGCACTTACCCGAAAATTCTTCGCTTTGCTTGTCATTGCTTTCCCAGTTGTAGATTTGCCAGTGGCCCTTCGCCATGTGGTACTTGCAGGCGTAAAGCGGCTTGCCGTCGAGCACTCCCACGCGCCAGTCGAATTCCGTCGGGGTGAACTCCTGCGCAATAAGCAGGTCGCTGTGCTCGAACATCTCGTCGAGAATCTGCTCGAGTTCTTCCTTGTTGGTCGCCTTCTTCACGCCCATCGAAAAACTCGAATCCGGCGACTTGATGACCATCGGGAACCCGATTTCCTTGGCGAGCGTGTGGCGGTTTTCGGCGTGCGCGATAATCGTCTTGGGTGAGTGTATTTTTGCCGCCTGCATCAGTTCTTGCAGGTACACCTTGTTGGAGCAGCGCAATATGCTGTCCGGGTCGTCGATGACGGCGATGCCCAGCGACTGTGCACGGCGTGCAAAACTGTAGGTGTAGTGGTTCACGTTTGTCGTCTCGCGGATAAACAGCGCGTCGAATTCGCCCACTCGCGGGTAATCCTTGCGGGTAATCATCTCCACGCGGAATCCCGTATCTTCCGCCGCCTTCACAAAGTGCTGTATGGCTTCCGCGTTGCTCGGCGGCTCCACTTCATCCGGGTTCGTGAGGATGGCGAGGTCGTACAGGTAATCCTCTTCCTTGCTGGAGGCATAGCGGGTTTTTTCGAAGTATTCCTGCGCAAACTTGTCCACGAATTCCATGTGCGATTCGGGAATCTCGTCCACGCAAATCGGGCGGATGCTCTGGATGAACCACTTCTGCTTGAACACGAATTTCGCGCGAAGCAGCGGCGCCTGGAACAGGCGGTAGAGTTCCTGCGAAAGTTCCAGGTATTGCGGGCTCACGTTCTGCCCAAAGTAAATCGAGAGCACGAATTCTGTGCCGGTAAGCTTGTGCAGGCTCTTCTGAATCAGGTTATCGATTTCGTCGGAGATGTGCTTGATTACGGCCGGGGCCTTGAAGTCGCGCATGTTCTTGACGCCCGGGATAACCTTGTGCCCGCGGGCCTCGGCCAAAAGCGACACGTAGTAGCCCTTGCTCTGGTAACTGTAATCGCGGCAGAGGTTGAATACGCGCAGGTTGCGCTCGTTCGTGTACTTGCTCGAAATCAGGTAGTCCTGCGCCGAGATGATGTCTATGCCCGGAACGTGTAACTTCCAGTGCTTGGGATTGTTTACAACGATTAACTTTTTCATGATCCTATTTCTTATTCTCTATAACAAGCACGTTGCCGTCGTAGGTCATGACGCCGAGCAGTATGCTGTGGAGCAGGCGGAACTTGTCCACCTTGTAGTAAGGCGTCTTGTGCAACGGATTGGTGCCGTCGGGGTCGGCCACCATGAACTGTTTCTTTTCGTCGATGCCGTACACCACGACGAAATGCCCCATGGGCTCGCCGTGAATGTCGTCGAATACGGACTTGTCGTCTTTGCCGGTGAACTCGCGCATGCTGCGGTACAGGTAGGTGGCCGAAAGCCCGCAGAGCACGGGTACGCCCTTCTTGAAGTATTTTTCGAACATGGCGACGCGCAGGTCGGAAAAAGCAACGGTTCCGCCCAAATCGATAAAGCGGATGTACGCCTCGATGGCCTTGCGGAGCTTGGGAGCGTGTTTTGCCTTGTGCAAAAGTTCCAGCTTCGCCTTCAGTTCCGGCATGCTGAGAGTGCTCCACGTGGGGTCCAGGAGCGTGAGGTTGTACGAATGTAGCGTGACCTTGAACCCGCGCTTCAGGGCATCGATGCCGAGGAACACGCCGAGCGTTCCGCCGTCTTCCAAAAATTCAATTTCAGAAATGAGCTGCTTTAAAGAAATCTTGTAGCCGAGGTGGTTGTAGACCGCCTGGAGGCTTGTTGGCCCGCATGTCACATCGTCGGGCTGCTGCAGAATCTTGATGTCCATCGTATTGCCTTTTTATGCCTTTTAAGCCGGAGGTTTATCCGTTCTCGTCTAGCGGCTGTCGGGATGTTTTCCCGGGTCGTCAATGGGTATGTCAAATATAAAAATTAGTCGTGGATGGCGTTCTTGAGGCCTTCGATAAGGCGTGCGAATGCGGCGTCCGTCTCCATTTCCTTCTTGACGCTCTTGATGGCGTGAACCACGGTGGAGTGGTCCTTGCCGCCGAAGCGAGAGCCGATGCTCTGCAGGCTGATGGAGGAACATTCGCGCATGAGGTACATCGCGACTTGGCGGGCCTTGGAAATTTCCTTGGTGCCGCGGCCGGGTTCTGTGAGTTTGGCCTCGGGAACCTCGTAGTGCTGCGATACCGTGTGGAGAACGGCATCGAGGCTTACGCGGCGGCGGAGAGTCGGGGCGATTTCTGCTGCGACCTTCTGCGCGATGCTCATGTCGATATCGTGGTTCATCAGGCTCGACTGCAGCGTGAGCTTGATGATGGCGCTTTCGAGGCAGCGCACGTTGCTTGCAATCTTTTCGGCGAGGAAGTGCAGCACCTCGTCGCTAATCTCGAGGTGGCGTTCTTCGGCCTTCTTGTGGAGAATGGCTTCGCGGGTTTCCACGTCGGGCGGCTGGATGTCCACAGTAAGGCCCCAGGAGAAGCGGCTCACGAGGCGGTCGGAGAGGTTCTTCACTTCGCCCGCGGGCGCATCGGAGGTAAGCACGATCTGCTTGCCGGCCTGGTGCAGCGCGTTGAATATGAGGAAGAACTCGTTCTGCGTCTCGTATTTGCCGGTCCAGTTCTGGATATCGTCGATGAGGAGGATGTCGACTTCGTTACGGTAGAAGTCGCTCATCTCGGTCACGCGACCGTCGCGCAGGCACTTCATGTACTGCTGCGAAAAGTCTTCGCTGGTAAGGTAGCACACACGCTTGTTCGGGTCTTCTTCGAGCACGTAGTTGCCGATGGCCTGCAGCAGGTGAGTCTTGCCGAGGCCCGAGGAACCGTAGATGAACAGCGGGTTGTACTGCGTGCCGTCGGGATTCTTTGCGACAGCGATTGCCGCATTGAACGCGAGCTGCGCCTTGTCGCCGGGCACAAAATTCTCGAAGCGGAAACTGGGGGAGAGAGGCACGCTCGGCTTGAGGAAATCCCTGAAGCTGTTGTCGGTCTCGGTATTTGCCTTCGGGGCAACTTCCTGCGGCTGGAACTCGAATTCCATGGGGGTCTCGCTGTGCGTGGCCTCTTTCCAGCCGAGCTTGATGAGTTCCTTGTAGGCGGCATAGACCTTAGTATCCAGTCCGGGCTGCACCGAAATGACGGCGTGACCGGTGGTCTGGTTTACCATCTTGGTCTGGGCGAAATAAGTCTTATAGACGGAATCGGAGAGCATTCCGCGCAGGTAGTTCAGACATCTTTCCCATTCGACTTGCATAACGCGTTCTATCCCTTGTCCGGCAGTTTCCGGGACACGAAAATCTATCAACAGTTGGACTCTAAATTTATAAAAAATATGCTTTGATGTTGATAAGTCTAGCGAGGTGACCCTGAAAAAGGCCTTTTTCGAGGTCGAACCGGCACCGTAAGTCCTTGATACACCGTAAGTTATGAATTCCGGCGTGCGGTGGGCTGCTCAACCCACCTTCCGGGCCTGGAAGCTCCCCGAAAGACGGTATTTTGTACAAACTAACAGGCTGCTTTGGCACGCGCCGGCGGTTTTGGCCCGGTTCTCTGCCAGCCTGTTTTGGGCCTTGTTTTTTGCCGAAATTTCTATATTTGAGCCCGTATGGAATACCTTGATAAACTTGATTACGTGATATGGCTGCCCCTTTTGCTGTGGGTGGCTCTCTATTTTTGGTTCTGGCGTTTCTCGTACCCGCTTTTTATGCATAAGATGGTCAAGAAGGGGCAAAGATGGGCGTATGTCTCGGGCTCGTCCGCCGAAATCCATTCCCGTAAGGCGAAACTTCGCCTGCTGAATTTCGTGTTCTCGCTCGTTGCCTCGGTCGCGCTCTCGGTGAGCGTATGCTGGCTGTTCCGCAGGTTCGGCATTTGCGAGCCGGTCTACGGCCTTGTGGCGATTGCCCCGGCGATGATTCTGGCCGCAGTGCTCTACAGTATTGCGATGGGCAGGATTGCCGCGATGTTCACCTCCGCATATTTCTTGGAATACCGCAAGGTGCGCTACGAGACGGAAAGCAAGGGCACGTTCATGAGCGAGCCCGATATCCACAACCGTACTATCTGGAGTTACAACAAGAAGCTCCGCCACGCGCAGGAACACAGGCGTTTTTGGAAGTACGTGAGGGCGATGGCGAAGACGAAGAAGATTCCGCCCGATGTCTACGCCGAGACGATGTACTAGTTTTGGCGCGAATGTCGAAGGGTGACGGACAAAAGGGTGATTAGGATTTTATAACTTTATGTACAAGGTCATTAGTCAATGGTCATTAGTTTTTTTTTGCGGTAATGCCGCCTGACTTCAACTAATAACTAATGACTAACAACTAATAACTAGTAACTAGAAAATGGCGAATATACTTGATTCACTTGGAATGGGCGAGGATGTGCTCGAAGGCAAGAAGGCGTGGCTTTACGCCGAGGAAATCCTGCTGCACGTTTCGCGTACGTTCGCGCTCAATATCAATGTGCTCAAGGGACGGCTCCACAGGAGCATCCTGCTTGCGTACCTGTACCTGCGCATAGCCGATACGGTGGAAGACGACCCCGACATGAAGGCCTCCGAGAAGGAGGTGCTGCTCGGGAAATTCGCCGACATTTTTAGGACCGCCGATTTGCCCGATGGGGCGATTGCCGCGTTCGAGGATGCCCTGCCCGAAAACTGGCGCAAGTCCGATCACCCGTACATGAACCTGTGCCTGCATACGCACGTGGTAGTGCCGCTCCTGAAGGAACTGCCCGAGGTCTATGCCGCCCCGGTGCGCGCCGTGACTATCGAGATGTGCCATGGCATGGCGAAGTTTGCGCTTAGGCAGGAGGCCGCGCTCTCTTCCGGCTGGTTTACGCTCGAGAGTATCGCCGACCTGGACGAGTACTGCTATTACGTTGCGGGCATTGTCGGGAAGCTGCTCACGAATCTGTTTGCGGCCGATACCTGCCTGATTGGCGATGCGCGCAAGGCCGAGATGCAAAAACTTGACGTGAGTTTCGGGCTTGCGCTCCAGGTGGCGAACATCGTGAAGGACTGCATGGAGGATTCGACCCGCAGGGTGTGCTTTGTGCCCGAGGAAATCTGCCGCCGCCACGGCTTCGAGCATTCCTACGACATGTTCAACCTGCCGGTAGGGGTAGCGGACGAGGTGCGGGCCGATTTCGAGGCACGCCGTGCCGCCGTGATGGAAGAACTCGTGAAGAAGGCGTGGGGGCACCTGGACGATGCCATCGCGTACACGAAGCTCGTGCCGAACGTGAAGATGCGTACCCGACTCTTCTGCCTGTGGCCGCTCTTTATGGCAGCAGAGAACATGAAGCTTATCGGCGACGGCTCGGGCCTGTTTGCCGCCGACAAGAAGATGAAGATTACCCGCGATACGGTGAAGCGCATCGTGAAGTCCACGTCGATGCATTTCTATTCCGACCGCTGGATTGAGAAAACCTATTTGCAATTGAAAAAAGGGGTGATGTCATCCTGAGCGGAGTGCGTAGCACGAAGTCGAAGGATCTCCCTGTGAAATTAAGAGTATAAGGCAACGTATGAAGTTCTACAACAAATGGCCGTTCCATATTGCCGTAATCGTTTTTAGCATTGTGGCAGACCAGCTCACGAAACTGTGGGCGCTTGCCCGGTTCACGAACGAGACCGGCGCGCCGAACCATGACGTGATAAACATCCTCGGCGAATTCCTGCGCTTTCAGCTGGTGTTCAACAAGGGTGCCGCGTTCAGCAGCCGCCCGCAAGACCTGATGCCGTTCCTTTCGCCGACCGTATTCTTTATATTGATATCGCTTGTCGCCGTCGTAGTGATGGGCTGGTTCTACAAAAATATCGACAAGCGCGACTGGATGAGCCGCCTTGGCGTGGTGATGATTCTCGGCGGTGCGATTGGCAACTTCATTGACCGCATGCGCCTCCAGATGGTCGTGGACTTTATCGACTGCGACTTGCCCGACTTTATCATGACGCGCTTCCCGACGTTCAACGTCGCGGATTCCTTCGTCACGGTAGGTGTCGCCATCGTGATTCTTTCACCGTTTATCCTGAAAGAGATTCACAAACAAATTAAGGAAGAAAAGGAACAGGCTAAGGAAAAAACCTCCGGAGAGCAGGAGGGATAGCGCTTATTTTCATTTCTTTTGTGTTATTTTAAGGGCAAATCGACCCCGTAATAGAGCGTATTTTCGTGCAGTTCTAAAATTTGTTGTAGCTCTGCATTTGCTGCTTTACAAATGCGTTCGCGAAAGTTTGTACGAATAACGGCGTTGTCTATCTCTTTGCGGCGTTTTTTTGACATATTAAGGAATTGTAATTCTTGGTCTATACCTAGAAAACGTCTATTTAAAAGATTTGCTGCAATTCCTGTAGTAGAGCTTCCGCAGAACGGGTCAAGAATCCACGCATTTTCTTTTGTAGATGCTTGTATTATGCGGGCCAAAAGCGGCAAAGGCTTTTGCGTAGGGTGTTTACCACAAGTTTTTTCCCAGCGTCCAATGGCTGGCATCTGCCATACATCGCGCATTTGCGTCCCGCCATTAATTTGCTTCATTAACTCGTAATTATAGTAGTGCGGAGTCTTCTTGTTTTTTCTTGCCCACAGAATGAATTCGGTAGAATGAGTGAAGAACTTGCAACTTAGATTAGGTGGCGGATTAGTCTTTGCCCAAGTGATGCAGTTGAGAATTCTAAAATTTAATTCATTTAACATCTGGGCGACAGAGAAAATATTATGATATGTGCCGGAGATCCAGATTGTTCCGTTTTCTTTTAAATGTTCTCGGCATGCTGATAGCCACCGGCGATTAAATTCGTTATCTTTTTCAAATCCTTGTGATTTATCCCAATCCCCTTTATTCACACTGACTTGCTTTCCACTTTGAACAGAGATTCCTCCATTAGATAGAAAATAAGGTGGATCTGCAAAAATCATATCAAATTGGAAATCAAGTTCAGAAAGAACCTTGATGCAATCCCCCTTAACAAGATTGAAATCATGCTTTTTTGATTTATAGAAGGCCTTAAGCATTGTTACGAACAAATTTATTACTTACCGATTTAATGGCATTGAAGCTTTTATCACGTTCATATAATCCGCAGTTCCGTCAACATAATCTTTTAGTATATGCAAAATATTTCTAAACATATATGCACCTTCGTTTCGCTTCTCGCATAAACAGAATAATTCAATAACAAGCGCGATATAATCCATCGGCAAAGTGTGAAAAGCATTCAAATTACCAAATTTTTCCATTATATAAGATAACGATTGCGGTTCATATGCATTTCGTTCTTCAACTGTATCAAAAGGTCTGCATTTGTCATAAAAATCAATATAATAGTTAAGAACCTCTTTAATTTCATTTGGGTAAATGTGCGATTTAATCATTAAATCAACTACCCAATATGTGTGAATTGGTGGTTCCGGTCTTTGATCTTTGCCTTTGCGAAGTATTTTTACGACAAAATCTAATTCAGGATGCGCGCCACGATTTCCTTGAAACATTGCTACAATTATGCCATTAGACAAAACAAATGTCTTTATAGCTTTTTTTGCTGGTCTTAACTGAAAGAGAGATCCGTCATGATAATAATTTGTATTATAAGCATTGTCCATAGTTGAGGTTGTCATCTAAAAATCTCCTTCATTATTCCATTTTCTATATCATGAATGCAGTAGATATGCTCCAGTACATCAAAAGTTTCTTCCAAATTATTTTTTGCGGAACCCCAGCCTAGACCGTCTGTAAACCAAACAAATTCAAAATTTGGAATCGTCTTGGCTTCGTTCGCAATCGTCTTATAGCTTCTTGCGGTCTCATTTAATTTAGAACCACTGCTGCCATAGAAATTTGTTTCAATGGCGTAAATCTTTTCCCCTGTCTTTACTACGAAATCGAACCGCTTTTCCATTTTTCCTTGGTTTGATATGGCGGATAAATTTATATTCCATTTCTTCGAAATGTCTGAAATATACATCTCTTTAAAATAGTTCTTATCCTTTATAAATCCCGCTCTCCTAATGAATACTTCTACAAGGTCCTCCATTAAATGACCGCCACGATTTTTGCGACCATTAGAATCTAAACCAGTTTCAACTCCTGTTACATAATCAACTAGATTGCCAATCAAATGATTTTGCATTAAATCGAATAATCCGGATTTTTCCATAAATTCTGAATAAGCAGCAATGTCATATATCATGCCGCCAAATTCATAAACAAACATTCCGTTTTCATCGCTTATAGGGATTTCTGTACTACGGACTGCCAAAAGAATGGGAATGCATTTAATTACTTCTGGATATTTAGCAAGAATCGACTCAAAATCCTGCTTGATGTTTTTTGAGCCAATTAATGAATTCAAAATGTTTAGCTCAATTTTTATTGAGTCTACATTTCGGAATACTTTGTTGAAATCAACATAGTATGAATAAGTTGCAATACTTTCACGAAAAGTCTCCAACCATTTAGTGAAATTTCGTTTAACCATAGACACTCCTAGAACATTCTGCTACATTACTAATTAGTAGCTCGTTTATTGCTCCACGTTTTTTTGCGTTAGAATTAATCATTCTAGATGCTGAAACTCGCTTGATTGTGAATTTTTTATAGAGGTTGTCAAAAAATGTATCTTCTTCACAAATGTTTTTTGGGTCGGAATTACTTGTAACAACGATAGCTTTTCTATTCGAAATCTCTTCAATGAATTTGGCTAGTTTGATTTGTTCTTTATCACCAAAAGCGTTTTCATTGTATGATGTAAATGCCGCAGTTTGTGTTAAAGGCCTATATGGAGGATCTAAATATACGAATGTTTTATTATCTATAAAATCGTTGCATTGACTATAACTGCCAACAGTCATTTTAACATTTTTTAGAAGTGTTGAACAGGCCTTCAGGTTTTCTTCATCACAAAGAAGAGGTCTCTTCGCATTATTGAACGGAACGTTGAATAATCCTTTTGAATTAACGCGGAATAAACCGTTGAAGCATGTTTTGTTAAGAAATATAAAAAGTACTGCTTTTTCAAGATTCTCTTTTTTATTTCCATTAACTTTTAGTGTGTTAAAGCGGTCTCTCTTCTCGAAATAAAGGGATTTATTGTCTTCAGGGGAGGAACTCCAATATTTCTCTTGCATTTTTGCTAGTTCATCAATCATCCCTGAACAATTTTCTTTTATCTGCTTGTATGTGTTAATGAGTTCTGCATTAATGTCATTAATTAACACTTCATTCGGAAGAGCCTTAGATAGTACGTCGAAAAGAACTGCACCACCACCCACGAATGGTTCACAGTATTTTTCTATATGCGATGGGTAATATTTGCGGATTTCCTCCAAAAGTTGAGTTTTCCCGCCCACCCACTTAATAAAAGGTTTGGCATCTTGCTTCATATTTGGGAAAATAGTAAAATAAAATGGCAGAAAATGTCAAAAATGGAAAAAAGTGATTACGCACATCAAATAACTATATATCACTAAGAATTCTTTCGCTTGGTGGCTTGCAGAGAATCTATTCCAGAATATATGCTTTTGTGATTTCTGCGGTATATGCCATGTGGATGTCTCGTTTACCATTGCTACTCTTCGGGTAGAATTTCTCAAGATCATCGGGAAAGATTGCCTTTTCGTCCTGTAACTGTTTGTAGACCACCTTGCATTCAAGTACGAGCGGATATTCCTTGACGGCAGGAACGCTCACTGTTTCTCCGTCTACATAGCTGAAACCGAACTCCTTTGCCTTGTCTATGTCGCGACCGCTGTTGGACCCGCACTGGGCGATGAGTTTTTTTGGGGAGCTTTCTCGCGGAATACTTATGGTAAATTCACCGTTTTTTTCGAGGAATTCAAAAGTATAACGGCTCGTTCGCACGAATGTTGTAAAGAGGACTCGGTTCCATTCGATGCCGACCGAGCCCCACGAGATGCTCATCGTGTTTGCTTTACCGTCGGCGGATGCCGTCAATAGTACTCCACTCTTAACGGCGTTGATAATTTCGTTTGTGTACTCGAGAACGTTGATTTCTTTTTTCATAGCAGATCTTCGATCTTATACCCGAATTTCACGATTGCTCCGGATTCCCTGATCCGGAGATTTTTTTTGTGGGCGAGGCCTTCGAGAATGGCGTCGTCGATGCGCCCCTGTATCTGGTCGGGTGAGCCTTCGAAGGAAATTTCTGCGGGTTCCTGTGCGCCGTCGGGCAGCCACTCGCGGGCGGGGATTCCGGCTGCTTCCTTGATGATGGCTGCAACCCGGTAGTCGGGGTCGATTTCGAAGATTTGCTCGTAGATAAAGGTGTCGTCGTCGGGAGTGTTCGCCTTGCAGGTAAATGCGGGTTCAGTCGAAAGCCTGAGCGCCTTCGGATCGCAAACCGATATGGAGCCCTTGTAGCCTTGAGCGTTAAACCATTCCCAGACCTTGTTAATCATAATACCTTTTTCCGCAGATTGTTCTTCTTGTCCCATATTTATAATTAAATTTTGGACATGACAAGGTTAAATGTTATTTTATTGGCAATTATCGCGACCTTTTTGTGTTTCGCCTGCTCTAATCCCGAAGTGGAGAACGAAATCCGCCTGCTCGAATCGAAGAAAGTAGAACTTGAGGGCCAGATACAGGCTCTGCAGGTCCAGGTCGATTCTCTCCAGAAAGAAAACAAGAAAATGCAGGATAAGCTATCCGCGCTCGACATGAACTAGGCGCGGATAGCGGGCAAGCCTAGCCAATCCAGTTCATGCGCCCGGTAAAGCGAACCTCTTCGGGGACGACCTCGAATGTGCAGCTGATTTCGACAGCGGCGTTTTTCGGGAGTGCGCTCACGCCGACGGCGGTACGGGCGTGCTTCCCGTTTTCACCGAGAATCTGGACTGCGAGTTCGCTTGCGCCGTTGAGGATAGCGGGCTGCTCGTGGAAGTCCGCGGCGGACTGCACAAAGCCCTGCATCTGCACGAGCTTGAGGGTTTCGCCGTGTTCGAGTTTTGTCATGGCGGCGGCGATGTTGTTCAGGAGGCAGATGCGGGCGGCTTCGGTAGCCTTTTCAATGGAAAGTTCGTTCGGGACTGTGCCGCAATAGGCAGAAAAATCCCCCTTCACGGAAGGGAGCTGGCCCGATACTGCAATCACGTTGCCGAAGCGCGTCGCGGGTACGTATGCGGCAAGCGGTGCGGGGCATTCGGGTAGGGTGAGCGCCAGTTCTTCGACTTTCTTCTTGATATCCATAAAGTTCTCCTGTTATTCGTGTACAAGATAACAAAAAATATTGCCTACTTGTTCTTGAACACCTTGACAAAGCAGAATACGCATAGTCCGATAATTGCCGCCCAGGACGAGAGCATAAAAACGAGTCCGCTGGTGGTGAATTCTGCATCCATGTTATGCCTCCTTCTGTGTTTCGGTTTCGTCGGAATTGCCCATGGGCATCTTCTGTATGTCCGCGTTACGGCCCTGTTCTGCGGTGCCGCCCTTGCGCCATGCGTATGCGATGGCGACGTTCAGGAGCACGATGACGAGCAGCAGGAACCCGCGGAACGCCCAGGTGAAGCCCTTCTGCGGGAATTCCATACCGAGGAAGGTGACCTTCGCCGTGTCGGCGATGTTGCTGAGCGTGATAATCGGGAGGCCGTCTGTAAACGTGAACGAGATGAGCAGGATGATGAGGTATGCCGGGCAAACGTACTGGATGATGGGCCTGAAGAAGCGGGGGAGCTTTAGCTTTGCACCCACGTTCATGAGACCGAAGGCGACGTTCTCGTTCGGGTCGCCGATGGTGTCTTCGCCCTGGTAGAACGATTCGTTCGAGATGACCGCCTTGCGGCGCCCGAGCACGAAACTGAACATGATGGCCTGGATGGCCCCGAACACCACGAGCAGGAAGGTGCCGCCCCAGAAGTCGAGTTCGTCGACCGTACCTGCGGCAAGCCCGAAGATGGCGGTGAGGCTACCGATAAACGTGATGGTGCTGATGGTCGCCACGGACTTTTTGCGGGAGAACTTGAGGTCGTCTTCGCAGAAGCTGATGAGCGGCTGGATGATTGAAATCGCACTCGTGATGCCCGCAAAGAATAGCATCGCGAACCAGATGGTCTGCAACAGGCCCCCGAGCGGGAGCGTGCCGAACACGTAGGGCATGGTCTGGAAGCCGAGGCCGAAGGTGCCGAGCTTTGCGCACTGCTCGATGTTCGCGCCCGCGATAAGCACGGCTATCGGGATGACGACCGTACCGCCGATGATGATTTCGGCAAAACCGTTCGTGGCGCTAGCGGTAAGCGAAGAAAGCGTGAGGTCTTCCTTGGGCTTGAGGTAGCTTGCGTAGCAGAAGATGATGCCCATGCCGAGGCTCATGGTGAAGAACACCTGGCCTGCTGCCGCCATCCACACCTTGGGGCTGGCGAGTTCGGAAAGGTTCGGGTTCCACATGAAGGCGAGACCCTTGCCGATACCGTCGAGTGTGAGCACACGTGCTACGAGAATAAGGCCCATGATAAGGAGGATCGGCATGCATATCTTGTTCGCGCGCTCGATGCCCTTGCGCACGCCGAACGAGAGCACTCCCATGTTGCAGGCGAACGTGATGAGGAAGAATATGAGGGCTACGGGAACGGGGCCCACGCAGGTCTTGAGCATGATGAAGTCGCTGAAGAACTGGGTGACCGCCTCGGGCCCGAGGGCGACCTTCTCCATGAGGGTGCCGTTGAGCGAATAGAATGCGAACGCGAGAATCCACGACTGGATGAACACGTAGTAGAACACGATGAAGATGGGCGGCAAAAGCCCGATGGACCCGAGATGCTTGGCCCAACCCTTCTTCTTGTGGAAAATGATGTGGAACGTGCTCGGGGCGGTGCCGTAGTTGTGGCTGCCCGCATAGCGCCCGAGGCTCCATTCCATCCACGCGAGGGGAATCCCGAGAAACACGAAAGCGATGAGGTAGGGGATGATAAAGGCGCCGCCACCGTTGGTGGCCGCCTGCACCGGGAAGCGCAAGAAGTTGCCAAGCCCGACGGCGGAACCTGCGACAGCGAGGATTACGCCCAGCTTGGAACCCCAGTTTTCACGATTGCCTTGCATTGCGATACACTCCGTTTAGTAATCAAGACAAATTTAATTATTTGTCACGGAGTTGCAACTGCGTTGCAAGTTATTTTATCTGAGCGCGCTTAGCGGTCCTTTACCAGACGGAGCGCGAGGGCCTGCGCCTTGTACGTCCTGAAACCGGTGAAGTCTTCGCCTGCATACGTGCCGCCCCAGCGGATGGCGTAAACCTTGTCGACTTCGGTAGATGTCCAGAAGTGCGCGCCCTTGCCGCCGTAGAGGTATTCCCCGTTGGGCATGTGGCGGCCCGACGGGAGGGCGTTGAACCCGACCTCGTCGGCACCTGCGGGGCAGCCGTCCGGGTCCTTTTTCCAGCCCTTCCTGGACTTGAGCGCGGTCCCGAATTCGGTATCGGCGATGCTATCGACATACGCCTTGAGTTCCTTCCATTCGGCATCGCTCGGAATGTGCCAGCCCTCGGGTGCGATGCCCCTGTAGGTGGCATTGCGTTCCTCGTCGGTTGTGAAAGCGACATTGTCGTTCATCTTGCCGTCGAACCCCATCAGTTCCGCCCAGGTGTATAGCCTGCCGTACCGAGTCTCGTTTTCGGTCTTGTTCTCGTAAACGACACTGCCCGGGCAGTCATAGTCGAAGTTCTCGGCGAACCATTCCTGGTTGCCAATCTTTACAGTACGGTACGTGCGGCCGTCCCTGGGGTCTGTAAAGGTGCTGAATTCCGGCTCCATAGGCGTGCCCTTGCTTACTTGTTGTTCGCGCGGATCAGGTTGAGGGCCGAACCTGCCTTGAACCATGCCCACTGCTGTTCGTTGTAGGTGTGGCTGAGGGCGATGTTATCGACGGAGCCATCCTTGTGGTGGGCGACGAGGGTGAACTCGGAACCCGGGGCGAACTTGGTGAGGCCCACGATGTCAAACACGTCTTGTTCCTGGATCTTGTCGTAGTCGGCGGCGTTCTTGAAGGTGAGGGCGAGCATGCCCTGCTTCTTGAGGTTCGTCTCGTGGATGCGGGCGAAGCTCTTCACGATTACGGCCTTCACGCCGAGGAAGCGCGGTTCCATGGCGGCGTGTTCGCGGCTGGAGCCTTCGCCGTAGTTTTCGTCACCGATGACGATGGAGCCCGTGCCCTTGGCCTTGTAAATCTTGGCGAGTTCGGGGACTTCCTTGTACTGCCCGCACTGGCAGAGGACCTTGTTCGTTTCGCCGTTGAAGGCGTTCACGGCGCCGATGAGCATGTTGTTCGAAATGTTTTCGAGGTGACCGCGGTAGTTGAGCCACGGACCGGCCATGGAGATGTGGTCGGTGGTGCACTTGCCCTTGGCCTTGATGAGGAGCGGGGCACCGGCGATGTCCTTGCCGTCCCAGGCGGCGAACGGGGCGAGGGCCTGGAGGCGCTTGCTTTCGGGGTTGATGGAAACGGTAATCATGGAACCGTCTTCGGCAGGAGCCTGGTAGCCGGCGTCCTTGACTTCGAAGCCCTTCGGCGGGAGTTCGCACTGCTCTGGCGGGTCGAGCTTCACGGCCTTGCCTTCGTTGTTCACGAGGGTGTCGGTCATCGGGTTGAAGCGGATGTCGCCGCTGAGGGCTGCAATCACGGCCATGAGCGGGGAGGCGACGAAGGCGTGCGTGTTCGGGTTGCCGTCGGCGCGTTTCGCGAAGTTGCGGTTGAAACTGTGGACGATGGTGTTGAGTTCCTTCTTGTCGGCACCGGCGCGGTCCCAGCGGCCAATGCAAGGACCGCAGGCGTTCGTCATGATTGTGGCGCCGAACTGCTTGAACAGGTCGATGAGACCGTCGCGTTCGGCGGTGTAGCGCACCTGTTCGGAACCCGGGTTGATGAGGAGCGGGCACTTCGGGCTGAGACCCTTCGCGAGGGCCTGCTTGATCATGTTCGCTGCCATGAACAAATCTTCGTAGCTGGAGTTCGTGCAGCTGCCGATGAGTGCGGCGCTTACGACCGGCGTAGATTCCGGCTTGGTTTCGGTGGCCTTGAGGCTTTCTGCCATGTCGGTCACGGCGTAGGCGCGGTCCGGGCTGAACGGGCCGTTGAAGTGCGGCACGAGCGTGTTCAAGTCGATTTCGACGACGCGGTCAAAGTACTTTTCTGGATTTGCTTCGACTTCGGGGTCGGCCTTGAGGTGTTCTGCAATCTTGTCGGCGGCGGCGGCAACGTCGGCACGGCCTGTAGCGCGGAGGTAGCGGCTCATGGAGTCGTCGTAGCTGAAGGTGGAGCAGGTAGCGCCCACTTCGGCACCCATGTTCGCAATCGTTGCCTTGCCTGTGGCGGAGAGGCTACGAGCGCCTTCGCCGAAGTATTCGATAATGGCGTTGGTGCCGCCCTTCACGGTCAGGATGCCAGCGAGCTTCAGGATGATGTCTTTGGCGGTTGCGAAGCCCTGGAGTTTGCCGGTGAGCTTCACGCCAATCATCTTCGGGTACTTGAGTTCCCACGGGAGGCCCACCATGGCATCCACGGCGTCTGCACCGCCCACGCCAATGGCGAGCATGCCGAGGCCGCCAGCGTTCACGGTGTGGGAGTCGGTACCGATCATCATTCCACCCGGGAAGGCGTAGTTTTCGAGCACCACCTGGTGGATGATGCCTGCACCCGGGAGCCAGCAGTCAATGCCGTACTTGGCAGACACGGACTGGAGAAAATCGTAAACTTCCTTGCTTTCTTCCTTCGCGCGGGGGAGGTCCTTTTCGACACCTTCGCGGGCGATAATCAGGTGGTCGCAGTGCACGGAGCTCGGCACTGCCACGCGGGCCTTGCCGGCGGTGGTGAACTGCAAAAGGGCCATCTGGGCGGTTGCATCCTGCATGGCCACGCGGTCGGGGTGGAATTCGGCAAAATCCTTGCCGCGCTCGTAAGTCCTGTTCTCGGCGCCATCGATCAGGTGGCTGTAGATAATCTTTTCGGCGAGGGTGAGCGGACGGCCCAACTGCTTGCGGGCAGCTTCAACGCGGGCGGGAATGCGGGCATACACGCCCTGGATCATGTCGAAATTGAAAAGCATAGTCTCTTTGGGTTATAGGTTGAATTTTCGGGCGTAAAGATAGAAAATTATCGGGTCACAATGCGGTGGGCGATGTTGTTCCACAGGTTGTCGATGTGGCCTTCGCCGAGCCGCAAGCGTTGCGGGAGCGTTGGCGTGCGGTCGTAGAGCATCTGGATGTATTCGTCCTTCTGCCCGCCAAAATCAAGAATCTCGACGGTATAGACGCTTGGGATGCGCGGGCTTCGTGTATTGCGGATGGCAACGACAGTTCCCGTAACCTGCAAGGTGTACATCTTCTTCGATATGGTGAGGCTGATGGGCTCGCCTAGGTTCAGGATGTTCAGTTCGTCGGTAAAGATGTCCACTCCGTGTTCCGTCAACTTCGTGGTAATGCCCTCGATTTCGTGTCCGTCCTGCTTTTTCACCATCACGTTCTCGGCGGCAAGGACCTTCACGGGTTCGCTGTCGGAGTCGCGGCCCATCCCGAGGAATAAGCACATGGTGAGGTAGTAGGCGTTGCGGAAAAGCCAGAAGAGAACGGCGAGAATTTCGATGTATCCGAGTGCGATAATCATGTAGCCCATGTGGACGATACCCGCGAGAGTGAGTACGAGCAATACGGCAAACGGGGCGATAGTCTTCCCGTCGGCCTGCGGTCGGACTGCGCGCTTGTCTTTCTGGGTCACCTTGAACTTGGAAAGCGTCATACCCAGAGTCTCTTTGACGATGGGCAAAAGCAGGAACGGCATGACGGATGTCTCGTAGATGCCGCTCCAGCGGGCGCTGATCTTCCCGTGGCTTGTGAAGCGGAGGGCCCACATCGACATCAGGTGCATCGGGAGCCAGAAGAGGGCGAGGTCGATAAGTGTACACTTGAAAATCGGGATGCAGAATACGGCGAACATCAGGGGCGAAAGCAGGTAGATCAGGTTCTTGACAGGGGAGAACCAGTAAAGTACGGAACTCAGGTAACTCAGTTTTTGCGAGATGTTCAACTTGCGGTTGAACATAAACTTGAGCTGCTTTGTGGTCGCAATGACGCCGCGTCCCCAGCGGGTGCGCTGCTGGATGTGTTCCTTGAATGTCGAGGGCGCAATGCCCGATGCGAGCGGTTGCGAAAGACCGAGGCTCACAAAGCCTGCCGATTCGATCAGCATGCCTGTCGCAAAGTCTTCCGTGATGGATTTCGTGTAGAATCCGCCGATGGCGTCAAGTGCCTTGCGCGAAATAATCGTGTTCGACCCGCCGTAAATCACGCTGTTTGTTGATGTCTTTGCCGCCTCGATGACGCAGTAGAAGTAGTCCTGCTCATTAGGGACCTTCGTTTCGGCGTAGAGGTTGTGCTGGAACACGTCGGGCGTGTAGAAACTTTGCGGTGTCTGGATAAACCCGAGCGGGCGGCGCGTTTCTTCGGGGAGGCTTTCGTTGATGCGTTCGGCGTCTACAAAATAGGGGATAGTCTTGAGCAGGAACTTCCTCTGCGGAATCATGTCCGCGTCAAAAGTCACCACGTAGGGCGAACTCGTGCGGGCGAGTGCCGCGTTCAGGTTACCCGCCTTCGCGCCCTCGTTATTCGGGCGGTCGAAGTAGTTTATCTCCAGTTCCTCGGCGAGTTTGCGCATTTCGCTACGGCGGTTGTCGTCGCACAGGTAGATATGCACCTTCGACCTGTCGGGGTAATCCATGTGCTTGCAGCCGATAATCGTCTTGCGCAAAAGTTCGGGCGGTTCGTTATAAGTCGAAATGAAAACATCCACGTCGGGGTAATCCGCGTCGGCAATTTCGGGCAGGGGATGTTCCCGTAGCTTGAGCATTCCGCCGTAGTGTATGAGCGATTCGATAAAGCCGAGGACTTCTATGGCGAGCAGGATGCAGCTTCCGATGATGGCAATCCAGCCGTAGGCATACGGAATGGAACATGTAAAACGCCAGCATAGATAAATTAACGTGAAGAAAGTGCTCAGGAAGAGAAACAGGTCGCCGAGTAATTGCTTTGCTGGCCTGGAGTTGAATTTTTTCGCGCTTTCGTTCTTGCTGAATTTAAGCAGGTCGTCGTACGTGCGAACCTTGCTGTAGCGGAAACGCTTCCTGATTTTCTGGATAAGGAAAGCGACAAGGATTACGATAAAGACGGGAATGGCGAAAATCCCCCACACAATATAGGGCTTCGTGCGGGCGAGAATCTTGAAACTCGATACGGGCTCATAGATGAGCGGAATCTTGTTCAGGTCCTTGCCCTGGAAAAGAGCCCGCGCATAGAGGCCCGAAAGGCTCAGGTCGCTTTCGGCAAGGGAATCCACTGCACGTGAATCGGCACGCACCATGGCGGATTCCTCTTCCTTGTTGGACATGCTCCAGATGGTGTAGCTCAGGTGCAGGGAATCTAGGGTGGCGTACCACTGCTTGACGCTTTCCAGATCAATCTTTCCGTCGCCGCTCGCTTCGCAGAGTCCGCTTTCGGTAATGAAGATGGGGGTGCCGCCGCCTACGACTTCCTTGAGGAGTGCAAGCGATTCGCCCTTGTGGGAAGTGGCGTAGAAGTGAAACGAATACATCACGTTGTCGAAGGCCACCGGGTCCTTTGCCGGCTCCTGGATTTCGCGGTCGTAATTCGGGGTGCCGATGAGAATCAGGGCGTCGGGCTTGTGCCTGCGGATAACGGGAATGATGATGTTCGCGTATTCCTTGATGTCTTCCCAGGTGCAGTCTCCGTTGGGTTCGTTGCAGATTTCGAAAATCACGTTTGGGACGTTCGCGTATTCCTTTGCCATCATGTTGAAGAAATTGATGGCTTCGGCAAGGTTCTCGTTCGGGTTGTTGTCGATGAGAATATGCCAGTCCACCATCACGTACATGTCGTTCTCGATGGCGTACTGCACGCCCTTCCGCAGAATCTCGAGGTTCTTTTCGCGGTCGCCGTGCACGTAGTCGTACGAATACATGGCTAGGCGAATCAGGTTTGTGTTCCATTCCCTGCTGAGTTGGCGGAAAAGGTTGGTGTTTACGTATTGCGGGAACCAGGTGAGCCCGTGGGTACTCGCGCCCTTGATGACAACCTGGTTGCCATGTTCGTCGAAGAGGTTCGTGCCTTCTACATGGAGCTTCCCGTTTATGGAGGGGCGGGCATTTATGACGCTGGTTGTGTCGGCGCTGGCCATTGCGGCAAGGAACAGCGTGCAGATGGCGAATATGCGAATAATTCTCTGGAATGAAGTCATGCTAGAAAGATACGAAAAAAAGAAGGGCAGTCCACGCGGGCATACTTTTTTTTTGTAAGTTTGGCAACATGAATTTTCCTGTAAAAGATGAACACTCCGGTGAACGCATCGACAAGTTCCTTGTCGGCGCGATGGAGAACGTGTCCCGCACTGACGTACAGAAACTTATAGTTGCAGGCGAAGTGAAGGTGGGCGGTGTTGCCGTTTCCAAGAATTTTCGCGTGGAGAGCGGTATGGTCGTGGTGGTGGAGAAGGTCCCCGAGAAGCAGGCGAGTACGCTTGAACCCGAGGAAATCCCGCTCGACATCGTGTACGAGGACGATGACATTGTCGTATTGAACAAGCCGCGCAACCTGGTGGTGCATCCGGGTAACGGCGTGCAGAACGGAACGCTGGCGGCAGGCCTGCTGCACCATTTCAAGGAAAATCTCTCAACTGTAAATGGTCCGCTTCGCCCGGGTATCGTGCACCGCCTGGACAAGGATACGCCGGGTCTCATGGTGGTGGCGAAAAACGATGCGGCGCACAGGCATTTGGCGCACCAGCTGGAAACCCGCACATTGCACCGCACCTACAATGCGCTCGTGTGGGGCTGCCCGCGCGATTTGGAGGGCTGCATCGATGCCCCCATCGGCCGTAACCCCAAGAACCGCCTAAAGATGGCGGTGGTGAAGGGCGGGAAGGAAAGCCGCACGCACTTTGTGGCGAAGGAATTCTTCGCGATTGCGACCTTGCTCGAACTGCAACTGGAATCGGGCCGTACGCACCAGATTCGCGTACATACCCGCTATACGGGCCACCCGGTGGTGGGCGACCCGCTGTACGATGGCCGCGAAGAGAGCTTGAACCGCGTGCCGCCTCTGATGAAGGAGATTGCGGAGAAGGTGCTCGAGATTGCCCCGGCGCAACTTTTGCAGGCGGTGAAGATTGAACTCATCCACCCGCGCACGGGCAAGAAGATGAAGTTCAAGGTCCCGCTGGAAGAACCGTTCGCGAAGGTGCTGAAACTCCTGAAGAAGGAATGCCCGGCAGACGCCCCGGTGTTCGACGAGGAAGAAGGCTTCCGCGACTTTGATGCCGACATTCGTTTTGACGAAGGCTTCGACGAGGACTTCGAAGGCGATATGCCCGAAGAAGAGCAGGAATGCGTGTTCCCGGAACTGAAGGAGCGTAAGACCCGTGCCCAGCGCCATGCCGAGAAGGCGGCTACGGCTGCGCACCGCAAGGCGAAAGCGGCCGAACGCAAGCTTATCAAGCAGATGAAGGCGGCGCGCAAGAAGGGTGTCGCGACCGAGGACTTCGTGGAACCCGGTTACGAACCGACTATCGATCCAGATTTGCTAGATTAGAAAATGTCATCCTGGAGGGAGCCAAAGGCGACCGATAGGATCCATAAAAAATTGCATGGACTCTATCGCATCTTCGATGCTCCAGAGTGACAGTTCCTGATGTATGACCAATAACTATTGACTAATAACTAATGACCAATGACTGAATCTTACTTCTTTATCGGTGTTGCGGGCGTGGGCATGAGTGCTATCGCCCAGTACCTGGCGGGCAAGGGCGTCGCGGTGAGCGGGTCCGACCGTCAGTTCGGTGAATTCCTTGCGGGCAAGTGCGAAAAGCCGCTCGTGATGGGCCAGCTCGAAGATTGCGGAATCAAGTGCTTTGCGCAGGATGGCTCGGGCATTGTCGCGGGCCTCTCTGCCGTGGTGGTGAGTACCGCCATCGAGGATACGAACCCCGATTTGAAGCGCGCGAAGGAACTCGGCGTTCCCGTGATGCACCGTAGTGAAATGCTCGCGAAGATTTCGAAGGAAGCCCGCACGATTGCGGTGAGCGGTACAAGCGGCAAAAGCACCGTGACCGCGATGATTTACCACATCCTGGAATACGCCGGACTCCAGCCCTCCGTGATGACGGGGGCCGGCCTCGTGAACCTGCAGAAGCAGGGTAAGATTGGTAACGCGGTGAGCGGTAAGGGCGAATGGCTCGTTGTCGAAGCCGACGAGAGCGATGGAACCCTCGTGCGCTACGAACCGGAAATTGGGCTCATCCTCAATGTGGACAAGGACCACAAGGAGATGGACGAACTGCAGGAAATCTTCCTCAAGTTCAGTCACAACATTTTGGACAACGGCAAGATCCTCATCGTGAACGATGCGCACCCGCTGGCAAAGAAGTTCAGCGCGGGCCGCGAATTCGATTTCGGGTTCGAGAACTACGTGGGCGTGCAGGGTACGGACTTCAAGACCGCGGGTACGCATATCAAGTTCCGCGTGCGCCATAAGGCGGAACTCGTGAATTTCGAGGTGCCGCTCCCGGGCAAGCACAACATGGAAAATGCGCTTGCGGCGACTGCGGCGGCGCTCTTTGCGGGCGTTTCGCTCCATACGTGTGCCGACGCGCTGGCAACTTTCCCGGGCGTGTTCCGCCGCCATCAGATTTTGGGAACGTTCAATGGCGTCACCCTCGTGGACGATTTTGCGCATAACCCGGCAAAGATTGCGGCAAGCATCAGGAGTGTGCAGGACTTTACCGAGGGCCGCGTGATTGCCTGGTTCCAACCGCATGGCTTTGGGCCCACGCGTTTTTTGCGGCATGACCTCGTGGAATTCATCGCGAAGACGCTCCGCCCGAAGGACTTCGACGACGATCGCGACAACGACATGATGTTCTTCAGCGAAATCTACTATGCGGGCGGTACCGTCACGCGCGATATAAGTGCGGGCGACCTTGCCGACGACCTCCTGCTGAAGGGCTGCGAGGCCATCTACATCGAGAACCGCGACGAGTGCGCGAAAAAGATGGTGGAATGCGCCCAGCCCGGCGATACCATCTTGCTGATGGGCGCGCGAGACCCGAGTTTGGAAGGCTTTGCACGTTCAGTGAAAAGCCTTCTGGAGGCGAAGTAGAGCGGTCGCTTTACTACGTGCCGGTTTTTAGCAACTGCATTTTGCCGTCGCCCAGGTTCTGGCAGACACGGTTTCTCCCGTTCTGCTTGGCGTGGTAGAGAGCCTTGTCTGCGCGGTCGATGAGCGATGCGACAGTATCGTTGTCGACACGTTCCGCAAACCCGATGCTCACGGTAACCTGGATGATGTTGCCGTCCGGGAGCGAAATGCTCATGTTCTCCATGTCGCGGCGGATGCGTTCTGCAATAATCTTTGCGTTCTTGGTCGAAGTCCCGGGCAGGAACACCGTGAACTCCTCGCCGCCGTAACGCACCGGCATGTCAGAAGGCCTTAGGCTGCGTGTAAGCGTCTGCGCCACGGAAATAAGCACCTGGTCACCTGCGAGGTGGCCGTAGGTGTCGTTCACGTTCTTGAAGTGGTCGATGTCGAGCATGAATGCCGTGAGCATAATGTTTCCCTTGTTGCTCCGGGCCATCTCGCGCGTGTACATTTCTTCGAGCCAGCGGCGGTTGTGGAGCCCTGTCATCGCGTCCACCTTCGCGTATTCTTCCATGCGGCGGATATGGTACTGCTCCTCGCACACAATCTTGTTGTTGTTGCGGATGCGCTGGCTCAGGATGAGCAGGAAGTTCAGGCTCAGTTCGTGCGAAGCGGAAATCATCGCCCGTGCGATATCGGAGGGGATAAGCAGCACCTTGCTGTTTTCCTTTGCAGATACCGTCGCGCTTGGGGGAATGCTGTCGAATATCGACATCTCTCCGGCGCAGTGCCCTTGTTCGATGGTGCTTGTAAACGTTCCTCCCTCGGATTCGAGCTTCACTTCGAGGCTGCCGCGCAACACGATGACCAGGTCAATGTTCGGATTGTCGGGGCTAATGAGCGTTGTACCCTGTTCGACCTCTTTTGTCTTGCAGGGTAGCAGGAATCCCGCCAATTTTTCGAATTGGATATTCTTGAAAATTTCCAGTTCGGCGAATTCGTTCCTGGATATCGGGAGAGTCTCTTTTTCGTCGTAGTTCATAATTCTATTATATAATTTTCGGTGCGCTCGGGTTACCTTGTGTGCCTTTTTTTTCAGAAATAAGAATTTTTTATCATATTTTAGCCCTCCAAAACTGAAAAATGCTATCTTGCAAGGGGTAAGGGTATCGTTATGCACAAGATTTTACTGAAGTCGGTGGTGTTGCCCGGTCAGGGCGGCGACAGGGTTGTGGACGTGCTTATCGCGGGGAATCGCTTTGCACGCATAGGGGTGGTTCCCCCCGAGGAGTCGCTTGGCGCTGAGGTCGTGGACTGCTCGCGCTTCGCCATTTTCCCGGCGTTCTACAACGGGCATACGCATGCGGCGATGACGCTCTTGCGCGGGTATGCCGACGATATGCCGCTCCAGAAGTGGCTGCAGGAATACATCTGGCCGTTCGAGGCCAAACTTACGGGTGACGATATCGACGTGGCTTGTCGACTTGCCCTTCTCGAGATGATTAAGTCGGGTACGGTTTTCTTTGCCGACATGTACTGGCATCGCGAACGTACCATCAAGGTTGTCGGGGAGATGGGCATACGTGCTGCAGTGGGCGTGACGTTTGCGGAATCTCTCATGTCGCCAGAAGCGATTGAGGGCAATTTCAAGTTCCTTGCCGCGCATACCGGTGAATCGGAACGCGTGCGCCTTGCGGTTGCCCCGCATTCCGTATACACAGTGGGCGAGGCGCTGCTGAAGCGCTGTGCCGACTTTGCCCGCTCCGAAAATTTCATGGTCCATACGCACCTCTCCGAAACGAAAAAGGAACTGGAAGATTGCGAAAGGCAGTACGGGTGCAGTCCGGTCCGCCTGCTGGAACGTGCGGGAATGCTCGGTTCGAACCTCGCTGCGGCGCATTGCGTTCATCTCTCGGATGATGACATGAAGGCATTCGTGGATTTGGGCGCGACGGCGGTATTGAACCCGAATTCGAACTTGAAACTCGCTAGCGGTATCCCGCCGATTGACCGCCTGTTGCGTTCCGGTGCAAATGTTGCCCTCGGTACGGATGGCGATTCCTCGAACAACAACCTTGACATGCACGAGGAGATGAAGCTTGCGGCTTTGCTTGCGAAGGTGCAGGGCGGTGCGGAGACGTTGCCTGCGCACGAAGCGCTGAAGATGGCGACTGTCCATGTGGCGCGTGCCTACGGGCTAATGGATGCCGGCGAAATCAAGGAAGGCTACCTCGCGGATTGCCTGCTGGTCGACCTGAAGAACGAACGCATGGTGCCCGGCCACAACCTGGTAAGTAACTGGGTGTACGCTGCCGACAGCAGTTGCATCGATTCGGTTATCTGTAACGGAAAGTTCGTAATGCGTGGCCGCCACGTGGATGGCGAAGAAGAAATTGTCCGCAATGCCGAAACCTGCGCAAAAAGGCTTGCGGCCGTTTAAGTTCGGTAAGCTAAGCTTTGTCGATTGAGTTCTACTTCTTTTCCACGGAGTAGGTGTTCGGGGCCTTCTCGTTGCTTACCTTGTAAGTCGTTCCGGCTTTTTCCTTGACCTTTTCCTTGACGGCCGAAACGGCTGAGTCAGTCTTCGCGTCGACTTTCTTGACTAGCGAATCCTTCGCATCTGTTGCTGCCTTCACGGCGGCGTCCTTGGCCTGCTCGGCGGCCTGCGTCGTCGTCTCCTTGACCTTCTCGACGGCCTTGTCCGTAATTTCCTTGCTGAGTTCTGTAGCCTTCTTTTCGGCTATGCCAATCAGATCGGGCTCTTCGGAAGAGAACCCGAGCAGTTCCAGGTTGAACTTGTAGAAGCTGTATGCGGTAGCGTCGTTACGCGTGTCCTTGAGCCCGCCGGATACCGGGATGATGTGCAGGATGGAGAGGAAAATGAAGCAGATTATCCAGCCCTTGCATGCACCGAGAATCCCGCCGAGAATCCTGTTGACCTTGCCTACGGGGGTATCGGCAACAGCCTTCTGCACAAAGTGCCCAATCATGAACAACGTAATGAACGGCACGAGGAACCCGATGCAGATACACAGAAGCTTTACGGTAAACCCGGTTATCTCGAGGTTTGTCGCGAGCGTGTCGGCGAGGAGGTCGGTTGCAAAGTATGCGCCCGCGAGCGCTGCGGCCCAGGCGACAAGCCGGAACAGGTCCTTCAGGAACCCGCGCCACACACCGATGAGCGTGAGGATAAGTACGCAGACAAGGCAGAATATGTCTATCCAGTTCATTGGTTCCCTTTAGAAATTCGATAAGAGCATGTATACGCCGGTTGTTGCGGCTACAGTGAATATAACCGTAAGTGCGATTGTCATTTTGTTCCTGCTCGGGTAGGTCTTGGGTTCAATGGCGGTCTTTTCGCCCCTCATTGTGGCGCTCACCCATTCGGCGAGGTAGGGCGTGAGGTCGCGCGGGTAGGCGCGCATCAGCCGGCTGAGTTCGTCGGCGACATCTGCGGCGGAAAGCGGGCGCTTGGAGGGCTTCTTTTCGAGAAGCTTCATCACGAGTTTTATAAGCCCCTTCGGAGTGCCGGCGGGGAAGGCCTTTTTGCCGATTTTCAGGCGGCGGATGTTCTGGAACGTCTGGTTCAGCGATTCCCCGCGGAACACGTTTTCGCCAAGGAGCATCTCGCTTGCGATAATGCCCATGCTGAACAGGTCCGATGCCGGGGTGGCTTCGTTGCCCATGGTCTGTTCGGGGCTCATGTACGCGCCGGTACCGATTTGCGAACCCGCCATGGTGAGCGTCATGTCGTCGCCGTTACGCCTGTCCACGTGGGCAACACCGAAATCGAGCAGGCGGATTCGCCCGTCCTTGTCGACCATCATGTTCGCGGGTTTCAAGTCGCGGTGCACGATGCCCGCGCGGTGCACGACGCTCAATGCAAGGAACATCTCGTGGAGGATAGCCATCACGACCCATACGGGAGGCTGCTTGCAGGTGTCCAGAATTTCGCGGAGGTTCTTGCCCATCACGAATTCCATCGAGAGCGAAAGCTGGCCGTCGGGCTCCTTCCAGAGGGCGTAGGGCACGACGATTGCCGGGTGGTTCAGGTGGGCGAGGATTGTCGCCTCCTGCTGGAACCGGAGGATAAAGGAGTCCTGGTCCAAAAGCTTCGGGACCATCTGCTTCACGATGACCATGCGGTCGAGCGACTCGTCATGGCACAGCCACACGTTGCCCATGGCTCCGTGCCCGAGCATCTGCGTCGGCTTGTAACCGCCGATTTTCTTCGGCAAGGCTTCCTTTGTCTTCTTCGCTACAGTCATTCTTTTCGTTCCTGCTGTCATCCTGGAGGCCGAAGGCCGATAGGATCCAGTGCTTCTCCTCTGTTACTTGGAACCCTTTTCCAGATATATCGTGTGGTGCTTGGTCTTGGGGTCCAGATTCGGGTAGTCGAGAATGTAGTGTAGCCCGCGCGATTCCTTGCGGTGGAGCGCCGCGGTGAGAATCATCTTGGAAACCTGCAGGGCGTTCAGGAACTCGAGGAAGTGGATGTTCTCGGTTTCCTTGTTCTTGATGGCAGCATCCACGTCGGCCTCGAGGGTGGCGATTTCCTTGAGGCCCTGGTTCAGGCCCGCGGTCGTGCGCACGATGCCGCAGTAGGCCCACATCGTGTCCTGCAGGGCCTTTTTGCGCTTGCGCCAGTAGGCGGCCTTCGTGAACGAGACCTTTTCTTTCTTGGTCGATTTCTTCACGTCGAGTTTCGCCTTCAGGAGCCCGCTATCGCAGATATTGTCCACCGCGCGGATTGCAAAGACGATGCTCTCCAGCAGGGAGTTCGATGCCAGGCGGTTCGCTCCGTGGACGCCCGTCGCGGCGACTTCGCCGCAGGCGTACAGGCCCTTGATTTCGGTACGTGACCACGTGTCGACCAGTACGCCTCCGCACATGTAGTGTGCGGCGGGCACCACGGGAATCCATTCCTTCGTGATGTCGATGCCTGCGTCGAGGCACTTCGCGTAGATGTTCGGGAAGTGGCTCTTGATGTCCTTCGGGGTGCGGCCCGAGAGGTCGATAAACATGTTGGGCTTGCCCAGACGCTGCATTTCGCTGTGTATGGCGCGCGCCACGATGTCGCGGGGCGCGAGCGAATGGAGCGGGTGAACCTGGTTCATGAATTCTTCGCCCTTGTAGTTTTTCAGAATGCCGCCGAACCCGCGCACCGCTTCCGAAATCAGGAAGGGCTTCTTGAGCTGCGGGGCGTAGAGGCTTGTCGGGTGGAACTGCATGAACTCGATATCCTGCAGGGCGGCGCCTGCACGGGCCGCAATCGCCATGCCGTCGCCACAGCTGTCGGGCGGGCAAACGGTGTATTGCCAGATACGGCCAGCACCGCCGGTAGAAAGGATGGAGGCCTTTGCGTAGAGGTCTTCGACAATGCCTGTCTTCTGGTGGATAATCTTTGCTCCCACGCAACGCTTGTTCTTGCCTTCGCCCTTGCAGATGAGGTCCTTGATGTAGCAGTTCTCGATGTAGTGGATGTTCTTGTGCTTGTGGCGTTCGCACAGGAGCGCGCGCATGATTTCCTTGCCGGTGAGGTCCGCCGCGTGCAAGATGCGGTGATGGCTGTGGCCGCCTTCCAGGTGCAGGTCGAACTGCGTCTTGTCTGCGGGCGAGGGGGTGAACTGCACGCCCCACTTCACAAGCTGCTTGATGGTCGCGGGCCCGCTCTTGGTGAGGATGTTCACGGGTTCCTTCTTGCAGAGGCCAGCCCCCGCCTCGAGCGTGTCGTCGATGTGGAACTTGAACTTGTCCGTCTTCTCGGTGACGGTCGCGATGCCGCCCTGCGCGTAGTTGGAAGAACCGTCCGGTTTTGCGCCTTTCGTGAGGATAACGACCGAAAGGCCCTTTTCTGCCGCATGCAGGGCAGCGGAGAGGCCGGAAATACCTGCTCCCAGGACTAGAATATCGTACATGACCAAACTCCGTTGGTAAGTTTTATGCTCCATAGATAGAAATTTACTTGCATTCGTGATTATTGCTTTCTGTCGTGACTTGAGTTCCTGGAAAAAATCCTATATGCAATGTTTCATTGCATATACGCAAATGTAATAGAAAATTTACTATAAAAATGCGAAAATTTTTAAAATTTCTTTAATTTTGTTGACTAAAATGCTTGTTTTCTAAAAATCGCGATTGTATATTTCTTGGTATGAAGCCGATTACCGAATACACAGACTACCGCAAGTTCATGCTGGATTATTACGAAGACAGAAAGGCACATTCCGTTTTCTCGTGGCGCGAGTTTTCTAACCTTGCAGGATTTTCTTCCTGTTCGTACATGAAGGTCGTTTGTGACGGTAAGAGCAAGCTGAGTAAGCAGGGCGTGGAACGTACTGCACAGGCGATGGGGCTCGTGGGTTTTGATGTAGAGTATTTCCGTGCGATGGTTACCTTTTGCCAGTCTAGATCGGACGCAAAGAAGAAAGAGGCGTTCGAGCGGATGTGTGCCATCGCGAAGAACCACAAGGTACGTGTTCTCGAAGAAAGGCTTTTTGATTACTACGAGTCGTGGAAGAACCCGACCTTGCGTGAACTTGCGCCGTTGATGCCGGGGGCGACTCCCGGTGAACTAGCGAAGAAGTGTTACCCGCCAGTAACGGCTTGGGAGGTTCAGGAAACCTTAAAGTTCCTTACCGATTCTGGACTGTTGCTCAAGGCCAAGGATGGAACGTATTCTCAATCAGAAAGTTCCATTACGGGGTCGAGCGAGGCGACTCGCCTTGCAATCCGGACGGCGCACCGCCAGATGTCGCAACTCGCGGCGAATTCCCTTGACCTGCCTACGACGGAGCGCAACATCACCGGTGTCACTATGGGCATTTCTGATGAAACCTACGACAGGATTGTTCATGAACTTGAGACGTTCCGCCAGAAGATTATATCCATTGCCGTTGCAGACAAGAATATTAACCAGGTCTACAGACTCAACCTGCAGTTTTTCCCGCTGACCCGAAAGGTGAAGGAGGTTCCCCATGAAAACGACTAACCTGAGATTTGTAATTTCTATTGCTGCGCTGGGCCTTGCCTCCACATGGCTTTCGTCTTGCAATGATTCAAGATCTGTGGCAGGAACATCGGACGACCCGAACCAGATTACAGCAAGCATCGAGGGCGTTGTTGAGAAGGGGCCGTTCGTGAAAGGTACGACTGTTACCTTGTACGAACTGAATTCCCAAACTTTTGCGCAGACGGGCAAGTCTTTCACGGGTACCGTTGACGGCGACGACGGTTCGTTCTCGCTGGGCAAGGTAGAGCTGGATTCCCGCTATGTTCTGCTAGATGCGAATGGTTACTATTGGAACGAACTCTATGGCTTGAAGACGACAAACCCGCTCTCGTTAAAGGCTGTCGCCAAAGTCGGGAATGATGGCAAGATAAATATCAATGTGGGTACGCACATTACGCACAAGCGAATTCTTTCGCTCGTGGAAAATGGTATGGATTTCGATAAGGCAAAATCGCAGGCAGAAAGGGAAGTTGCGGAAGCCTTCTTCGGTGATCAATCGGAGCAAGCATTCGAAAATGCGAGCATTATTGACAATGAAAAACTTCTTGCTCTTTCCGTAATTATGTTGTTGACTGGCCCAGAACCCGATGTGACCGAAATGATTGCAAGCCTTACGGCAGGCCTTACCGACGACCTACTTGTCAAGCTTGCCGACAAGGCTGCGTTGCGCTACAACGAGTATGCGTATGCTCGCAGGTTTATGGGGCAGCATTTCCCTGATGCCTCGATTGGGTATTTTGAACACTACATCATTGCGTTCTGGCAAAAGGTTTACGGATTGGGCGAGTGCAACAGGGACAAATCTGGCGTGCTGGATACCGTTCGTGCAGAAAAGTCGGAGAATGCGGGCAAGGTTCTGATATGCAAGGAATTTGAACCGGAATCTGGTGTGTATCTGTGGTTAAGTGCGAGTGGCGTGGAACAGAATACGTTTGGGCTGGAGCCGGTTGAAGACGGTCATCTGGTAATGTCTGAAACGGATTCGACTGTGGCGTATGTGTATGATAATGGTAAGTGGCGTGAAGCGAATGCAAGCGAAATTTTTGTTGGGATGGGTTGCGTCAAGTCACTTGATGGTACACTCGTACAGAAAGATGGCGATGGCAGTAAGTGCAACTGGACTTACTGTATTGAGGCTGTCAATGGGTTCAGGTCGGATGGTTCGTATGTTATGCCTGATAGTCAAAGTTTTATATGCAATCTGGGACATCAACCTACTTGGGTTGCGGCAACAATTTTTGATTACACTAAGGATGCGTTCTTTAACCCTGATGTTGAATATGGTTCCGTGACGGATGAGCGCGATGGCCGAACCTACCGTACGGTCAACATTGCGGGGATGACGTGGATGGCTGAGAATCTTACTTATGCAACAAATGGTGCTGATTGTAAGGATTCGCTTTCCATAGGTTGTGTTTATGAATGGTATATGGTAATGAATGTTGCAAAAAATGATTCTGTTGTAGAAAATACACGCGGAATATGCATGGAAGGCTGGCACGTTCCTGATACTACTTAATGGAGAGCCTTGCTAAATGAATATTCGCTTGCAGATCTAAAATCTTCAGTGAAATGGCGTGATGGGTCAAATAAAAGTGGTTTTTCTGTTGTGCCTTTTGACTCTTATGTAAATCATGGCCTTGTTACGATTAATAGCATTTGGCTCCCGTATGCAGATTTTTTTGCTGCAAATTACGATGTGGGTACTCATTTTATGGGTGGGGATAGATTTACTTATGGTTATGGGACTTCTTTTGAAAATACCGAAGCGGTAATTACAAGTATGGTGCAGAAAGAAAAGAGCGTTTCGCGGTATACGAAAGGATTGCTCCGTTGCGTGAAGGATTATAACTTACTTGAACAATCAACCAATATAGGAGAATAAAATGAGTTACGGAACATATTACGTTGATGATTATTCTGGAACCGATTATGCCACTTTACTGGCGGGTTACTTTGCAATAGAGTGGAACTTTGGCTGATTGGCGGTATTATCCGTATGATACAGGGATTTGGGCTAATTTGTGCCTAATTCCCTTTTTTTATACGAAAGCGTCGTTTTCTTTTGTTATATTTTGCCCCGACAAATTTTAATGGAGTCTACTCTATGTTAACGTGGATTAATGAAAAGGCCAAGTGGGTTATCGTCATTTTCGCGGCAGGTATTGTCGTGGGCCTGTTGGCTATGGACCGTGTTCCGAATAGTGCACAGAGCTACCCTGTCGGAGTGGTGAACGACCACAAGATCAGCTATGCCGAATTTGATGCCCGCATCAAGATGCTGCAGCAGAACCAGTTCCAGAACCAGCACCTCGAGGACGAGCAGTACGCGCAGCTCCGTAGCGACGTGTTCCGCTCCTTCGTTCGCCAGATTCTCCTGGACGGGCAGTTCGAGAAGGCCGGACTGGCAGCCTCGGTCGCCGAACTCAAGTCTGAATTCAAGACCAATTCTAATGCCGTTCGCCAGCGCCTGGTGCAGGAAGCTCAGTATCGTCTCTTTGCGATTCAGCAGCAGGCAACCTCTCAGGAAGACCTGATGCAGCGCAGTCAGGCTTACATCGCTTCGCTCCCGAAGTTCCTGACCGATTCTACCGCAAGTGCCGCAGACTACGAGGCCTGGCTCGAGACTCCGGAGGCCTTCAAGTGGAACTCCATGCTCCAGCTCGAAGAAGAAATGAAGAACACGAACATTCCTGTGCGCCAACTTCAAACGCTGGTCAGCGCTGGAATCCACCCGACGTCGCTCGAGGCCAAGTGGGCTGTTGAACGCCGCATGACTGATTTCGATATCGATGTCGCGTTCGCTTCTGCAAGCGATTTCGCCGTTGCCGACGACGCGGTCGATACGGCGATGGTGAAGGGTTACTTCAATGCCCACCAGGACAGCTTCTTCGTGGAAAAGGATGCCGTGAAGTTTGATTACGTGACTATCCCGGTCGCAGCCACTGCCGCTGACGACGAGCGTGTGCGTGAATACGCGATGACGATTTACTTCCAGCTCGCCGATACGTCTTCTACCGCTTCGTTCGAGGAAATGGCCCGTATTTCTTCCGAAGACCAGGGCAGTGCCGAGAAGGGTGGCATGCTTGACCAGCCTGCTGGCCTTGGCGTATATGTTCCTGAATTCGAGAAGGCCGCCCTCGCGCTTGATTCCGGCGCCGTCTCAGAACCGGTCAAGACCCAGTTCGGCTACCACATCATCAAGAGCTTCGGCAAGTCCACCGATTCCACCGGCAAGGTTACCGCCAACGTCGGCCATATCCTGCTTGTCGTGAACGCATCTTCTGAAACCATCGACAGCCTCGAGAAGATTCTTACGGGCGTGAGGAACGAAGTGAACGCCGGTACCAAGGACTTTGCCGCCGCCGTCAAGGAACGCGGTCTCGAAGTCAAGCACTCCGGCTGGGTGGGCAGGAACGAGAACGTGGACGACCTAGGTTACTTGAAGGGCGTTACTACGTTTGCATGGCCCAATGAACACCTCCCCGAAGAGGAAGGTATCGTGTCGCAGGTGCTCCGCAACAACAAGTTTGTCGCCATCTTCAAGAAGGACAAGGAACTCAAGGCCGGTGAACGCAGCATCGACCTGCACTTCGATGCCATCAAGAATAGCCTCAAGGCCCGCAAGTCCGAGAACGCTGCCGGCGCTTACCTGAACTCTGTCGCCGCGAAGGTGAAGGAATGGAAGGCAGCCGACCCGGCTGATTCCGCCGCCGCTGCAGCAAGTGCCATCGAGAAGGTGAATGTCCAGAACTACAAGGCTTCTGCAGAAGGCTACATCCCGGGCTTCGGCTACGGCAATGCTGCCCTCTACAAGGTGCTGAACGGCCAGAAGCAGGGTGAATGGGGCCCGGTCATCGAAACTGAGCTCGGTGCCGTGATGGTCCGTGTGAACGGCAAGACCGCTCCCGAAGATTCTGCCGTGACGAGCGCCGTGAAGCAGGAAGTCGAAAATGCCTCCCGCTTTACCTCCATGACGCTGTTCAATGAATTTGTCAGCAATATGGAAAAGGGCACTCCGGTCGAAAGCAACCTCGACCTGTTCTACAAGGAATAGCTGAATTTCGTTGACGGGATTTTCCCGTTGACGGTTTCACCTTCTTTTGTTATATTTGTGCCGCTTAACTGATGCCCCCATCGTCTAGTGGCCCAGGACTCGGGATTCTCATTCCCGCAACAGCGGTTCGAGTCCGCTTGGGGGTACGAAAAGAAACTCACCGGAAGGTGGGTTTCTTTTTTTTGTGATAAAACGGGTTTTATCAACCATGACAATACAAGTATGGCTGCGGGGTTATGAAAGGTATGCTGCTTTTGTTAGGACGCTTTTTATGCGCTTTTGGGTGCTTTTTTGGGGTAGGGTTTGTACGTTTTAGGAAAAATGGATTTATTTTATTTGTATGATGCGTTACTTGACTCTTTTTCTGATGATGGCAGTCTCTACGGCGTTCGCGGGCATGATTGTCCCGATGCCGAACCTGGTGGACCCGCGCGACAAGCAGGTCTATAAGACGGTACAGATTGGCGACCAGCGCTGGATGGCCGAAAACCTGCGGTTCAAGTTGAAGGGTACGTTCTGCTACAACAAGAACGATTCGTACTGCAACGAGTACGGAAGGCTTTATACGTGGGCGGCCTCCATGAGGCTTGTGGACTATTTCAACCATACCGTCGCGAAGGATGCCGTAAAGAAGGTGCACGACGTGTGTCCCAAAGGCTGGCGCGTGCCGACGAACAAGGACTGGAAGAAGCTCAACTATTACGTAACCAAGATGGGGATAAGCGACGGTGCGGGGATAAGCCTCAAATCGAAGGAGGGCTGGGATCGCGAACTTCGCTTGCCTGCTGGTTCCGACGAGTTCGGGTTCAACGCCTTGCCTGCGGGTGAGTTCCACTACGTGGGTGAATTTATGGACAAGGGCGCCTCCACGCAGTTTTGGGCGTCGAACGAGTACGATGCGTACGGCGCGTACTTCTGGCGCATTACATACGATTCGAGAACGTTCGAGAAGGTCTACGACGCGAAGGATAACGCCGTGTCGGTGCGTTGCGTCGAGGAGAAGTACTACAAGCCGGTCGAACCGCCTCCGCCGCCCAACTTCGTGAAGGTCGAGGTGGTGACGGTGCAGAACAAGGAAATCCTCACCATTCACGTGGGCGACCAGGTATGGATGGCGAAGAACCTGGACGTAGATGTGCCGGGAAGCTTCTGTTATGGGGGAAAGGAAGAAAACTGCAAGAAGTTCGGGCGCCTCTACACGTGGTCTGCAGCAATGAAGCTCCCTCAGGAATATGGCGAGAAGATTGCCCGCGATTCGGTGAAGCGGACTCACCGCGGTTTGTGCCCTTACGGCTGGCATATCCCGAGCATATATGATTTCGACAGGCTTAACGCCTACCTCAAGGATATCGACGAGGCGGTAGGCGTGGGTGCGAACCTGAAGGCCCGCGACATCTGGCCGGAGTCGGACAACTCCCTGCCTGGCGAGAACGGTTTCGGGTTCAACGCGCTTCCTTCGGGCATATTGCCGGCGAATTTGCCGTTTAGCGGGCTTGATTCCGTGACGGGTTTCTGGAGCACCGCCGAGACGGATTCCGTTACGGCGCTGTTCTGGTCGCTGCGGTATGATAGCGACGACCTGGTGCGAGACAGTGCGGGCAAGGCGGGGGCGTTCCCGGTGCGTTGCCTGATGGACCCGCCTGGCGTGGACGAGATTTACGATAGCACTGCACTGTATGATTCCCGCGACGAGAACCGCTACAAGACCGTAGAAATCGGCGGTACACGCTGGATGGCGGAGAACCTGCGGTTTGCTGCCCCCGGGAGCTTCTGCTACGAGGACAAGGATATCCGTTGCAGGAGTTACGGGAGGCTTTACCCGTGGCATGTGGCGATGCGCCTGCCTGCAGACTTCATCACGAATCCGGTGGAAGGCGCGATTACCGTCGAGCACCAGGGCATTTGCCCTGCGGGTTGGCACGTGCCCTCGCAGAAGGAATGGAGTGACATGATGCTCGGTGTCGCCAAGATGAAGAAGGGGAGCATTGCGGCCGCGCTCAAGATGCGCGAGGGTTGGGTGCGAGGCGGTGCGCCGATTAGCGAGGCTTCGGGCTTCAATGCCATACCTGCGGGTGCACGTTACAACGATGGCGAGTTTATGGAACTCGGCACGAGTGCGTACTTCTGGGAGGCAAGTGGCGGCGGCGATACGGGTGCTGCCTACTGGAACCTCATCAACAGCAAGGACGATGTGATGCGCGCGGAAGACTTCGAGAATACTGCGTTCTCGCTGCGCTGCGTGAAGAATGCGCCTGCTGTGGCGGATAGCACGAAGGCTGCTCCGGCTGGGAATTCTGCTCCGGCGGGGGATAGTGCCGCGGCTGCTGGGGATGCTGCTGCGCAGGGGAATGCTGCTGCGCAGGGGAATGCTGCTGCGGGTGCCTTGCAGCAGAAATAGTGCTTTTTTGCAATAAAATAGGACTAAATGCTAATTTTTGTAGCGTTTAGTCCTATTTTTGTTAATTTATGTGTATTGTTTTTGGGGGCAATTGCCCCTTTTTTGAAAAAAATGAGCGGAAACGAGGGAAAATGTGTGGCTTTTGAGCGGCGTATGAACAACCTTTGCTGAAAATCTGTTACTTTGTATGAAAAATATAGGACTAAATGCACAGTTTTTGGGCGTTTAGTCCTATTTTTCTCCCTATAGCGCTGCGGGCCCAACTATTGCGCCCGGCACCTTAGAACAAACTAAGTTGTCCGTTTGCATCGCCGGCTTTGTTGCCCGAAATGCCGCTGTTGTCGCTGGCAGGTAATGCCGCGGGCTTCTCGTTACCTGCGTCGGAATCTGCTGCGGCAATCTGCGCTAAAAGCCATGCTTCGTCGTGCACGGGAATGCCGAGCTCGTTCGCTTTCGTGAGTTTGCTTCCGGCCGCCTCGCCGGCGAGGACCCAGCTCGTCTTCTTACTCACGGAACTCGATACCTTCCCGCCGTTCTCTTCGATGAGCTTGCGGGCCTCATCGCGGTCCATGCTCGGGAGCGTTCCGGTAATGACTGCGGTCTGCCCCTGGAATAGCGTCTTCACGACGCCCTTGAATTCGGTGGGGCACCCGAGGGCCACGAGTTCGTCGATTTCGTTCGTGTAGAGCGGCGTGTGGAAGAAGTCGTAGACGGATTTCCCGATGCGTTCGCCCACGTCGGTCACGTTCTGCAGGTCTTCGACGGTGGCTGTGCGGATTTTTTCCAGCGTGCGGAAGTGCTTCGCGAGGTTCCTGGCACTTGTGCGGCCCACGAATCGGATGCCGAGCCCGTGCAGAAGGTTCTCGAGGCTACGTTCCTTCGAGGCGGCGATGGCGTCGTAGACGTTCTTCGCGCTCTTCTTGGCCATACGCTCCTGCGATTCCAAATCCTCGATGGTGAGACGGTACAGGTCCGGGATGCGCTTGATTTTGCCTGTAGCAATCAGGCTTGCGATGAGGGCGGGGCCGAGGTTCTCGATGTTCATGGCCTCGCGGCTCACGAAATGCTCGAACAGGCATTGCACCTGCGCCGCACAGTGCATGTTTTCGCACCGGAGAATGACTTCGCCATCCACGTGCGTCAAAGGCTCGCCACAAACCGGGCATTTTTCGGGGGCGACGACGGGGGAGGCTCCGGCGGGGCGGAGTTCCTTCTTGACGTCGGTAATTTTCGGGATGATTTCGCCGCCCTTCTCGACGCCGACGGTGTCTCCGTAATGCAGGTCCAGGCGCGAGACTTCGTCGAAGTTGTGGAGGGTGGCGCGCTTGACGGTGGTGCCCGCGAGGCGCACGGGTGCAAGGTTCGCTACGGGCGTGACCGCACCGGTGCGGCCCACCTGGAATTCCACGGAAAGGAGCGGCGTGTAGGCGCGCTCGGCCTTGAACTTGTAGGCGATGGCCCAGCGCGGGCTCTTGCTCGTGGTTCCGAGGGCGCGCTGCATGGCAAGGTCGTTCAGCTTCACGACCATGCCATCGATTTCGAAGGGGAGGCTGTCGCGGCTCGCGCCAATCTGCTCCGAAATCTTCATGATTTCGTCGGTGGTGTCCGCTGTCCAGTAGTCGTTCGTGTGGAACCCGAGGCGCTTGAGCTGTAGCAGGTTTTCTTCGTGTGTCTTGTTGTTGCTTTGCGGTATGTGGTAGGCGAAGAATCGCATCGGGCGAGTCTTGCATTCGGCCACGCTCTTGAGCTTGAGCGAACCCGAGACGGTATTGCGCGGGTTCTGGAAAATCTTCTTGCCTTCCAATATGAACTGCTCGTTCAGGCGCTCGAAGGCTTCGCGCTCCATGTAGACTTCGCCGCGCACCTCGAAAGTGCCCTGCGGGATTTCGCTCGGGTCAATCTTCAGTTTCTTCGCGTCAAAGTATTCGGGAATGTCCGCAATCGTGAGTGCGTTCAGGGTCACGTCGTCGCCCTGGGCGCCGTCGCCGCGGGTGGCCGCCTGCTTCAAGCGTCCGTTCTCGTACACGATGGAAAGCGAAACGCCGTCGATTTTCCGCTCGCAAATCCATTTTTTAGACGAAAGATCGCTTCGCTGGTAGACGATAGACGATAGAGATTCTGGGTTGTTCTCGCCTCTTTCGTCTTTCGTCTTTCGTCTTTCGTCTAGATCGGCAATTCCGTCTTCTGCGGCCCTTACAAACTCTGCCATTTCCTCGGCGCTGTACACGTTCGCGATGCTGAGCATGGGCACGGCGTGCGCGACCTTCGCAAAGTCATTCGTCAGGTCACTGCCGACCCGCTGCGTGAGCGAACCCTGACCGCGCAGTTCCGGGTACTTCGCCTCGAGCGCTTCCATCTCCTTGAGCCCGAAGTCGAAATCCTGGTCGCTCATGGGGGAAACGCCTTCCTTGTAGTAGAGACGGCTCGCTTCTTCCAGTTGCTTCTTCAGTTCAAAATAGCGGGTAAAGTCGAAGTCTTTCTGTTCGGTCATGGCCTTAATATAGCAAGTTTTGCGCATTTTTTTTGCGCAGTCTTTGGCTCGATTCGTTACTTGTGGAATTAAAAAATTGTGCAGACGATAAGCGCGATGAGGCCTGCGAACATTGCCACCTTCGTGAGCGACTGTGCCCGGCGGTAGTTCTTGCGGTGGGCGCTGAATAGGATTACCGCGAATGTCGGCGTGAGCGCAATGCCTGTGATAATCAGGAACAGCGGCGGGTAGTTGTGCCCGAACACCTTGTCCATGTAGAATACTGGGAGCGGGAGCGAAATCCAGGTGAAGAGGATGATGGCGCCGGCGAGCCTCCTGGCGGTTGCCGAGCCCGCGATGAGCGGGAACGTCATGATGCCTGCCTTCAGGTCGCCTGTCTCGTCTTCCAGGTCCTTGTAGATTTCACGCGCAGTCGTGAGCAAAAACGCGAACGGGATTGCCGGGATTATGGCCCAGATGTGTTCTTGTGCGTATTTGTTTCCAGGTAGGATGAGATTGGACAGTATGAGATAACCCATCAGGGCGTAGAACAGGGGAGTCGTGCAGAGGAAGGCTACCGTCATATTCTTTAACAGGGGAATATGCTTGAGCCACTTGTTGTAGGCTATCAGGAGAGCCCCGAGTAAAAAGAAGAAGCCGAGCGGAAGGTATTCAAACGGAGAGGATGAGTTAGAATCTCCGAGTCCGCAGAGGAGCATCAGCACGAATAGGGCAATCCAGGTTATGCGTGCGGCCTTTACCGAAACTTTCCCGGTTACGAGCGGCCTTTCGGGGCGGTTCATCTTGTCGCTTTCCAGGTCCAAAATGTCGTTCTGGATGTTCGCAAACCCGATGGCGAATGCGAACCCGAACGCTTCCACTATAACGGTAGACCAGCCAATCCAATCAAAGTCAGAATGGCAGTCGTCGGGCAAGAAAAGCGAATTGGGAAACCCGAGCAGCATATACCCGACCACGAGCGTGATTATGGCAATCACGATGTTTTTGGGGCGGGTCATCTTGAGGAGTTCGACAAACATCGGCTACAAATATAAAAAAGAAAAAATCCGGCTTTGAACCGGATTTTTTAGTAGCGGGGGCAGGACTTGAACGCTGCGACCTTCGGGTTATGAGCCCGACGAGCTACCAACTGCTCCACCCCGCGTCGAGGTTGTTGCCATATATAGAAAATTTTTATGGTTATGTCAAGGGTAGAACCGCTTTTTCTGCGAAAATAAGCGAAAAAACGCAATTTTCCAAAAGATGCTCGCCTACGCGAGCATGACGAAGTGTGCGCTACACGAACTTCTTGAGGATGTGCTTGCTCGAAACGAAGTAGTCGATACCGCTGATGATGGTGATGGCGGTAATGATGCCCATGACGATTGTCGGGAATATGTGCCAGATGTCACCCAGGCCGGGGACGAGCGCACGCACGGGTTCAATCGCCCCGAGGAGGATTGCCACGATGCCGATTCCCTGGAGGGCTGTCTTCCACTTGCCGCTCTTGCGTGCAGGCATGATAAGCCCCTCGCTGGCGGCGAGCGTGCGGAGAGTCTCCACGCTGGATTCACGGAAGTAGATGAGCGCCACCATCCACACGGGCGCATAGTTCGTGGCGATGAAGCACATGAAAATCGTCATGTTCGAAATCTTGTCGCTGAACGGGTCGAGGTACTTGCCGAGCGTGCTCACTTCGCCCATGGCGCGGGCGAGTTTCCCGTCCAAAAAGTCGGTAAGCATGAACCCTAGAACCATCGCGAGCGCAAGCACCTTGAATACGATGCTGTTGTTGCTGTAGTTCAGGTCGTTGTCGTAGAAGAATACCCAGAGGAAGAACGGCGTGAGCACGATACGGCTCATCGTAAGCTGGCTTGCGATGGAGAGCGGCTTGCGGTGTGCCGGGTCGCGATAGTACCAATAGGCGTAGGCGACTGTGGAGGCTACAATCAGCAGGATGGTCGCCACCATGCAAATTTGCTGATAGTCCTCGAGGTTCAACAGGTAGACGCCCATCGTGACCGTGGTCGCAAGGTTTGCAAGCTTGGACCAACGGCGTTTTTGCGGCAGTTTCTTGCCTTCGCGCAGCACACCGAGAGAAAACAGGGAATGCGCGATGAGTCGCCCGAGAATAAAGGCGCAACCGATGCCGAGGAGTTTTTCTGCGCTTTCGGAATAGTAGAGGTCGCGCACGAAAATGCTTGTCATGACGCTGAACTGCAACAGACCGTCGACAACGTTCAGCCAGAGCCTGTAGTAGGGCTTCTCGATTTCCTGGCTACGCAACTGGTAGAGGTTCACCCATCCCATGATGAGGGCTATAAGCACGAAGGCGCAGGCGGTCTTCGCCATGCCGAGCCAGATGAAGATGATGACGCAGACAAAAACGAGCGCCCGTAGTAGGCTCCAGATGCGGCTGCGTAACCGCACGTCTGTTGTGTTTTCGCTCATTCGCAATTCTCCAAAAGTTGTTTCGCGTGCTCGCGTACCGTGGCAGATTCACCGCCCAGCATCCGCACGAGTTCGTTGACACGTCCGTCCGCATCGAGGTTCGTTACGGAGGTGTACGTGCGCCCATCGACTTCCTGCTTGCTTACGGCCAGCTGGTTGTCGGCACGGCTTGCGACCTGGTGCAGGTGGGTGATGGTGAGTACCTGATGGTGCTTGCCCAGGTTTCTGAGCGCAATCCCGATGTTGTTGCCCACTTCACCGCTGATGCCGGAATCTACCTCGTCAAAAATTAGCAAAGGAACGGCGTCGAGTTCTGCCATCACGGTCTTGATGGCGAGCAAAACGCGGCTCAGTTCACCGCCCGATACCGCCTTCTGGAGCGATTTAGCCCCTTCGCCCGGGTTCGGTGCCAACATAAATTCAATCTTGTCGGCCCCGTTCGCGGCAAAGTCCTGCTTTTCGATGCTCGTATGGAAGGTCGCCTTGGGCATACCGAGCGTGTGGAGATTTCCCTCCACGTCGGCATCGAATTTCTGTGCGGCCGCCTTGCGGATTTCTGTCAGCCTTGTTGCGGCTTCTTGCATTTCGGCCTGGTGCTTTTGGGCCTTGCGGGCGAGTTCCTCGAGGTCTGCATCCAGGTTCTCGAGGCTTTCGAGTTCTTCCTTGCGCTGTGCGGTAAGCGCGATGAGGCCGGCGACATCGGTGCGGTACTTGCGCTTGAGTTTCTGGATGGCAGCAATGCGCGAATTTGCACGGTCGATTTCGGCGGGTGAAAGCGAACGCGCGGGGGAAAGCCGGAGCAGGTCCTTGCAGACGCTTTCGAACGGGTCGGCGACCTCTGCGAGCGAGTTCACGTATTCCTCGTAATGCGGGATTTTCGATGCCAGCGCGCGCATCTTGGATTGCAGAATCTGTACCTGGTCCAGGAGGCCGCTATCGCCGCCGAGAAGCGCCTGGATATCGTTGATGTAGTTGCGTTCCGCTTCGCCCTTGCTCGCGATATTTACCTTGTCTTCGAGTTCTTCCTCTTCGCCCTCGCGGAGGGCCGCCTTCGAGAGCTCGTCGTACTGGAACTTGAGGAAATCCTTCTGGGCGGCGAGGTTCTTCGCCTTGTTCTCGGTTTCCTCGATTTGCGCGAGTGTCTGGTTCCAGGCATTCCAGGCGGCAGTGTATTGCGAAAGCACCTGCGAGTCGTTCGCGAAGTCGTCGAGCATCTGGGCGTGCGTGCGCGTATCGCGGAGCAGGAGTTGCTCGCTCTGGCCATGCATCTGGATGAGGTGCTCTCCGATTTCCTGCAGGTCGGCGAGATTTACCATATTGCCGTTGACGCGCGTGCGGCCCTTGCCGTTCTCGAGAATCTCGCGCCGGATAACGAGCTCGTCGTCACAGTCTATTCCGAGATTTTCGACAATCTTCTTGACTTTCGGTTCGTTGCTGATGTCAAAAATGCCTTCGATGACGGCCTTGCTCTCGCCGGTACGTACCATCGATGCCTGCGCCTTGTCACCACAGACCATGCGGAGCGCCTTGAGAAGTACGGACTTGCCTGCGCCGGTTTCGCCGGTAATGGCCGTGAACCCTTCGCGGAAAGGGACTTCTGCCTTGGCAATCAGGGTAAAATCGTTTATCGAAAGAGTCTTTAACATAGTGACGATAAATTAGAAAATTCCAAATCGCGCGACCAGACAAATTTTGACATCCGAAAAAAAACTTATTTTTCGAACTCGATTACGCTCCGGTAGATGGGCCTGCCTTCTTTCCTGTACTTGCGTTCAAAACCGGTGGTGATGCCCTCGGTCGGTTCTGCGGTATTGCGCACGACGACCTTGCATCCGGGGAAGTTGTCGAACGTTTCAAGCGCAATCTCGTTGTATTCCTTGTGGTCTGTACCCCAGTAGAACAGGCGCTTGCCGGGCTTGAGCACGCGGGCGACCTCGGTCAGGAAGTCGGGGCGCAACAGGCGGTTCTTGTGGTGGCGCTCCTTGGGCCACGGGTCCGGGAAGTACATGTGGAATGCGTCTACGGTGTTGCTCTTTACTGCATCGCGCAAGAAGTAGAACACATCGCCGCGCAGCATGGACGCGTTGTCGAGCACCCCGCGCTTTTCCATGCGATCATGCGCGAATACGGCCCACGTGTAGTCCCACTCGCTACCCATGATAAAGTAGTCGGGGTGCTTCTGGGCGTAGTCCGCAATAAAGTTGCCCTTGCCGCTCCCGATTTCGACCTCGATGTGGCCGTTCTCGTTTTCGAACATGTCTTTCCAGTTGAAATCCAGCTTGTGGGGGAGGCCGTCGGTTGTCTTGATGGGCTTGCGGTCACCGTTCGTGCGGAACACGTAGTGCCAGAGGCTCCTGTGCTCGCTGTCCCGGTTCAAATCGCGGTAGAATTCCGGAATTACGACCTGCTTTTCGCCGGCATCTTCAGTAGCTTCTTCTACGTTCTTGTTGATTACATCTTCACTCATACTTTTCCTATTCCTCCCGCAATAAACATCTCGCAACCCAACAACTAATCATCCATTATACATCATCAATCATCAATTAAATAAACGCTACGACCTTCTCTCTAAATTTCTCCGGTATTTCCTTCGCGATAGTCTCGCGGATATACTTTTCCGAATACTTCATCGAGAAGTGCGTGAGGATAATCTGTTCGCACTTGACTTCGTCCCCAAGTTCGTTCAGCGCATGTACGATATGGTCGAGATGCGTGTGCCCCTTCTTGCGGCTCATGGGCTCGTCTTCGGGGGCGATAAACGTGCATTCGGTAACGAGGACTTTCGAGTCAAAAACGGAGCGGTTCTCGAGCAGGCTCTCGCCGAGGCAGTCTCCCATGAAACTCATCTGCGGTTCGAATACCTCGCGCGTAATCTCGACACCTGCCTGCCGAAGTGCGATGATTTCGCTTGCGTCCTTCCCGAGGAACTCGTCCTTGAGCTTTCTCTTGTGCAGGTAGAGCGTGCCGCCCATCGCGGGGACGGAGTGTTTCACCTCAAAGGGTTCCAGGACCATGTCCTTCCTGTAGCGTAGCGGAATGCGTTCTCCTGCCCTGACGGCAACGATTTCCGGGTAACGGAACTTGGCTTCGCTCACTCCTTCGAACATCGCTTCGGCGCGGATCCAGTCCTTTGCCCCTTCAAAGATGCTTTCGGGAATGTAGTACACGCTGTCGCGTTCTACGCCCATCATCTTGCGGAGGCTGTGGTGACGCATGAGGCAGCGTGCGTGGTCGCCGTGTGCGTGCGTGAGGAACACGTGGTCGATGGGGGTGGCCGAAAGCGGGCATTCTCCCATGTCGATGCAGAAGTTCATTTCGGGAAACTGCATATACGTTGCAAGTCCCGAAATGGAAAAACCGTAAACGCTCGAGCACGGGGCCTTGTGGTGGACCTGCTTGAGTGCGTTGTGGATGTACTTGCTTTCTGTTGTCACGTTTGTACCGTGGCCTAATTTAGAAAAAAAAGGAACCGCAGGTCATGCGGCTCCGTTTAAAAGGTGTAGCGGGGTCTAGAGTCCCTTTGCCGCTTTTTCCGCCTTCACGATGGTTTCGAAGTCTTCGCAATCTATGCGCTCGATGTTGTTACCCATGGCCTTGCTACGTGTTCTTGCGTTACCCTTTGCTTCGGGGATGCGGAAGCAGAATTCGCGCGTACTGCCGAAGTCGGTCGGGATGCCCATCTTGAATATGCGTGTACGTTCCTTGGAAACCTTGTTGTAGATTTCGTGGTAGTCGTAGGTGTTCTTGATTCTTTCGAGGCGCTTTTCCTGGTTGAAGAGGATCTCGTTCACGATAGGGCCTTCCAGGTAGAGCGGTAGGGAATTCTGGAAACGAAGTTCAAGCTTGTTGCCCGTCTTCACGATGGAAGTCTCGCTGGGCTTAATGAGGTAGCGCTGCTGCGGAATGTTTTTGTAAGCCTTGTTGTGAGCCTTGCGGACGCCGCACATCTCGCGCATGTCGGGGTTCGCGACGAAGTCGATGTCACGGCAGATGGGGGGGAGGTTCGTGGGAACTTCAAGGTCGTCCCCGTTGGACGAACCGGCACAGCCGGAAAAGAATGTCAGGGATGCGAGAAACGCGGTAAGCTTGATGGCGAGGATTTTAGAATTCATGATTCAAATATAAATTTTCTAAAGAAAAAAACATTTCTTTTCTCAAATCTAGTGAAAAAAATTAGCAACTTTGCTCAAAATTGAGATTTTATCCTAAATCTTATGTAAAAATATTATTACAAACGTTCGCGATGCGGGAGTTTTTTCTTTTTTCGCTTTGGTCTATACACTTTTGGATTTAAAAACCTATCTTTAACCTCGAGAGATTGGGTTACGGTATAAGATGAATATATACAGTTGGAACGTGAACGGTATACGTTCGGCACTCAAGAAAGGATTCGAGGAATGGTTCGCCAGTACGGCACCCGATATCCTCTGCCTTCAGGAGGTTCGAGCCGAAGAAGACCAGGTACCCGACACGCTTCGGAATCCGGAAGGCTACTTTACTTACTGGAATGCGTGCAAGCGCAAGAAGGGTTACAGCGGTGTTGCCGTGTATTCCCGCATCGAGCCCGACATGGTGAACTACGGGTTCGATATCGACGAGTTCGACGAGGAAGGCCGCGTGCTTCAGCTCGTGTTTCCGGACTGGGTCCTCAACTCCATCTATTTCCCGAACGGAGGCTCGGGCGACGACCGCCTGGACTACAAGTTGCGCTTCTACGATGCGTTCCTCGAGAATTCGCTCCGCTGGCTTGCGAACGGCAAGCACGTGCTTACGGTGGGGGACTACAATACCTGCCATAAGGAAATCGACATCGCGCGCCCCAAGGAAAACGAGAATGTCAGCGGGTTCCTGCCGATTGAACGCGCCTGGATGGACAAGTACGTAGAAAACGGTTTCGTGGATACGTTCCGTAACCTGCACCCCGATACGCGAGAAGCCTATACCTGGTGGAGCAACCGCTTTGGTGCGCGTGCCCGTAACGTGGGGTGGCGTCTGGACTATGCGTTTGTCGATGAAGCGCTCATGCCGAATGTACTGAATTCTGAGATTCATTCCTCCGTGCAGGGTTCGGACCATTGCCCCATCAGCATAGAACTGGAACCGCCGTTCGCGCCGATCCCAATCAAGCCCGCATCCGTAGACGCCGAAATCTAAAAGAAAAAGTCGCCCTTTTGAGCGACTTTTCTTAACTTGTCTGTACCGACTACGAGTGCAGGTATTCCACGATGGCATCGTGGATGGTCGTGAACACTTCGCGCAGTTCCTCTTCGTCTTCTTCCAGGAGCGTCACGCGGAAGCCCTTCAAGTCCGTGCAGAAGCTCGTGCTCGGCACCACGCAGATGCCCTTCGCACCCAGCAGATAGTACACGAAGCGGTAGTCGAGGTTCGTCGTCTTGCTGCACCATTCTTCCACCTTCTTCTTGATAATCGGGTTGTCGATCTTGAGCGTCTGGTGGCTGTTGAGCGTCCCTTCGCGGAAGATGATGGTGTTGTAGAACGCGCCGTAGGTCGGGTTGAAGTACAGTTCCGGAATGTCGGAAAGGATTTCGTTGATGATGGCACTGCGGCGGCCAATCTTCTCGTTCAGCGCGGTGCGGTGCTCGATAAAGCGCGGGTCGCCCAGCACACGCGGAATGGTCATCTGCGGGAGCGTGGTCGAGCAGACTTCCACCATCTTCGCGTTGTCGATGGCGCGGCAGAAGGCGTCGAACTGTTCGTCCTTGTCGCGGTTGTAGTATTCGGCCCAGCCGCAACGAGCGCCCGGCCACGGGTATTCCTTCGAGATTCCCTTGAGCGCGATGCCCGGAACGTCTCCGATGTATTCGGCGAGCGCGTAGGCGTGGGCTCCATTGTACGTAATCTTGTTGTAGATTTCGTCGCAGATGATGAACAGGTTGTAGCGCTTCGCGATGTCCACAATCTTCTTGAGGATGTCGAGCGGGTAGACCATGCCGGTCGGGTTGTCCGGGTTCAAAATGAGGATGCCCGCAATGCTCGGGTTGTACTTCACCTTGTTTTCAAGTTCTTCCAGGTCCGGATACCAGTGGTTCTCGGGCTGGAGGCTGTAGGTGATGGGGGCCGTGTGGGCGTGGGCCGCTTCGGCGGAACTGTGGGTGCTGTAAGCCGGCGCAGGTCCGATAATGCGGGTGTTCATCGAGAGCAGGCCGTAGATGGTGGCGATGGCGTCACCGAGGCCGTTGAAGAACAGAATGTCGTCGACGTTGATCTGTGCACCGCCGAGCTTGTTGTTCTCTTTGACCAGGAATTCGCGGGTCTCGAGCATGCCCTTGGAGGGGCAGTAGCCGTAGCTGCGGTTCGTCTTGACGAGGTCGACCACGATGTCCTTGATCCAGTCGGGCAACTGGCATTTCTTTTCAATCGGGTCGCCGATGTTTTCCCAGTGGATGGGGAGGCCGAGTGCCTTGAGCTGGTTTGCCTTCTTCACGATCTCGCGGATTTCGTAAGAGAGTTCCTTGGCACCTTCGCTCAAAAGTCTTCTGCGCATTTTATGCTCCTGTATAGGTATCGAAAATTCTTTTTGCGCTGTAATTATAGCATAAAATTGTTCAAGAATTTCCGTTGTTCCTTGTGGTTAGTGGTTAAAAAGGGGGTAAATAAGAACGAGCGGTCGCAAAAAGAGCAGCCTTTTGCGGGGCTGCCCTTGAAACTTGCTATCTGGATTTTGGCGTTATGCCTTGCAGACTTTGGTTTCTCTGGACAGCCCCACAATAGCTCGGGCTGCTGCCGGGCTTGCTGCTTTCGCCATTGCGGCGTTAGCTGCAATTCTTGCATCTGCTGCGATGTTCTGTCCAAAGATTTTGTTCATGGCCTTAAATATAGTTTCGATTTTCGCGAAAGTCAAGAAATTTTTTTGTGAGTTTATTTCTTGAACTTCTTCAGAATCGCGGCGGCCTTGCCGAACTGCTGCTTCACGGACTTGGGACCGGTGCCGCCTTCGATATTACGGCGGGAAACACTGTATTCGAAGGTGAGCGTCTTCTTCATCTGCTTCACGTTCGGGACGCCGGCGCTGGCCCAGGCCTCGTCGCTAAGGTCCGTGAATTCGAGGCCCTGGCGGGCGGCTTCGCCGACCAGGCTACCGACCACGTGGTGGGCATCGCGGAACGGTACGCCGGATTCGACCAGCAAGTCAGCGAGGTCGGTAGCCAGCAGCGCCGGCAGCATCTTCGCATGCATCTTGTCGAAATTGAAACGTGCGCTTTCCAGGGCTTCCTTCATCACGCGGAGAATCACCTTCACGTTATGGACGGAGTCGAATACCGGTTCCTTGTCTTCTTGCAGGTCGCGGCTGTAGCTGAGCGGTGCACCCTTCACCAGAGTGTAGAGGGCGCTGAAGTTACCGAGCATGCGGCCGGACTTTCCGCGGATGAGTTCCATGGAGTCGGGGTTCTTCTTCTGCGGCATCATCGAGGATCCGCTAGAGAAGGCGTCGTGCAGGGTGAGGTAGCCGAATTCGCTGGTGCTCCAGTTCACGAAGTCTTCGGCGTAGCGGCTCATGGTGTTCGCGATAATGGCGAGGTCGGCTTCGAATTCCAGCATCATATCGCGATGGCTCACGGCGTCGATGCTGTTCGGGGAGACTCCGTTAAATCCGAGTTCCTTTGCGACGAGGGCGCGGTGATACGGAAACGCGGAACCGGCCATGGCGCCGCTACCGAGCGGGAGTTCGCTGTGCAGTTCCAAAAAGTTGTCGAGGCGTTTCACGTCGCGGCTCACGGCAAAGAACATGCTCATCAGGTAATGGCTGAAGTAGATGGGCTGAGCCTGCTGCAGGTGGGTGTAGCCCGGCATCATCTTGCCGAAGTACTTTTTCGCGAGGTCGAGCACCGTTTCCATCAAAGAAACTTCGAGGGCGCGGATTTCGGTGGCGCGGTGACGCATGTAGAGTTTGAAGTCCGTGCAGACCTGGTCGTTACGGCTACGGCCCGTGTGAATCTTCTTGCCGAGTGCACCGATGCGTTCGGTGAGCACGCGTTCCACGGCCATATGGATGTCCTCGTCGGATTCCTTCCACAGGTTCTTGCCGGCCTTGTAGTCCTTGAGGATGCTCTCTAGGCCATCGCAAATCTTCTTGTAGTCGGCTTTGCTTAACACACCGGATTCCACCAGGCCCTTGCCGTGCCCGATGCTTCCTTCGATGTCTTCTTCGATGAGTTCGGCGTCAAATTGCAGGCTGAAGCTCAGGTCCACCATGCTCTGCGCCATGCCGCTAGCGAAACGGCCGGTCCACATGTTGGTCTGGGTGCCCTTCTTGGCTGAATTTTCCGATTTCTTTGCGCTAGTCTTTGCCATTATCAAATCCTTTTGTTTTACGGATGCCGAATTTAGTAAAATGCGAGTGTCTCGGCTATTGTTTATTGAGTAACTTTTCGACTTCCGCGATAATCTTGTCGCGCTCGCCGCACCAGTTGGGGGCAAGGAGCATGTCGCTCGGGCTTTCGCCGCTGAAACGCTCGATGGCGGTATCTGGCCCGATAATTTTAATCATCTCGGCGACGGCGGCGCAATATTCCTCGAATTCCAACAGCTTGATTTCGCCTGCGGAAAAATCTTGTGCCATCACGGTGCCCGCGACGATGTGCAGCGGGTGGATTTTCACGGCGGCGAGGTGCAGGTCGCGGACGACGGTGGCCGTCTTCTTGAAGTCTTCCAGCGTTTCACCGGGCAGCCCGACAATCACGTGCGTGGTGACGGTGAGACCCGCCGCCTGGCAGCGCTTTACCGCATCCTCGAATTCTGCGAGTGTATGCCTGCGGTTTATTGCCGCAAGCGTCAGGTCGTTTGCCGTCTGGAGCCCGATTTCCACGATAATCGGCTTCTTGCGGTTCAGTTCCGCGAGGTATTCGATCTTCTCGTCTTCAAGGCAGTCCGGGCGCGTCCCTATCGCGAGCCCCGCAATTTCCTTGTGCTTGATAATCGGGTCGATTATCCCTTTCAGGTGCTCGAGCGGGGCGTGCGTGTTCGTGTACGGCTGCAGGTAGGCGAGGATGCCCGCATTCGGGTACTTTTCGCGGAGCCTCGGCACGAACTTATCGAGCTGCTCTTGGATGCTGACCTTCGCCTGGTCGAACACCGGGCTAAAGCTGCGGTTGTTGCAGTAGCTGCATCCCGAGAAACCCTTGGTGCCGTCGAGGTTCGGGCAACTCATGCCGCCGTTCAGCGGGAGCTTGCGCACCTTGAGGTAGTTCGGGAATAGTTTGAGGAGCAAATCGCGGTAGGGTGTGTAGTGCATATAGGGAAAGATAGATTAAAGACGAAAGACGATAGACGAAAGGCGAAAGAAAAAATGCCTAGATACGGAAAGGGAATCCATTTGTAGATTAAATACACTTGATACACTTTGGCATTTCTGTGGACAATATTGTTCCTTACTGTAACCGAAAAAAGGCATTTTATAGGGGAGATGATGCCTAGCCATTATTATATTCTAGGCGAAACATTTTGGTGAATATGAGGTCCTTATGAATTTTTTGAATGCGAAATCCACGCTTGCCCTTACCGCTGCCCTGCTTGCCGCTCCGGCGCTTGCGCAGAACGTGCTCACGAACGGCGACATGTCGTATGGCGACGGCGGCTGGTACCTGTGGAACAATCCGGATGGCCCGGCGAAGGTGGACCTGCAGCTCGGTCAGATGGGCCTCGGTGTGGATGGCTCCGAGGGCGTGAAGGTTACGGTGAAAGAACTTCCGAACCCCAGTTGGGGCCTGCAGCTGCAGCCCCCCAAGTGGCTCGCCGATTCCGCATACTATACGCTTACGTTCAAGGCGAAGGGCAACATGCCTATCAACGCCATCGTGCAGGGAGGCGCTCCCGACTGGCGCCAGAAGGAAAGCGCGTCCTTCATGCTCACCAATGAATGGAAAACCTATTCCATGACCTTCCTTGCCGATCAGAAGGGCTACGGCCTCAACAACGTCACGTTCCATGTGGGCCTCGCGAAGGGCTGGATGCAGATGGACGACGTGGAAATCGAGAAGGTGGAAGGCCTTGACGACATGACCTGGTACAACAATTCCGCCGCCCGCATCGACAGCCTCCGCAAAAAGGAACTGACCGTGAAGGCGGCCCCCGGTGCGCAGGTGAAGGTGGAACTCATGCGCCACGCTTTCCCCTTCGGTACGGCTCTCGCGCTATACCCGAGCAAGGACAGCGTGGAGACCTGGTATAGGAAGACCGCCAACAAGTACTTCTGGTACGGCGTGCCCGAGAACCAGTTCAAGTGGCCGGAATACGAACCCAAGAAGGGCAAGATCCGTCGCGACGAGTTCAAGCAGTACCTGGACTACGTGAACGACTACAAGTGGGGCTTCCGCGCCCATACGCTCGTGTGGGGTCACCAGGGCTACGGCTTCGACAAGCATTTCAGCAACCAGGGCAGTTGCAAGGACATCTCGAACAAGATCAAGGACCGCATCACCCGCGACGTGAAGGAATACAAGGGCCGCATCAAGGAATACGACGTGTGGAACGAAGCCTTCCACGAGCCGTTTATCTTCAACAAGTGCGGTTGGGACCTGCTGGATAGCGCCCATGTGTGGGCTCACCGTGCCGACCCGGATGCACGCCTGTTTATCAATGAGTACAACGTGGTGGCCGCTGGTGAAACCGAGCGCCTCTACGACATCGTGAAGGGAATGCTCGACCGCAAGGTGCCCGTACACGGCATCGGCGTGCAGTGCCACTTCGGTGACCGCCAGCTGAACCCGAACTTCATCAAGAAGCGCCTCGACAGGCTCGGCTCCCTCGGGCTCCCCATCAAGATTACCGAACTAGACTTTGGCGACTGGCAGAAGGGCATGTACTTCGGCGAAGACGAACAGGCCCGCCGCTACGAGATGGTCCTGCGCATCGCCTTCAGCCACCCAGCCGTGGAAGGTATTGTGCTGTGGGGATTCTGGGATGGCCGCCACTGGGTCAAGAACGGCGGTATCGTAGCCATGGACGGCCGCGAGAAGCCTGCCGCCAAGCTCATCTACGACCTGTGGCACAAGGTGTGGACCACCAACGGCACGTTCAAGGCAGACGAGAACGGCGTCGTGAAGTTCCGCGGTTACCCCGGCAAGTACAAGGTAACCGTCGACGGCAAGAGCGAGATGGTCGATCTCAGATAAAACTATATTTCCCGGTATGAAAAAATCTCTACCGGGTATTTTGTGTTTGCTCGCCATGCCCTGTAGCATCCTCATTTTCGTGAAGGTGCAGGCCTTGTCGGGCGATTTGCTTGCGCTCCTTGCCGCAGTGCTTTTCTACATCGCAGTCATTGTCGTTTGCGCGCTCGTGTTCAATAAGCCGGACCCGCGCAACGTGCCTATGGAGCACCCGATTATAAAGGATGGCAAGGATGATGAGCCGAAGGAGGGCGAGTAATGTTTATCGAAGATCGTTCTACGCTTGTTTTTGCGACCGGGGTTGGCCGTGTCAAGGAAGAAAAGCCCAAGGCGGAACGCCCCCAGGGTGACGGAGTCGTGCGCATCCAGTTGAAGCGCCTCGGTGGCGGCAAGATGGCGAGCGTCGTTACGGGAATCCCGCTCGACGAGGATGAACTGAAGGACTTGGCCCGCACGCTCAAGCAGAAGTGCGGGGTGGGTGGCTCCGTAAAGGATTTCAATATCGAAATCCAGGGCGACAAACGTAATATTTTGAAAACAGAACTCGAAAAGAAGGGCTATACCGTCAAACTCTCGGGCGGTTAATTCGTTCGAATCGGCCATTCGCACTCTTTTTTTTGAAAAGTTGTCTATATTTAAGGCGTATAGGGAAATGAAAAATGAGAATACGCCTGTTTAAAACTGTTTTTGCTACTGTTTCGGTGTTATCCGTTCTTGCTTCTGCGCAGGAACTCTCGCCGAAGTATTTCGATTGCTGGATGGAAAACGTTGCCCACGTAGATGCCTCCGAAATCTCGCGCCTGGGTATCAAGACCTACGGTGACGGCTGGATTTGCGGATGCTTCAATGTGGAAGAAACTGAAGGCGTGGACTGGCAGGAAGGCGAAATCCTCACGAAGGTGAACAAGGTCTGGGATTTGCCGCAGTACGAGATTCTCCCGTGCCGTGCCAAGGACTGCAGTGACACAAGCGAAACCTACCAGAAGAGCCTTGACCTGTGCGTCGACCACCTGAACAATAGCGGGTTTACGCTTTCCGCCTTTGCGGATTCCGGCAAGGTACATGACGCCATCGCGCAGACTTTCCCCGATTCCAAGAAAAAGCCTTCCAAGAAGGACGACGATTCCAACCTGACCGATTTCGGCAAGTATTTCCAGGACCACAAGGCAAAAGCCGACAGCGTTCTCTGCTTCTTCCAGTATCATGAACGTCCGGGTACGGAACGCTTTCTCGACTGGGACAAGAAGGGCGTGTTCAGCATTTCCGGCTTGCCCGAGAAGCTTTTGCCCGAGTCCATCGGTAGTTTCCCCGACTACAGCGACGTGCGTTGCAAGGACGGCAATACGTGGACGGGCTTTCTCGTGAACGGCTATGTCGAGAATATCATGAATGTCGATGGGGAAGGTAAGTTCCACGGCCGAGAAACCGGCTTCGGCAACGACCTTACGCTTCCGGTTCGCCAGGGCAAGGACTTTGGCAAGGTGCTCTACACAGTCGATTACGTGCACGGCGTAAAGAACGGCACGGCCAAGTTCTACCGTTATAGCGCGATGGACAACATTGCGGTAACCGACAAGAAACTGAAGAAGAAACTCGAGAAGTACTACTTCTTGCACCTGGAAGTGCCTTACAGGAAGGGCGCTGTCCACGGCATGGTGAACATGTTCTCGCACAAGGGATTCCTTATGGCCGAAATCCCGTACTGGAACAACGAGATTCACGGACGCGTGGTGGTGCACTACCCGTTTGTCGAAGACGTGAAGGCGATTGAGGCTGCCGACAAGAAGGAAATGAAGCGCATCTCCAAGATCAAGAAGAAGAAGGACAAGGAAGAGGCCCTGGAAGCTTTCCAGAAGATGAAGGAAGAGCGCGAGAAGAACAAGCCGAAGGACAAGGTCACGATTGACTACAAGAAGGGCAAACTCAATGGCCCGAACGACCTCGGGTATTCCTTCGGTAACTACCGCGACGGCAAGCTCGACGGCAAGTACATGACGTTTACCGTGAAGGAAACCTGCTACGACTGGATTCCGGTGAACGGGCAGGAAGGTATTGATTCCACGACCACGAACAAGGTCTGCTTGACTGAGAAGCAGGACAAGAAGAGCTGGGGTACGTTCCGTAACGGCGAACTCCAGGGCCTGATTGAATGCGCGAACGGCATCAAGGGCAAGGAGAACGTGGACTGCGACCACGCTTACTAGGCGGACTTTCGCCCCGATGACAAAACGGGCGCTTTTAGTTATATTTGTCGCGAACTTGAAAGACCGCAAGGCCTGAAGGTTGCATGCCTGGTTAGTTTAACAGGATAAAACGCGTCCCTCCTAAGGATGAGCTCCGCGTTCGAGTCGCGGACCGGGTATTACGCTGGCGGATTACTCCGCCAGCGTTTCTTTTTTGCTACGTCATCCCCGACTTGGTCGGGGATCTCCTTTGCATTTTTGTAACTTTACATCGTGAATAAAAAGTACGTTGCAATTGTTGTCCTGTTCGGGATCTTGCTCCTGCTTCCGTTTACGGTGCAGGCCGTCGTGGACCTGCGTGGCGATAAACGGTTTGTTTCCTTCGACATCTTTAAGGACATTGTCTATACCCCATTCGTGCGGGAATCAAAAATGACTGCGGGGGCGATGCGCCTGGATAGCGCTTGGCGCAGTGCGCGCGAAGCCATTGCGGGTGGCGCGGAGACTGTGGATGCGCTGGAACCTGTAATTGGGGCCCTTTCCGACTTGGAGGCGGTCGCGCTGACCGTCAATGCGTATGCGTCGCTCGATACTGCGGAGGCGTGCTACAAGCTGCTCAAGCAGGCGGACACGTTGCTTGCGAGTCTCGAGGACGAGCCCGAAAGTTTCAAGGTCGTCGATTCAACACTCAAGGCGGTGGTGGGCGAGTTCGGGCATTTCTCGGTTGTGCGGGCAATTTCGGGCATCAAGCATTACGGCGTATGGACGAGCCGCTACCTGCGGGCTTTCGAGAAGAAGGTGGAAGACGAGAATGCGCTGGTGCTTGCAGTGCGCCCGCGTTACCAGCTCGCGGTATGGAACATCTTCAATGACCCGGGCGAGAAGGTGGTTCTCGGTGCGGGCGAGGGCCGCTGGCTCTTCTACCGGCAGGATGTGGAATTCCTGGTGCAACCGTCCCCGCTGGATGAGCGCAGTGCGAAACTCGATAACCCGGTGCAGGCGATTCTCCGGTTCCGCGACCAGCTGAAGGCGAAGGGCGTGGAACTCCTGGTGGTGGTTACTCCGGGCAAGCCGAGCATCTATCCCGAAAGGCTGACTGGCGCATCTCCGGTCGCAGGCATTAACGGCGCGGACATATCTCGGGGCGTGACTGCCGCAGGTCACGGCAAGGCGATTCTCGATTCGCTTGCTCGCCTCGGGCTCCATACGGTGGATTTGTACACGCCACTCTTTGCCGCGAAGGCTGACGATGCAAAACTTGGACCGCTCTACCTGAACGACGATACGCACTGGACTCCGCGCGGGGCAGAACTTGCTGCGGGGGAAATCGCGAAGAAGGTTCGTGAAATGGCTGATGCAGGCATCGTGGATATCGGTGAGCCATCTATGGAATATGTTGCATCTGATTCTGTGGCCGACCGCATGGGCGACATCGGCGAGATGAGCGGACTCAACAAGTTCAACGTGTTCAAGGTGCAGCAGGTGGTGGGGCATGTTGTGTCGCAACAGAATATCATAGAAAGAATTGGTATAGCCCAGAGCTATGCTAACTGCCGGGATTCTCTGATGAAAGAATGTCCAGGAGCCTTCGAATTTGACGATCCTTGCTTTTTGGCAAAGGAGCATCCCTGTGATGAAGATGATGCAGCCTGTGTGCGTGCTTTGACAAAAAGTTGTCCTAAGGGAAGTGCGTTTGATTCATGCTATCATGTTAGGATGCATCCATGCGAGGGAGACGATACGCTTTATTACGACACAACGCGTACTCCCTTCAAAGACGATTTCCGTAAGTCTCAAATTTTGATTCTCGGAGATAGTTTCAGCCGCATCTACCAGACCGACTCGCCTGTGAACGCCGGATGGATTGCGCACTTCGCGAAGGAAATGGGAAGGCCTGTCGCAAGCATCGTGAGCGACGGCGGTGCATCCACATTGGTTCGTGAAAAGCTCGCCCGCAAGGCAGGCGTGCTCAAGGGCAAGAAACTTTTAATCTGGGAATTCGTGGAACGCGACCTCCGCTTTGGTGCGGAAGGCTGGAAGGAGGTTGATTTCTAATGGCTAGGCATGGAACCCCCACTCCGGGGCAGGCAATTCTGGAAGGTATCGAGTGGCTCAAGATGGACAAGGCCGAATTCGCGCGCCGTATCGGGGTGCCGATGGAAACGCTCGAGGGCTTGATTGCAGGGACCGTCGAGATTACCCGAGAACTCGCTGAATCGCTCGAGTCCGTGACGGGGAGCCCCGCCGCCTACTGGCGAATGCTTGCCAGTAAAGCAAAAAAAATATTGACCAATAACTAATGACCATTGGCAAACTATGAATATTACTGACGCAGTTTCTTGTATGTGTGACCTCGCGAAGGGCGAGGCGGAACAGTTCGACATTATCGCCTCGAATTCCCATTCCGAGGGTATCTCCGTTTTCCAGGGGCAGGTGCAGAATACTGAGATTTCCGATTCTGTAGGGCTTGGTATCCGCGTCATCAAGGACGGACATCCAGGGTATGCGCACACCGAGCGCCTTACCAGGGATGCGATTGCACAGACCATCAAGGATGCTGTTTGCCACACGCAGTGGACGGAGCCTGTAAATATCGAGCTTCCGAAGCCCGCGCAGATTCCTGATGATAGCCCGAATTACAATCCCGCTCTTGACTCGCTTTCACTTGCGGAGCTCAAGGATTTCTGCATAGAACTCGAAAAGGAAACATTCGCACGTTCCGCCGACATCAAGAACATTCCGTACCTCGGTGCCGACCTGAACCGTGAAATCTCTATCGTGGCGAACAGTAACGGGCTTTTTTACACCGACAAGGACAATTCCGTTTCTGTCGGTGCGGGTGCGGTCGCAGTACGCGATGGAGTCAGTAAGTTAGGTAATTGCGTAAAGAGCCGTCGCGACTGGAATGAAATTTCAATGAAAGAAATCGCGGACAAGGCTGCTACATACGCCACTGAACTTTTTGGCGCGAAGAGAATTGAAGGCGGAAAAATTCCTGTGGTTTTCTCGGAACGCATTGCCGGCCGATTTGTTGGAATGTACGGGTCGCCGTTTATCGCAGAATCCATGCAGAAGGGCATGTCCCGCCTTGCGGGTAAGCTGGGCGAAAAGATTGCGTCCGAAAAGTTCTCTCTCTGGAGCGACCCGAATTCCAAGAATTTCTGCAACAAGGTCTATTTCGATTCCGAAGGCTCTCTCACGCGTCGCGTTGAGGTTATAAAGGACGGTGTCTTTAACGAGGCTCTCTACAATCTGGAAACAGCCGCGAAAGATGGCTGCAGTACAACAGGTAGCGCTGCCCGCGGTTTCGGTTCGAAGATGGGTACAGCGTTCTGGAACATGTACGTGCCTGCGGGTGACAAGACCACGGCGGATCTCCTGAAGTTATTCCCGAAATGCCTGCTGGTTGTTCGCCTGGAGGGCAATTCCGGCTGCAATGCTGTTTCGGGCGAACTGAGCATCGGGGCACACGGGTTCTGGTGCGAAAACGGGGTAATCCAGCATCCGGTTGATGGCGTGACGCTTTCCGGAAATTTCTTCGATATAATCCAGAACGTTGTCGCCGTCGGGAGCGAATACTACGACAAGTTTTCAGGTATAAAGGTGCCCGCGCTCGCGGTTTCAAACCTTGCGGTGAGTTGCTAGGTTTACTGATGTGGTCCGTTGCATCCAGGACTAGCCGTTTTTAACGGCCTTTTTCTGGCGGTAAATCAGCACAATCAGCCACACAAGGCCTGTGATAATCATGAGGCTGCAGAGCGTCTGCCCGCGGCTCATGCCGAACAGGTCGATGCGCCCCAGGTGGGCATCGGGCCTGCGGAAGAATTCGATAAAGAAGCGGAATATGCCGTAGCCCATCAGGTAGAGGCAGGGCATTTTGTCACGCAATAGCGGAATGCGTCTCAGGTTATAGAGAACCGCAAACAGGATGATTCCCTCGAAGCACATTTCGTAGAGCTGGCTCGGATGGTGCAGAATCGGGTTCGTGATGGGGCTGTCGTGGGCAAGCGGGAAGAACATGCCGATGGGGCTTGTGGTCACCTCGCCAAAAAGTTCTCCGTTGATGAAGTTGCCCCATCGTCCCCAGGTATAGGCGAGCGGGGCAGCAAGGAAACTCAGGTTGAGCGTTTTCCACACGTCCATCTTGTTGCGTTTCATTCCGATAATCGCAAAGATGGTGCCGAGAATCATGCCGCCATGGTAGCTCATGCCTGCAATGCCCGTAAAGTGCCACCCGAGTGCGTCGTGGGTGAGGGGAATGATTATTTCGAGCGGGTTTGCGAGGTAATAGCCCGGTTTGTAGAAGAAAACGTACCCGAGTCGCGCACCGATGAGGATGCCCGCGATGGCCCACATGAACAGGTTGTCGAACTGCTCCTTGGTGTACCCGAGATTTTCCTTCGAGTTGATTTTCCACATGGTGAAGTATGCGGTGACGAACGCGAAAATGTACATCACGCCGTACCAGTGGACCGGGAAGTTCATGAGGGGAATTGTAAATGCGATTCCGTCAAAGTAGGTCGGTATAAGGTTCCACCAGGAAGGTTCCATTTTGTCCTCGCTTTTAGTTTGTCTGCCATAATTTCTGGTGAGCCCAGTAGTTCATTATCATCGCCGCCACCTGGCATGCAGGCTGCGAGCGGTAGCCCTGCAAGTCGTGCACCTGCATGATGACTACAATAATCGCCTTCTTGGGGTCATCCTTCGACTGTGCAAATCCCATAAACCATTCGTATCGTCCGTTCGGGTCGTTCCCGTCGAGCGAACCAGTCTTGCCGCCGATGTTCAGGGCGTTGAAATTCTTGCGGGCCATATTCTTGGTCGATAAGTGCTTCCTTGCGGTTCCGTTCGTGACGGAACGTAGCATGGCGGCCCGTAGCCCGTAGTAGGTGTTCTCGCTGAACTTACCCACGTCGAGAGCGATGCGCTGCTTGGGGGCGATGCCTTCGAGGTCTTTCGCCCACGGGATTTCGAGAGGTTTCTTGGCGAGTATGGAACGCACCTGCGCTGCCGCTAGGAGGGGAGAGAGGGTTGTCGACTGGATAAACCCGCAGCTCACTTCGGCAAGCCCGTATCCGGAATCGGGAGGTGCATAGTTCGAGCGCCCGGGGAGGCCGCCGGGGAAGTTCGTGTTGTAGCCGAGCATCTTTGCCGCGTCGCGCAGGCGCTTTGCCCCGACGTTCAGGCCGATGATGCCGAGCGGCGGGTTTGCGGATTTCGCATAGGCGTCCTGCAGTTCAATGGTCGGGCCCGCATAGTTCTCGGGCACGCGCAACTGGTTCTTGTACAGCGTGTGGTGAGCGCCCCTGTCGGGTATCGGGGAATTGAGCGAATAGCGGTTGCTTTCCATCGCGGCTGCAATCGTGACGGTCTTTGCAAGCGATGCGGCGGGGAAGGTGTTGCGCGAGATGTAGTCCGGCGCATTCTGCACCTTGTAATCCTTGGTTTCGCCCCAGGCAATGATTTCGTTGCTGTTCGGTTCCACCACAAGAATCGCGCTGTGCATGGGCTTGAAACGCCTGAGCATGTTGTCGATTTTCTCGGCGAGGAACACGTCCTTCTGGTTCTTGATATGCACGGAATCAACAATTTCTACCTCGGGGGGATTTTCCGGGGTGACCGCAGCGGTTACGGCTGCCTGCGTGTTCTCGAGGTTTTCATTTCTCTCGGATTCTTTCGTGGCGGCTTCCGTTGATGCCTTGGCTTCGCCGAAAAAAAGGTTCTTTGCTGCGGACTCGGTTAATGGATCCTTCACCTTGATTGCTCGGTGCGCTTCCTTGAGCGAATCGATGATGGAAGAATCCACACGGAGTGTATCCTTGATCCATTCTTTGGATGTTGCCGTAGGATCATTGCCGTTTACGACGAATCCTTTCGGTTGCGCCGCCCGTTCGCCGCTCTTGAATATGCACGAGCCAATCAGGGCGCAGGCTGCAACAAAAATGGCAATAGCGATGCAACGGTTACGTAATCTCTTCTTGTAGGGGAGTCGATTCTGGGGGTCGTAGTAATATTTCATCGATTTACTTAAAAATGGTCTTACGGTAGTAGGCGAGTTCGGCGATGCTCTCGCGGATGTCGTTCAGGGCCTCGTGGCGCTTTTCCTTCTGGAATTCATCAAGTTTTGGATACCAGCGGAATGAGAGTTCTTTGATGGAACTTACGTCTATATTCCTGTAGCAAAGCCAGTTCGATATTTCGGGCATGTACTTGTACAAGAAACGCCTGTCCTGCGTGATGGAATTGCCACACAGTACGTTTTTTGCCTTTTCGGTAAAAGGCTTGATAAAGTCGAGCGTCACCTTTTCGGCGTCGGCGGTGGAGTATTGCGAATGCCTGCAGCGTTCTACAAGACCGCTCGCCGTATGGTGCTTGGTATTCCATTCGTCCATAGATTCAAAGACGTTCTCGTTCTGGTGAATGGCAATGACGGGCCCTTCGGCTAGGATGTTGAGTTCCGCATCGGTAACGATGGTGGCAATCTCCAGGATAACGTCCTTTTCGGGGTCGAGCCCGGACATTTCCAAATCCATCCAGACCAGGTTTCTAGAACTTTTCTTTTTTGCCATATCGTTGTAAATTTAGTTTTTTGTACCGAAGTGTAAAATTGTCAAAATAATTTTAGACCTTTTGTCTGCCTATTTTTACGCTTCGTCAAACAACGATGCCAATGAGAAATAAAACACTTTATTGTAAGAAAAATATTTGCTATATTCGGCTCGTTAATTTGTTACACACAGGAATACACTATGGAAGAAGTAGTAATTACCGGTATGGGCTGTGTTTCGGCCCTTGGAAATTCCCCCGACATCCTCTGGGACAACCTTTTGCAGGGCAAGTCCGGCGTCGCCAAGATTGATAGGTTCGACGTTTCTGCACTGCCGGTCCAGATTGCGGCTGCGGTCAAGGAATTTGACGGTTCCGAGTTCTTTAGCACCAGAGACCAGTCCAGGTTCTCGAAGTGCATCCAGTACGCAGTCTATTCTGCCTTCCAGGCATTGAAGAATGCCGGTGTTGACCCGAAGGCCGAAGACCCGTCTCGTTCCGGCGTGATTATCGGTGCAGGTATTGGCGGTATGAACACTTACACTGACAACGCGGTTACCTGGGGTACCCGTGGTCCGACCCGCGTTTCTCCGTTCTTTATCCCGATGTCCATTACGAACATGCCTGCGGGCGAAGTTTCCAACCGCACCGGCTGGATGGGCCCCTGCTTTGCGGTGGTTTCCGCCTGCGCGACATCGAACCATTCTATCGCAGCGGCCTTTGACGCTATCCGCCTGGGTCGCGCCGACATCATGCTTGCTGGCGGTACCGACGAGACGGTGAACCCGCTCGCCCTCGCTGGCTTTACCAACATGCACGCCCTCTCCAAGCGCAACGATGACCCGGCCACTGCTTCCCGCCCGTTCGACAAGGACCGCGACGGCTTCGTGATGGGCGAAGGTTCCGGCATTCTCGTGCTCGAAAGCCTTTCTCACGCCAAGAAGCGCGGCGCGAACATCCTTGCCCGCGTTGCTGCTGTCGGCATGAGCGCCGATGCGCACCACATGTCCGCCCCGCGCGAAGACGGCGAAGGCGTGCGTCTCGCTATCGAGATGGCGCTCCGCGATGCCGGCATTTCCCCGAAGGAAGTGGGCTACGTGAATACTCATGGTACGTCGACCCCGCTCGGCGATGTGGCTGAATGCTCCGCCCTCGAGAAGGTGTTCGGTGCATCGGACTCCCTGAAGATCAACTCCTCCAAGTGCATGATCGGACACGCTCTCGGCGCTGCCGGTGCCCTTGAGGCCATCATCACGGTGAAGTCTCTGCAGAACCAGATGATTCACGCTACGACGAACGTGTTCAACAAGGATGAACGCATCCATCTCGATGTTTGCGCGAACAAGAACACGAGTCACAACTTCAAGTACGCCCTGTCCGACGGATTCGGCTTCGGTGGCCAGAACAGCGTGCTTCTGTTGGCCCGCGACTAATTGGTTGTTAGTCATTGGTTATTAGTCATTAGTCGTTGATTGGTGGCTAACGTGACCTGCCTTGAACCCCCGTCATCCTGTAGTTACGCAGTAGCGATAGGATTTGACGGGGTTTTCTTTTTCTATCTTTAGATGCGTGAGATTATCGTTTCCGAAATACTTTGCTGTTTTCGTTTTTGCGCTGGTTTGCCTTGTGCAGTCCACGCAGGCGGCCCCTTATGATCCGCCTACTTGGCGCGATTCCACATGGGATTATCGCAGCGAGGATTCCGTCGATATCAAGTCCGAAATTTCCTGGTGGAAGGTCGGTGGACTTGGCGCGTTGACGCTTTCTTCTTTTGGGGCTGCGTACATATTTGTGTTTTCCAAGGGATGGTGGGACGATGAAAGAAGCCATTTTCATTTCGAAAATGATTTCGAATATTCGTTAAACTTGGACAAACTTGGACATTTTGCTGCAGGTGTGATTCTTGGTGAAACATTCTACGAAGGTTATCGTTGGGCAGGGCTTTCTGAGTTCCAGTCTTACTTGTTTGCGGGGCTCTCCGCGATGACTACGCATATTGCGATTGATGTCAAGGATGGTTATTCGCCTAGATGGGGATTCAGTGTTTTTGACGTACTTTCTGGAACTTTGGGTGGTTTTTTGCCTATGGCAGAGCGTTATGTGCCGGTGTTTAAGTACGTGGACCTTAAGTGGAGTTATTGGATAAACTCTGATGCCTATTATGATAAGAATGATGGTCATGTGGGTGATGCCGTATTTACCGACGATTACGTGAACCAGACTTTTTGGGCATCATTTAAACCCTACCGAATGCTGCCTGCTGGCGCTCGCAAGTATTACCCAAGCTGGCTTGCTTTTGCGGCAGGTATAAGTGTCAATGAAGAAACCATGGATTACCATGCGAAAAATCGGCACCGTGAAGTCTACCTTGCTTTAGACTACGACTTGGAAGCATTCCGCCCGCAGAGCCGCTTGGCCCGCACGCTTATCAAGTACTTGAATTACTTCAAGTTGCCGGCCCCTACCATACAAGTTTACCCGGAATTCCACTGGTACTTGCTTTACCCGATAAAGTTCTAGGAGGTTCGTGTGAAAAGCTTCACTAAAATAGCCAGCGTTTCGCTTTTGCTTGGAGCGACATTCGCACTAGCCCTGCCGCAGACGGGCACGTTCCGCGATAATCGCGACGGCAAGACGTACAGGACGGTTGTTATCGGGAGCCGCGTATGGATGGCGGAAAACCTCGCGTACAACGTGAAGGGGAGCGCCTGCTACGACAACAAGAACGAGAACTGCGCGAAGTACGGGCGTTTATACAATTTCGAGATGGCAAATAAAGCATGCCCTTCGGGATGGCACCTGCCCGAGAACGACGAATGGAAACGCTTCCGCACGTTTATCGAGGATAGCGACGGCAAGGAAGCTGCCTGGATGAGTTTAAAGTCCCGCGACAAGTGGGATGGCAGCGACCGTTACGGGTTCGACGTGGTACCTGCGGGCAAGGCGACCGACGAATTTGTGGAACTGGGAACTTCAGCGCATTTCTGGAGTTCCACGACCGAAGATGGCGATGCTTACGGCTGGCATCTTGAGCCTCCCGGAGATTTCAGGATGGAATTCGACGTGAGCAGCAACATGTATTCCGTGCGCTGCCTCAAGGATTACTAGCCGAGAGTGCCGTTGTCGGCTGAGAATCCATTTCTTTGCCATGCAGGCATCGCTATTTTATAGCGATGATAAACCCAATGGCTATAACGATCCCTGCATAAAGTCCGCCGAGCAAATCATCGGCCATGACTCCCCAAGCGCCGGGGAGTTTTTCCATTTTATGGATGCCGAGCGGTTTTAAAATGTCGAAGAATCGGAACAGTCCGAATGCGACTGCAAGAATCCAAGGTTGCGCGATAATGAATTCTAATGGGACAAAGGCGAGCGCCATAAAAATCCCGCAGACTTCGTCGATGACAATCCAGCCGGGGTCTTCGGTGCCGGTATCTTTCATCGCTTTCTTCACGAATGGGATTGCCGCAAAAAAGACGAATAGGGCGGCGTTGATAAAAAATGGTTCTATAAAAAATCCATCCCAATAAAAGCTAAAACAAGGAATTGACCATTCGGTAGTCCTTGACCAGGACGGATCGCTTAGGAGCAAAATGACAAGGGCCATGGGGTAGGCCACAACCGCTGCGGCAAGGCTGCCCATGGTGCCGGGAGCCTTCGGGCTCATTCCCGAGCCGAAAAATGTCACGACGAGCGTGGTAAACCAGTCCGTCTTGCGCCATTCGTGCGGTACGCGCTTCTTCCCGTATTTCTCTTTCAGTTCTTCCTTGTTCATGGATTATTAGTTCTTGGTCAATAGTCAATGGTCATTAGTTGTTCGTCATTCTGAACGGAGTGAATCATCCCTCCGGTGGCCACGGCATTTCTGCCCTTTTCTTTTCGGCTGCTTCATGTGCTTCGCGCTTCTTTTTCCAGGCGGCAAGCTGCGTCTTGAATGCGTCGCGCAGACGCTCCATGCCGATGTTTTCGCGGGCGCTTACCTGGATGGCATCGGGGTAGTTCTGCAAGAGCTCGGTGCGGCGGGCCTCGTCGCAGATTTCGGCCTTGTTGAACACGCGGATGCGCGGAGTGTCTTTGCTGATGATGCCTTCGAGCGTCTTGTGCGTCACTTCCAGGTGTTCTAGGTAATCCGGCGCACTCCCGTCTACGACTTCCAGAATGCAGTCGGCATGCGCTGCCACCCCGAGGGTGCTCTTGAAGGTCTCGATGAGGTTGTGGGGGAGCTTGCGGATAAACCCGACAGTATCGCTGAGGATGATGTTCTCGCCATCCAGGTAAAGTTTGCGCGTGGTGCTGTCGAGGGTCGCGAACAGCTTGTCTTCTACATAGACGTCAGCGCCGGTGAGGCGGTTCGTGAGGGTCGATTTTCCGGCGTTCGTGTAGCCGACGATACCCACGTGAAAAATGTCGTTCCTGTTTTCGGCCTGGCTCTCGCGGGCATCCTCGATTTTTTCGAGTTTCTTCTTGAGTTCCTGGATGCGCTTGCGGATCATGCGGCGGTCTGTTTCCAGCTGCGTCTCACCCGGCCCCTTGGTGCCGATGCCGCCGTTGTGCTGGCGGCATAGGTGCGTCCACGCACCGGTGAGCCGCGGCATCATGTACTGCAACTGCGCGACTTCCACCATCAGGCGGCTTTCTGCGGTTATGGCATGCTTTGCAAAAATATCAAGAATGAGCCCCGTACGGTCGAGCACTTTTATTCCGGGCAGGCGCTGTTCCAGGTTACGGACCTGCGAGCCGGAGAGGTCGTCGTCAAATACGACCATCTTCGCGTTGTCTTCTTCGAGGGCGCGCTTGACCTCGTTCACCTTGCCTTCGCCAATGAGGGTGGCCGGGCTAAAATTCTGCACGCGCTGGATAAAATTGCGGGTAACGACTGCGCCCGCAGTTTCCGCGAGGCGCCCGAGTTCCGCTACCTGTTCAGATACAAGCCACGGGCGTGTCTTCGGGGTGCATATCCCTACGAGAACGCAGCGTTCTTTTTCCTGTTTATGTTCTGCGGGCTGTTTCATCTATGCGGTCAGCAATTCCCGTTCAGTTTCAGGAACCAGTAATCCTCGCTGTTGATGCTGCTCCCTTCGGGCGAGGCGGCATCGGCGAGTTTCGCGAAATCCGGCGCGTTGTTGCCCGGCGCATTACTGTCCTGCGGACATGCGCTGGCTGCGTCTGGCGCATTCTTGTCCTGAATATTTTTGTCGTTCATATCGGCCATGCGCAGAATATAATAAATCTCAATGCTCGCGCGCATCTCCGGTGCGTTTCCGTTGCGGGCAAAAAACTATATTCGTGTCATGCGGCTTTGGCTTTCGACATGCCTCGACGATTTTAGCTCCGAGTTCGACGACATCGAGGAGATGTTCAAGCGCGGGCTCACGAGGCTCATTCTCCAGAAGCGCGTGCCGGGGTCCGCACAGGACTTGGCTGGCGGTGCAATACGGTATGCGACCGAAGCGCAGTATGAACGCTGGCTCATGGCCCTCCCGATGGAATTCCGCGACCGCATCTGGGTGCGCGGTACACCCGATATGGCGGAGCGCCTGGAAGTGCGCGGATGCGTGTGCGATGCCGCCCTCCTTGCGCAAGATGTCCCGGAACGATGGAAGCGCGTGAACTGCATTGCGGTCTGTCGCAATCTGGAGCAACTCAATTCTCTGCCGGAATGGGTGGCGGGAGCGCTTGTCGGGCCCGTTTTCCAACCGCAGTCCATCTACGAGCCGGTCGAAATACTCGGCATCGCGTGCATTGCGGATAAACTCGCCGCGCACGACACGGCCTGCGATGAACGTCAAGGTTCCGCGCAAGATACGACCCGCAAAATGCCCGAAATAAACATACCCCCGCAGGTCATCGCCTTCGGGGGCATCGATCACGAGAACCTGGACGATATCAAGAAACTCCCTTTACAGGGAATCTCCGTGCTGGGTGGTATCTGGAACTACGCCGACCCCGTCAACGCCTTTATCAAGCTCGGGCGTGCTTGCGGCGGGCTCTGATTCCTTGGGCACGTTGCTCAGGGATTCCTTGAGGCTCACGAGTTGGTGCGCAAATTCGTTGCACCGGCTGTCTTCGGGGAGTGTAATTTCCCAATCGAGGGCGCCATTGTGGAGGACAGGGTGAATCCGCCATTCGGTTTTGTACGGGCAATGGTAACTTGTCATGTATTTGACTCTAAGACCATTCCCGTCCATTCTGTATAGGAATTGTCCGTTCCATTTGACGGATCCGCTCATGTAGCGGATCTCCTTTACGTCGCCGATTTTGCCGGTCTGCTCAAAATAGTTCTTTTGGGCCAGCATGTAGTCTTCGACAGCCAGTTCCATCTTGGCGGTAACCCGTTCACCACTGTTCCATACAATCTCGTAGGTAGAATATCCGTCGAAATTCAGCATTACAGCGTGGATAATTGTGAAAATGAGGGCCAATGCGTGCATCCACGATTTCGACTCGTATTTTTTGCCGGTCTTTCTGTTCCTGTACTTGCCGAGCGAGATTTTCCACACATCCTTCAGGAAAAGGAATACAATGAATGCGTAGCCGACAAAAGCGATTGCACATACCGCGGCTGGGATCGTGAGTCCATTATTCCGAAGGATGAGGTAAATGATTCTGTATGTCAGTCCACCGAAAATCAGGTAAAGTGCACCGCGAAGGTTTCGGCCGCTGCTAGAACAGTGAGCACCGGTAAAACCGATGAGGAGTGCTAACCAGAATATTTTAAGGCCGGGCTCCTTTGACTTGTGATGGGAATGCGGTCTTGACGGCTTTTCAACTTGTTTTTCGGTTGCCTTTTTGATTGGCGCTGCGGATGTTGCCACTACGGGGGCAGTATCCTGTTCCGGGATTTCTTCTTTCCCGTAGTTCGGGTTCGGTGCATCGCACCAGAGGCACTTGGGCATGTCGTCTTCGTATTTTCGCTTGCATTTGGGGCAAATCATTATGCTTTTTTACCTTATGCTAATCTTTGAAATTCTCGACATCCCATTATCCAGAATTTCCTTTCGGATATATACACCTTGTTCGCGCGGTCTGGCCTTGAGCATCTGGCCGTTTACGCTGAAGTATTCCGTGCGGACGACCTTGCCTGCAAAATTGAGGTCGCGCGCGATACTGCCTGCAATATCTGTCTTGCCAGTGTCAATCGTAGTGGTGTCCGGCTCCACATAGGGCTTGTCCGGGTCGTCTACCACAAGCTTGATTCTCGCCCGGCTCTTGCATCCGGTCTCGTTCGTATAAACGACGGTGTAGTAACCGCTAAAGTCGCCGTCCACGTTCTTGAGCGAGTTCTCGCGGGTGGTGGACTTGAATCCGTTCGGGCCTTCCCAGCTCCAGAGCTTGCCGTCCCACGGGTGCGGGCCGAACTGCACCGTGGCGCCCTTTGCGACCTTCAGGTCGAGCGTTTCGTTCCAACCGCCATCATCGACCTTCACATAGGGAATAATCTTCGTGCCGCTGCACGGGCCAACCACCTTCTTGCCGTCGCACACGCCTATTGAATCCGGAATGTCAATCACTCGCGGTTCAAAGTCCGGGGTGGGGAAGGCCTTCATGAGTTTTGCGGTCTCTTCGGCGGTAACCGGGAGAATTGTCCCGTGGCGGGGTGTGAATGCGCCGCTCGTCTTGGTATCCTGCACGAACTTGAAGTTTTCGAGGTCGGAACTGCTCGTGAACTGGTAATGCCCGTTTATGTAGCAGTCATACATGAGCACCCAGGAATTCTGGTTGATGAGCTTGAAGACTCCTGCACCTTCCACGGCTTCGGTCGTCTGTTGCAGGGCCTTGCTCGGCTTGCTCCACTGCGAACCGCTGGCGGCTCCACTTTTCGGCATGAGAGAACTTGCGGTCACCTTGCAGATGCCGCCGTCGCCCTCGTTCTTATAGAAGGCGTGGTAGAATTTGTCGACCGGGTTGTAGACGATGTCCATGTCGATGGTCGATTTTCCGCGGTCAAAGAAATGCTGCGGGTCGCCTTCCAAATCGGTAAAGTCCTTGTTCGAGTAGGCGAAGAATACCTTGTCGTAGGGGATGGTGCCATCGTTGGTCAACAGCGAAAAGTACACGAGCGGACGGCCCTTGGTGCCGTCTCCGTTGTCGTAGGTGTCGTCCCAGAACGTTTCGGGGGCCCAGACACGGGTCACGTTCGCGAAGTTCTTGCCCTTGTACTTGTCGGGGAAATGTACGGTGGCGTGCTTCCAGTTGATGAGGTCGCGGGAGCGCATGAGTACCATGCCGCGGTTGCTGGCCCAACCTTCGGCGCTCTTCATGTCGGTATTCACCATGTAGAACCAGCCGTCGGGAGCGCGCAGCACGTGCGGGTCGCGGAGCCCCTTCTTGATGCTTACCGTGTCGGCGCTCACCACGCGCTTTCCGTTGTTCATGGCGGTAAAGCTGTAGCCGTCGTTACTCAGTGCGTAGTAGATATTCTCGTTGTCGTTGGCCGGGAAATATGCGAAAAGGTAGTTGGAATAGGGCTCGTACCCGTGGATGGAAACTTTGAACGAAACGTCCTGCGTCTTTGTGCTCAGGCCGTCGTGAACGGTCGCCGTGAGGGTCACTTCTTTGTTTTCACCCACAAACCTGCCGTTGATATGGCCGTCGTGGGTGAGGAACAGCGTGTCGCTGCTTTTCCACGTAATGGGGAAGGTTTCCCCGCCAATCTTTATGGTATCGAGGAGGGTGAGGTCGGTATACAGGTCGTTGGCCGAGTTGCCCAGGCTCCGGCTAACGCTATCGACAGAGCGCCAGAAGGGGGTAACATCGACTTGTGCAGAAATAGCGCCCGCACAAAAAAGAAGCGCTATAATTTCCCTTTTTACCCAAACCTTGGCCATCTTGGACTCCTTTTTTCGCTCTTTAATATAATTTAATTCAATTTGGCGTAATCCCCGTCGCAGTTTTTTGTATTTACAAATTATCAACGTAAAACGCGATAATAAAGTAAGTTTTTGGTAATAAAACTAGGACTGTCAAGGCATTACGTTTTTTCCCTTATTCCACTTTGGAATAAAACAGGCTGTCTTATTTTGTTTTTTGAACATATATTTGGGCATATGGAACAGGCTAGAGCCAAGATACTTGTAGTTGACGATACCAAGACCAACATTGAGGTCCTGGAAGGCGTTTTATCTGTACATTACGATGTTTTTGTTGCGAAAAACGGGCGCAAGGCAATCGAAATTGCCGAAAAAGTACACCCGGACCTTATTTTGCTCGACGTGATGATGCCCGAAATGAACGGTTACGAGACCATGAGGGTAATGCGTACGCACGAGGATCTGAAGAATATTCCCGTATTTTTCCTGACGGCAAAGTCGGATAGCGAGAGCGAGCAGATTGGGCTTGACCTGGGTGCTGTCGACTACATCGGCAAACCGTTTAGCCCGCATCTGGTGCTTTTGCGCGTCAAGAACCAGCTCGAATACAAGCGGCAGCGCGACCACCTGCACGACCTTGTGGAAGAACGTACCGCAGACCTGCGTAAGACCCTCAAGGTGATGCTGACGAGCCTCGGTTCGCTTGCGGAATTCCGCGACCCCGAAACGGGCGAGCACATCAAGCGCACGCAGATTATTGTGCAGAGGCTTGCAGAAGTCCTGATGAACAACCCGAAGTACGCGCAGGCTATTCCGAATAGCCAGTACGTGGATTTCTATGCGACGGCGGCCCCCTTGCACGATATCGGCAAGGTGGGTATCGAGGATGAAATCCTGCGCAAGCCCGCAAGGCTTAACGAGCAGGAGCGCGAAATTATGCGCAAGCACCCGAAGATGGGTTACGACGTGCTCATGGATGCCACCAAGGAACTGCACGATAACCCGATGGTGAAGATTGCGGCGGATATTGCTCTTGCGCACCACGAACGCTGGGACGGTCTCGGTTACCCGAACAAGCTCAAGGGCGAAGAAATACCCGTGGGAGCGCGCCTCATGGCGGTAGCCGACGTGTACGATGCCCTCGTGTCGAAACGCCCGTATAAGGACCCTTACCCGCACAAGGTTGCCGTCGATGAAATTGTACGCGAAAAGGGGACGCAGTTCGACCCGGAAGTGGTTGATGCCTTCCTTTCTATCGCCGATGAATTGCCCAAGCTTTACGAACAGTTCAAGGAAAATGCGAATTGACAAGAAACCTGGCAAATACAAAGCGCCGTAAGCTCAGCTGGCGTATTTCTTTTGTCTACACGATACCGCTCGTAGTCGCGACGGTAATGCTTGTCTTTGCGTTCCTTTTCTATCTCGAGAATACGCTCGTTTCTACGGCCTACAGCAGTTCCGAAATGATGCTCCACAAGACCGTGGAATCGTGTGAATCCATCATAAACAAGCGTCAGGGGGAATTTGCCAAGTACATTTCCAATGTGGGCACGGTAACCAAGCAGAACGCTAAATCGCTGCTCACGAAGCGCGTCCTGAAAAAGGACGACATGGTCGATATGTTCTTCGGTTCCTCCGATGGCGAATACATCAGTGCGCGTGGCATTGCGCTCGACAAGGGTGTATCTGAATTCCGCACCAAGGACTGGTACCTGGAGGCGTCCCGCAACAAGGGGATTGCCATAACGGGGCCGTCGTACCGCAAGTCAATAAACAAGAAGGTCATTACGATTTCTCAGGCGGTCCGCGACAAGAACAACAACGTGAAGGGCGTTGTCGCCGAGGATGTTGACCTGGAAATTATCGAGAATTCCTTGAGCGAGGGTGTAGACAGGACGGAGGGTGGAGTTATCCTCCTGCTCGACAACAACAGCAACTTTATTGCGCATTACCCGGAACAGTCGAACCTCGGCAAGATTGACCTTGACAGCATCGCGACGCTGCTCGATATGATTTCGAGCCAGTTCGACGTTGATTCGCTTCTGATGTACGGGAACGGCAACGTGCTCCGTTTCGAAAAGACGAACAACCATCGCCAGAGTTTTGTGTTCATGGTTTCTGCCATGAAGAAGAATCCGTACTACGTTGTTCGTATTCTGCACCAGAACTCCGTCGTGGCGAAGTTTAGCGAGCGCTTCAAGGGAATTAGGCTCGCGCTGATCCTTGCGGTCATCGTGCTCATGTCTCTTGCGGGGCTATTGGCACGAATCCTCTTCAAGCGGTTTATCGAAAAAGACCTTAAGGATAGCGTGAGCTCGAGTACCCTTTTCGATACGTTGCTTTCGAGCCCGAACATGACGCTTATCCTCACGAACGAAACCTTCGATATTCTGCAGGCGAGCAGCAACGTGGTGGAGTTCTTCACCGGCGGAATGGAAGACATCAAGGGCGAAGTCCTCTGGAAATACATATCTTCGGAGCAGTTCAAGAAATTTGCGCATCACGTTGCCCTGGGCGGTGAACTTCACCCGAGCGAACGCAAGACGGTCGTGATGGTCAAGAATTCGAAGGGGGAGGAATACTGGTGGAGCATCTTCTTCCAGTTCCTTTCCGAAGACGACGGCAGTATCCGCTACCTGTTCATGATTGACGATGCCACGAGCGGCATCCAGAAGGATACCATCCTCGATACCATCATGCTATCGGCGGACCGTTCGCTCCTCATGATTTTTGACCGTACGCTCCATATTAAGTACATGTCGAAGCAGCTGGGCGATATTTTCCAGAAGGATTGGCGCGAACTTCTCGGGCTCTCGCTTACCGAACTTTCGACTTGCGGCATTCCCGACAACGTAATGAAGGAACTGGTGAAGGCCTTCCGCGACCGAGAAACCTGGAAGGATTCCTTCATGATGCCTTCGAACGAAGGGCGTGGTGAAATCTGGTTCCGCGGCGAGGCGGTAACGCTCAAGGCCGAAGAGGCCGTTGTGGGCTACATGTTCTCCATGACGGATATTTCCGAGATTATCGAGGCCCGCGAGATTGCGGAACAGGCAACCCAGGCGAAGAGCGAGTTCCTTGCCAACATGAGCCACGAAATCCGTACCCCGATGAACGCGATTATCGGCATGGCTCACCTCATTGCCGAAACCGACCTTTCCGAACGCCAGCGCGGGTTCGTGGAACGTATCAGCCATGCGGCAAAGTCCCTGCTCGGCATCATCAACAATATTCTCGACTTCTCGAAGATCGAGGCGAAGAAGCAGGAACTCGAGGTTACGCAGTTCGTGCTGCAGGACGTCATCAGCGAGGTGGCTGCCCTTGCCGAAGTGCGCATTGCAGGCCGCCCGATAGAACTGATTGTCGATGTCGACCCGGATATCCCAGAAATCCTGATGGGCGACCCGCTCAGGCTTTCGCAGATCTTTACGAACCTCGTGAACAATGCCACAAAGTTCACCGAGAAGGGCGATATCACCCTCAAGGTGGAACTCGAGAACATCACCGAGAAGAACGTGCGCCTTGCCTTCAGCGTGAAGGACACGGGTATCGGCATGACACCCGAACAGCTCGGCAGGCTATTCAACGCGTTCACGCAGGCGGACGGCTCGACCACCCGCAAGTACGGCGGTACCGGCCTCGGGCTTGTTATTTCCAAGTCGCTCGTGGAACTTATGGGCGGCAAGATGCAGGTGGAAAGTACCTCCGGAGTGGGCTCGCGATTCTTCTTCAGCATATCGCTCCCGATTGCCCCGAATGCGGGCGAACCCAAGTGGAAATCCGTCCATTCCTTCGATGGGAAGAACGTGCTGCTCGTAGACGACTGCGCGAACATGCGTGCGGTACTCCGGCATATCCTTACCAAGCTCCACTGCGTCGTGGAAGAGGCATGCTCTGCCGCAGAGGCGTTCGACTTAATCCAGGCACACGAAGAAGCGGGTGAGGCCCCGTACGACTACTTCCTTGTGGATTACAAGATGGGGCTCGAAACCGGGTTTGATTTTGCGAAGGGCATTCCCGAAAAGATGCAGATTATCCCGAAGATTCTCATGCATCCGCTTCACTTTGAGGAAAGCGAGCACGAAATGGCGCTCATGCTGGGCTACAACAGCTGCCTGCCCAAGCCCCCGCAGATAAGTTCCGTGCTTACCGCGCTCCAGGAATCCATCGGGCTCAAACTCACTTACCAGCAGGTGGCAAAGAAGGAAAAACGCAAGGTTTACTTCAAGCCCGCAAAGATTCTCCTGGTCGAAGACAACCTCATGAACCAGGAACTTGCCGTATCGCTCCTTAACAGCGTGGGCCTTACCACGATGATTGCGAACAACGGTAAGGAGGCTCTGGAACTGCTCAAGCCGGATTCGTTCGACCTCGTGCTCATGGACCTGCAGATGCCTGTAATGGATGGCCTTACCGCCACGAAGGAAATCCGCGCGAAGGAAGAGGAATATTTCAAGAAGGTCCCGATTCTTGCGATGAGCGCGCGCGCCTTCCAGAAGGACAAGGAAGAATGCTACGACGCCGGCATGAACTCGTATATCGTAAAGCCTATCGACCCGACGCTCCTCTACGAGGATTTGGCCAAGTATCTGCCGATTGCTGCTGAGGGTTCCGGAGCGCCTGCAAAGACCGTCATTGCTGAGAACAACCAGCTGAGCGAAGATGAATCGAATTTTGTTGCGCAGTTCTCGAAGGTCCGCAACTTCGATGCGGCGGCAGGCCTGTATCACGCGAACAGCAACAAGAATATCTACCTGAGAATCCTGCACGGGTTCGTGCGTGACTACAGCGGCAACAACTTTGAACTCCGCAAGCTTATCGAGACGGCAAAGTTCGAGGAAGCGACCCGCATTACGCATACCATCAAGGGGCTCTGCGGTACAATCGGTTCTAGCCATGTGCAGTCGCTCGGCGCCAAGGTGGAGGCGACGCTCTCGCAAAAGCAGCAGAATTTCGAGGAATACAATGTATTCGAGGCGGCGTTGCATGACCTCATCGAAGACCTGAATGTGGTGCTGAACGATCTTGATACAGAACAGACGCAGCCCGTGCAGAAGAAGGAAGACCCGCAGGCGTTAGAGAAACTCAAGAATGCGATTGCAGGCCTCAAGGGCGCTCTCGACTCCTGCTCTTCGACGCAGTGCAAGAGAATCCTGGATACGCTGGAAGGCATCGCCTTTGCGAAGGATGTGGATGCCCTACTGCAGAAGATTGTGAACCAGGTCGATGATTATGAATTCAGCGAGGCGGCTGAAACGCTTGCCGAACTTGAAAAAACAGTAGGGTAGATTCTAAAAAATCATTGCCGCGATAAACGCGAGTGCCACGATAACGGCGGCCGCTATGGCGAGCGGGTTCGCCTTTTTCTTTTTTGTGTAGGGACTGTCCGGGTCGTCGCCGAACTCGTTTTCCAAAATCTCATCATAATCCGGCGTTTCGAGGTCGGTAAATTCTGCGCCTTCCTTCCAGCCGGTATCGGCGTCGCTCCCGCAATGTGGGCAGAACGTGGCGTCGTCTTTTAATTCGGAGTGGCAGTGAGGGCAGTACATAATTGATGATTGATAATTGATAATGGATGATGGAGGATAGCATTGTCATGCCCGCGGCTTGTAGTGAGCATGTAGGCGGGCATCTTCGTTTATTTCGTGAATTTATAACGACCGAGCAGATCGAAATAGCGGGCCCTGGGGGTGATTTTGACGGGCTTGAGAGTCTTGCGGATAGAGGTTGTATTTTGTTTTACATTTATAAAATAGGTTTCAGTATAATTATCCCCTTTAGATTGTATTATAGAGAATCCATTTTCGCCGGGCTTGTATAAAAAAGTAGATAGAAGATTATTTTCTTCATCGTATAGTTCACATTTATAATTATCATCTAGATCCGCAACATAGAATCTTTCTTCTGTTCTTGAAGAATCAGTATTATAGTTTACAGTTCTTGAATCAATAAGAGAATCGTTTCTGAAAAACATTTCCAATAGTTCTGAATAAGAAGAATTTTTTAGTTCTTCACTTAAATAATTTGGAGCAATCCTAATTAATTGAGTATATTCAAATTTTCCCTTATAATACGTTTTAATATCATACAATAAGGTATCTTGTGTTTTTTCTCCAGATACGATGTATTCATACCCTTCGTTCTTCAATACGGTCTCGTTGGTATCATTGTAAAAAATCCAAAAGGCGGGTGCATGATTTTCATTCTTGAAATCCGCACGGACTTTTTCAATAATTCCATTGTTGTATATATATTTTTTCCCTTTCCAGGAGCTGCTGTCATCGTTTATATAAACTGAATCAACGCGAACGAAGCTTTCACGATTGAACATCATCGGCGATTGGTTCTGATAGACGGCATCCGTACACGTGTTTGCCGAAGCTGCATCATTCAAGGCAAAAATGGCGGCAGGAATCAAACAGAAAAAATTGCTGGCACGGAATGAAAACATGGTAACTCCTTAATTTGCCTTAAATATATCTTTTTTCAAATGAAAATCCAGCAGGAAAGACAACAAAAAACCGCGCGGTTTAACCCGTGCGGCTTCTAAGCTTTTTTGCTTTGGATCCTATCGGTCGCTGCGCGACCTCCAGGATGACAGGAAAACTGTGAGCAAAAAGCGACCGGTATTAACCGGTCGCGATTGACGCTTTCTGCGTCCGCGGCTTCACTCGGTCATGAAATTATGCAAGCATAATTTCGCGACGCTCGTTTTGCACGCTTTTGCGAGAGCGAGGGCCAGCCCTGTACTTGTTGTACAGATTCTAGCCCGAGCGGTCTCATTACAGCTTGTCGTTGGAACCAAGAACGTCAACGATCTTGTGCATGTACATCTTCTTCATGTTTTCACGAGCCGGCTTGAGGTACTGGCGCGGGTCGAAGTGTTCCGGATGTTCGTCGAAATACTTACGGATAGCGGCAGTCATGGCGAGACGGCTGTCAGAGTCGATGTTGATCTTGCAGACAGCAGAGCGAGAAGCTTCGCGGAGCTGTTCTTCCGGAATACCGACTGCATCCGGGAGCTTGCCACCGTGGGCGTTGATGGTGTCCACTTCGTCCTGCGGCACGGAAGAAGAACCGTGGAGCACGATCGGGAAGCCCGGGAGCTTTTTTTCGATGGCGTGGAGCACGTCGAATGCCAGGGGAGGCGGAACGAGCTTGCCAGTCTTCGGGTCGCGAGTGCACTGTTCCGGCTTGAACTTGTAAGCGCCGTGGCTGGTACCGATGGAGATAGCGAGGGAGTCGCAGCCCGTACGGGTAGCGAAGTCGATCACTTCTTCCGGCTTGGTGTAGTGAGAAACTTCAGAAGCAACTTCGTCTTCCACACCGGCGAGCACGCCGAGTTCAGCTTCGACGGTCACGTCGTGCTGGTGAGCGTATTCAACAACCTTCTTGGTGAGGGCGATGTTTTCTTCGTACGGAAGAGCAGAACCGTCGATCATCACGGAAGAGAAACCGTTGTCGATGCAGTCCTTGCAGAGTTCGAAAGAGTCACCGTGGTCGAGGTGGAGCACGATCTGCGGATTGGCGCAGCCGAGTTCCTTGGCGTATTCAACAGCACCCTGGGCCATGTAGCGGAGGATGGTGCCGTTGGCGTAGTTGCGGGCACCCTTAGAGACCTGCATGATCACCGGAGACTTGGTTTCAACGGCGGCCTGCACGATGGCCTGCATCTGTTCCATGGTGTTGAAGTTGAAAGCCGGGATGGCGTAGCCACCCTTAACAGCCTTTGCAAACATTTCCCTGGTGTTCACCAGGCCGAGTTCCTTGTAAGAAACTGCCATTTGTTTTACCTCTTGATTCTTTGGCGACTTGCATCGCCGGTTAAAAGTTACGGGGCTAAAGATAGCATTTTCACCCTGTTTTGTCCACCAATTTCGTCGCCGTTCTGCGCATGCCCGTCCGATTTTTCGGTTTTTACTTGCGGGACGAGCGGCAGGAATGTATATTAAAAGAGGTGTCTGGTTTTAAGGAGTATCTATGCTTTTCGAGAGAAGCCTGCTAGCGGTGTTGGCCATTGCCCTTATGGCTGTGTCTTCGCATGCCGAGGTCACCTACACGCTCCACAAGTCCGCAAACCCGACTGCCGACGAGCAGGACGCCTACAAGCGCATTACGACCGTGATGGATTCGGCGGTCAAGCTCTACAACACCTACTCGAACCTTTCGAAGTTCATCAACGTTTACTACGCGCCGGGCGTGCCCACGGCCGAGGCGAGCAGCAACGGCGACCTCCGGTTTGGAGAGAACCGCAGCTACATGGTGGTGCCCACGGCCATGCATGAGATGGCGCACACGCTTGGAGTCGGAACCACATCGGAATATGCTGCAACGTGCGTGGACGGGGTGTTCAGGGACGACAAGGTGCAGGCGAAACTCCGCGAAATGGACGGCCCGAATGCGGAACTTCATTGCGACCGTCAGCATATATGGCCGTATGGTCTGAACCAGGCGAGCGAGGCCAAGTCCGAAAAGGACCTGATCAACCACGTGATTCTCGTGGAGACCATTTACCAGCAGCTGTTCAAGGTGGCGTTCTACAAGGAGGGGAGGATCAAGTCCCTCGGCGAAACAAAGAAATGCATGGGAATTACGGCCAGCAATGCGCTCGAACTCATGGATTGTAGCGATGCGGCGACTTTCGTGAAGATTTTCTCAGTGGGCGATAACCCCGTTACATACTACATTCAGCTCGGGAGCCGCGTCGTGGATATCCCTAACGAATCTACGGCCGCTGGCATTGTTGCCTCGACCTACGGCTACAACGGTGGGGCGCACCAGCGTTATACCTTCGATGATGCCGGAATCAATACGCCGAATGCCTTCTTGCTCAAGAATTACAAGAGCGGGCTCTACCTGCAGGCGGTAGGCACGCAGGTACAGCAGAACCGCAAGGTAGACCGCGACGAATCCTTCATCTGGCAACTCGAGGAGGTGGGCATGAAGCCCGATACGTCTTCTGCAGGCGATACGAGCGTCGTCGCTCCCGATACTTCTGACACGAGCAAGACTGATACGTCGATAACGAGGATTGTCCGTATCCGCGACATTCAGCTGCAGGCTGCGCCGACCAGGACGTTCGACCTGAAGGGGAGGAGTGTCCGCGGGCAAACCCTCGGCCGCAACCGCAATACGCATAAGGTCCTTTTCCAGAAGTAGACTCGCATCCGCGAAACACGTAGTTTTTTTTCCAGAAGTAAAACGTCACACCGCAGTCGCGTAGCGACAAAAGTGTCCACTGGCACCTTCGGTGCTTACCCTCATACAAAAAAAACGGCTCGAGTGGAGCCGTTTTCTAAAAGTTTGTCGCGAGTTGATTACACGCCGAAGGCTGCATCTGCGGCAGCGGCATTTTCAGCGATGTTTTCCGGTGCGGCGGCTTCGGCCTGTGCAGCTTCCTGAGCGGCGGCAACGGCTTCTTCAGTCACGTCGTTGTTCTTCTTTTCCGTCATGGAGAGCTTGCCTTCCTTGAACTTGTACATGGCAATCGTGGTCGGCTTTTTGTTCAGGTGGATGTAACCCTGGCTGGCCTGGTTGTTCACGAAACGTGCTTCCTGGGCCATCATCACGACAGCGCGGAACACAGAACCTTCGCATTCCTTGCTTGCGTAGATATCGTCAAGATAGACTCTCTGATCGGACATCGGGGTACCTCCGAAAAATTTTAGAAGAGGGAGAGGGATTCGAACCCTCGTTACCGTAAAGTAAACACGCTTTCCAAGCGTGCGCCTTCAACCACTCGGCCATCCCTCCAGGATGTGAGGCCAAATATAGATTGATTTTTGGCTCTTGTCAACCGATTTTGGCCATTTTTTGCAAAAATTTGCGAAAAAAAAGATATTTCTTTCGTCTTTCGTCTAAAGTCCCACCTTCGGTGGGGCGTTCTTTCGTCTAGTTCAGTTCATCCCAGACGACCTGCATGAGCGGTTCAAGCGTCCTGGGGGAGAAGTCGAACTTGATATTTGCGGCCTCGAAGAGTTCCTTCACGGGGCGGCTACTACCGAGACTTTCGGCACGGAACAGGTCGTCGATTGCCTTTTTCGGGTCTTTCTTGAAATTCGCCCACACCTGCAGGGCCCCAATCTGGGCAATCCCGTACTCGATGTAGTAGAACGGGCACTCGAAAATGTGGAGCTGCTTCTGCCAGAGGTTGCGGCGCACGGCCTCGAGCCCGGTGTAGTCCACGCCCGCATCGTAACGGTCCATGATTTCGGTCCATATATCGCTGCGGTCGCTCGCCGAATGCTCGGGGAAGTTGTAGAGCCTGTGCTGGAAGCTGTCGACGCTCGCGACCCACGGGAAGAGCCATATAACGTCTTCGAGTTCGCCGATTGTGCTGCGCTCGATCGCCTCGCGGTCATTGCCATAGAAGGGCTTGAGGTTCGACATGCCGATGAGTTCCATGCTCATGCTCGCGACTTCGGCAAATTCTGCGGGTACGTCGCGGTACGGGAAAATCGGCTGGTCCGCAAGCGCGAACTGGTGGAACGAGTGCCCTGATTCGTGCAGCAGCGTGTAGATATCGCGGTCCGTGCAGGCCGAATTCATGAAGATGAAGGGGAGGCGGCTCTCGTCAAAACCAATCTGGTAGCCACCCGGAGCCTTGCCGAGCCTGGAATCCGGGTCGATGAGTTTTTTCGCCTGCATCTCGCGGGCCCACTTGCCAGCCTGCGGGTGGATGCTCTCGAAAATCTGGTCTACCTTCTCGATGAGTTCGTCGCCGGTGCTGTACGGCTTGAGCGGGGCGCGGTCCAGCGGGTCTACGTTCAAGTCCCACGGGCGCAGGCGTTCAAGGCCCATCTTCTGCGCGCGCTTCTTGTATATCTCCTTCTGGAGGGGGAGGACCAGTTTCTCGATGCTCTCGTGGAAGGCCTCGCAGTCGGCAGGGGAGTAGTCGAAGCGGTGCTTTGCGAGGAAAATGTAGTCGATGAAGTCCTTGCAATGTGCGTTTTTTGCCACCTGCTTGCGGATTGCAAACAGGTTGTCGAACGACTTGTCGAGCGCGTCTTTGTCTTGGAGGCGGCGTTCCCACATCGTGCGCCAGGCATGTTCACGCAGCTCGCGGTCCGTGCGTTCCATGTAGGCGGCCATCTGCTGCATTGTCTTGGTTTCGCCGTCAAATTCGACGCTCATGCCGCCGGTAATCTTCTGGTACGCCTGGATTTCCTTGTTCTCTTCGGTCTCGAGCGCGATATTGTCGGGGGAGAACAGGTCCAGAGAAACCTGCACGCCCTTGAACCACTCGCCAAATTCGCCCTGGAGCGCATCCTTTGCCGGGTGGGCGACGAGCTTCTTGTTCAGCTTGTCGTCGTACTCGTTCATGATGGGCTGGATGTTTTCGACAAAGTCCGTGTAGGCCTTGGCGGCTTTCTCGTCGGCGGTATTGCAGGTCATCGCCACGTAGCGGCGGCAGCTCACTTCGCCGAGCACCGATTCAAGTTCGCTCCAGTCCAGAATCCACTGGCGGAGTTTCGCGGAATCTACGGGAATCTCGCGCTGCAGCAGGTGCCTGTAAAGTTTAGAAACCTCGTGGGTGTCATCGACGTTCAAGTTTTCGGGAACATACGTGCGGTTCATTTTTCCTCCGGTTAAAGCCCGCCGACCCAGTCTTTCAATATACTGTTCAGGATGGTCTGCCTTACGTTGTCTTCAATGGCGACCATTTCTTCGTGCGAAATCGTGCGGGAATCGTTGAAGTCAAAAGGCACGGATTCGCCTTCCGGGCCGAGCGCCACAACAAGCTTGCCAGTGGCCTTGACTTCCTTGATTTCTTTGAATTTGAAAATTCTCTTGTCCAGCGGGAGGCGCGTGGAAAGCCGTACCTTGTTCTCGCCGGGGATAAGCGTGACGGAATCCTTCAGTTCGAGCGGCAGGTCCATGAGCGTGTCGAGCGATACGTGTGCGGTAAAGTCACGCAGCCAGAGTGTATCGACGTCGGAATTTTTCACGTCGAGGACGACGCCCAGGTATGCGTACCCGAGATCGATGTTGACGATGCCCTTCGCGAGGTTCTGCACGAACGCGACGACATTCGGGTTCGGCAGGATTCCTCCGACAATCGCTCCGCCGAGCTGCTCGACGATGTCGGGACGGATTTCCACCGAGTCGAGCGTAATCTGCCGGAAATCCACCTTCATGTTGCGCATGATGCTCGCCGCGTCGAGTTTGCGCGTCACGGCGCAGCCGTCCATCAGGGCGACGGCGATGAGCAAAAGGCAGGCGATTGTGGCGATTTTCTTCATTTTTCAACAATATAACAAAAAGGACATATACTTATCGTGTTGCAGGCTCGGAATGTACAGCGATTGGCGTTATTATGTTTCGTAGCACGCCCGAATTCCACCTAGTGGCAAACCGTAGTTCCACCGGTGAAAACGGCTCACCGGCGCCGAGAAACGTCCCCAAACCGAAGCAACCATGTACCGTTGGTTGACATGTTGGTGACCGGTATCCAGGTTGCGATATTTGCCGTTTTTAGCCGAAGTTCGGCAAATAAGGCACTGTACGCCGGTCTGTATTGTCTAGGAAAAACCCTCTGCAATGAGTCGTGACTGTCGGGGCAGTTATGGACATTCAATCGGAGTCCCGGAAGTTGGAAGTCAATCGTGCACCATGTGGAAACCGGATGTACATCGGAACAATATTAGTGTTTCGTAGCACGCCCGAGTTCCATCTAGTGGCAAACCGTAGTTCCACCCGTCTCAAACGCCTCACCGGCGCCGAGAAACGTGCCCAAAACGGAGCAACCATATACCATTGGTTGACATGTTGGTGACCGGTATCCAGGTTGCGATATTTGCCGATTTTAGCCGAATTTCGGCAAATAAGGCACTGTGCGCCGGTCTGTAAATGTCGCTGGATTCTATGAAACGTTCACGCTCGTTGGGACGTGTTTGACCGTTTCCGGCCAGTCCGTGGTCCAACTCGTCCGACAGTTCCTACGTGGAACTCAATTTTGCACCATGTGGAAGTCGGCAGTACGTCGTGACAATTAGTTAAATATCCTGTATTTTGACATTATGTTGTTGCCGATAATGCGGATTATGTAAACTAGATATTGAGAATTTAATCAGAGAACGGAGGCCAGCCGCTTCTTGCCACCATTCCCCAGTGAATGTTGAGGATCCAGGCTCAAGGGCGGCGTTTTATTTTGAAACCCTCATTTTTGCATACCAACCTTATCGTTTCGAGCTCTTTGGTATGTAATTACAAAAAATAAATTTGGGGCTTACATACCAAATGCTGTATTTTGGTTATCTGGTATGTAAAAATTGAGACATTTTGTCAATTTTTTGCCTTCAAAAAGATCTTTTTTCTGATTTTAGAGAAAAAAGAAGCAATTTTTTGTCTTTTAAGGCTGATTTTACATATCAAAATGTTTTTTTCCTTCATTTAGTATGTAAAGTCAAAAAAGCCTGCGTTTTCCCCAGGAATCCCCTGCTTTACCTTTGGCATGGAATTTGCTATCTTTGCATTCGAAAAGTGCATTTTGCGCAGAAAATGTAAAACAGATGTCCCGCGGGCAATATTCCGGCGGACAATTAAATAGGAATGTATTGAAATGGCAGAAGATTTGAATCAGCAGGAACCGACCGCAGAAGAAAAGGCAAAATTCGAGAATGACGTGCTCAAGGCCGCCGAAGACGCAATGAAGATGGATGGTTCGACAGGCTCACCAAGCGAGAACAAGGCCGACGCACAGGCCGAAGAAAAGGTCGCTGAGCCTTCCGACGCCCCCGCTGAAAATGCTGCAGACGCAGCCGAACAGCCTGCGGAACCCGCTGCCGATGCTTCGACGAGCTCAGCAACCGAGACTGCCGCCCTCAAGGCCGCCCTCGCCGATGCAAACGACCGCAACCTGCGCCTGATGGCCGAATTCGACAACTACCGCCGCCGCACCGCCAAGGAACAGCTTGAACTCATTGAGACCGCGAACGGCAAGCTCCTTGAAAAACTCTCCGAAGTGCAGGACAACTTCGAGCGCGCCTTCGCGAGCGAAAACAAGGCCCAGGATTTGGAAGCCTTCGAAAAAGGCATGCAGATGATTTACAACCAGTTCGCAAAGATTTTGACCGACGCGGGCCTCGAGCAAATCGACCCGACCGGCGCGGAATTCGACCCGAACATGCACGAAGCCCTGATGCAGCAGCCCAGCGAGACCGTGCCCGAAGGCCACGTGGTCACCGTGTTCCAGAAGGGCTACAAGCTCAAGAACAAGATCTTGAAGACAGCGAAAGTCATCGTCTCTTCCGGGAAATAAGCCCGCGCCGCCATCCGGAGCCGCGCGACACTCCCCCGCTATTTAGCAAACCCCGACACCTCGTAACGATGGACGGGGCTTTTTTATATTCAAAGGGGAAAACTCCACTACATTTGAAAAAAACGTATGTAAACAAAGTTTTTCGGCATATTTTGGGGTTAAATCCGTTTTATAGGTAGATAGGGACAACTCTATTTGCCTGCGCAGGGGCGTTCCTGCATTAAACGAACAATGGAAACAAAACGCACACCTTTTGAACAGCTCCCCATTACGGACCGGTTCATGTTTGCTATGGTATTTAGCCACAAGGAAATTGCCAAGCCCTTCCTCGAAGCGGTACTTGGCATCAAGATTCACGAACTTCGGGATCCCGAGCCCGAAAAGACCGTCGATGTAAGTCCGTTCTACAAGGGGATCCGCTACGACGTCTTTGTCAAGGAAACGGGGCCGAATGGAGAGACCCTCCGCAGTTTCGATAACGAAATGCAGATGGAGGACAACAAGGAAATCCCCAAGAGAACGCGCTACTATCAGGCGATGTGCGATAGCGAAGCGCTGAACAAGGGCGAGGTTTACTACAATCTGAAGGAACTCTACATCATGTTTCCCCATAGGGGATAACATCGACTAAGCAACAAGTTGCTAAGTCTTGTATACCTGTGTCCCGAGGACATTTTCGGGCAGGGGCGCGCCGTGTACAGGTTCAAGAATCTTGAAGTTGACAACCCTAAAATCGAACTGGGCGATCTCTGCTTCAAAAATTTTTATATATTCACTAAGTACCGCGACGTAGCCGAACAATCAATCAGACAATATATGGAGTATTTCGCCACAAGGCGACCCAATTCTCCTGAAACAGAAAAAGTCGATCGTTGGGTGAAGTGGTACCAGACGGACAACGAAACGAGGAAACGCTATATGACTTGGCAACAGGAAATCGATATCGCCGTGGACCTTGAACGTAAGCGTGCAAATGAAGCGGAAAAACTCCTTAGCGAAGCTAGGGAACAAGCCTGTGCAGAAAAGGCTCGCGCTGACAAGTACGAAAAAATGCTTCGCGATCTTGGCAAGTTGTAGTATAAAGGCGGCCGAAAGGCCGCCGATTCTGTACATGTCATGTCCGCCTAGCACCATCCGGAGCCGCGCGACTCCCCCGCTCGTTGTTGACCTTGAACCCCACGGCGATAATCATCTGGAGGTTGTAGTGGTTCGCCTGATAATTTTTCCCGTCGCCAGCAGTTATTAAGTATTTCTTAATAACTGAATCCTCAGTCAGCTCGCCGTCTTCGAGAATGTTCTTGATATGCTGATTTATTGCCGGAACGCTAACCCCGTACAGTTCCGCCATCATTTTTTTGCGTGAGCCATACGTTTTCGTCTTCGTAACGCATTTCGACGCTCTGTTCGGAACCGCCCACGGCAGCCACATAAGTCAAGTATTCTGCAGCGGAACTGCGGATAGACACGGGATTGATTTTTTGACTATTTTTGTTCATTTGAACACTAATATATATAAATTGAACTCCCCTGTCAATAGCCGGAGGGGACAATTTGTGTGAAAATAAACTAAATTTGGGGTGTAGGATTTAAGGAACGAAGAGTATGTCTATCGATAGAAAAGCACCATTTGGTCGTGTGGTAACCGCATTTTTGCAGTCATCCTCGCGCAGGCGAGGATCTGTGCGTCTTGTGTTTGCTCTTGCATTGACGCTTGCGCTTGCCGCCTGTGAAGACGACGAGAGCAGTTTCGTGCGGCCCGAGGAAGATTCCTCGTCGAGTGTCTGCGAGGACTGCGACGATGCAAGCAGCAGCTCTGTAAAGTCGAACTCTTCGTCCAGCGCGAAGTCCTCTTCGAGCAACAAAGAATCCAGCAGCAGTGTAAAATCCAGCAGTAGCGCGAAATCCTCTTCTTCTGTCATCCCCGCCTCGAGCGGGGATCTCCAGTCCTCTTCGAGCAATAAAGAATCCAGCAGCAGTGCAAAATCCAGCAGCAGCGCGAAGTCTTCCTCGTCTGTCATCCCCGCCTCGAGCGGGGATCTCCGGTCCTCTTCAAGCAACAAAGAATCCAGCAGTAGCGCAAAGTCTAGCAGCAGTTCTGCAAAGTCTTCGTCGAGCGCAAAGTCTAGCAGCAGTTCGGCAAAGTCTTCCTCTTCTTTGTCGAGTAGTAGCTCTTCTTATAGTCATTTGAGGCCTTTGAATGTGGAACTTTTGGATCAGTACAAGACCTTTGTCGATGAACGCAATGGCCGCAGCTACTACTACATTACGATAAGGGGCAAGAACTCTAAGGGAGAAGAAGACTCCGTGATCGTAATGGCCGAGAACCTCAATATCGGCAAAATGATTACATATGTAAAGGATCAGGCTGACGATACGACGATTGAACGTTACTGTTACGATAGGGACACCACAAATTGCGACCGCTACGGAGGTCTCTACCAGTGGGCAGAGATGATGCAGTTGCCGAGCCGTTGCAATACTGAAAGTTGTGCTGACCTTATTCAGGAAAATCATCAAGGAATCTGTCCGGATGGCTGGCGGCTCTTGACCCAGGAAGATTTTTACATTGTGCTTCACGCGGACAACAATAAATATGGGATAAAAGGGGTTCGTTCCGAAGTGTTTGGTGGACAGAATTCCACCGGCTATTCCCTGACTGGCGCCGGATATGTCTGGAATCGTCGGCTAGAGAATATAGGAACAGCGACGCATTGGTTTTATGCTGAAGAAGGGACTTCTTTAGCAAATGAAAGAGCTTTCGCTTCGACTACAACTAATTCGGGTGATATCTTCACTACTTATGAAGTTTTAAAAACGAACGGTCTTTCTGTCCGCTGTGTTAAGCTAGAAGAATAACCACAAATTTTCAAAATAACTACAACGCACCTTGAAGTGCGCTGTAGTCATTTTAACCTGGTTGGAATTTTTGTCAAATTCCACACGAAAATTTTTAACTAAAAAGGCAAAAACATGTCCAAGAACGTCAAGTCCAACAACAAGACCGCCAAGAAGTCCTCCTCTAAATCAAGGAAGTCCTCCCGCAACAACTACAAAATTGAGGCCCTCGAACCGCGCCTGATGATGGATGCTGAACCGCTGGACCCGGCGCTCGAATCGAACCTTGACATACAGCAGTTTGACTCATATGCAGAACAGATTGGCAATCTTTCGGATTCCATCGGTGAGAAGGCTGCCGAATCTCTTGGACAGTTCAATAAAATCGATTTTACCCAGTTCCATCTAGCGGACAAGGCCAATGCTGCCGTTTTAAACATTTTCCCGCAGTTTAATTCTGTACCCGCAATTCGTGAAGGCCGATGGGACTAACTAGTCACGAGGCTTTCGCAGTACCTGCTTCGGAACGTTCCCGCGATAAACAGCCTTAATCCGGAGCCACATTCGTGTTTCTTTGCGGAGAGGGGGGGATTTACAAAGCGAACACTCGAACGAAGTGAATGTGTGAGTGTGTAAATCCGTCCTCGAAGCAAACTCTTTAATGAAAAGCAGGTCTGGACCTGCTTGAAAAGATCCCCGCCTGCGCGGGGATGACATTCGGGTCTAGATCCTTCGACTCCACTGCGTTCCGCTCAGGATGACACAAGGGCAAGGCTGCAAGCAGGGGGATTCCTCCCCCACCTTTGTAAAATTGTCAATGATAAGTTAATCCCGGGGCGTTCCGCGGGGCTTTTCGCGATATATCTTTATCTCTGGTGTAAAAAATGTTTGGAGATTAAGATGAAAAATATCTTATTCGTTTCTTCCGTATTGGCCTTGGCCTGTACGGGTTTCGCTCAGAAAATTGTAATCACGACGAATTATACGGCGGACCCGGCGCCTTACGTTCATGGGGATACGGTTTACCTGTACACGACCCACGACGAGGACAATGCCGACGGGTTCATGATGTACGACTGGTTGCTGCACACTTCCACGGACATGGTCAACTGGACCAGCCACGGTGCCGTAGCAAGCCTTGGGGACATCAAGTGGAGCACAAAGACTAACGGGGCCTGGGCGGAACAGGTCATCGAGCGCGACGGCAAGTGGTTCATGTACGTCCCCATTCACGGCAACGGCATTTCCGTCTTGGTGGCGGACAACCCTTACGGCCCCTTCAAGGAACCTTTGAACAAGGCCCTGGTCTGGCAGCGCGAGCACTGGAACGATATCGACCCTACCGTCTGGATTGACGACGACGGCCAGGCTTACATGTACTGGGGCAACCCCGATTTGTACATGATCAAGTTGAATAAGGACATGACCAGTACTCAGGGCTCCATTGTCACCTACCCCAAGATCAAGGATTATCAGGAAGGCCCATGGGTCTATAAGCACGGCAGCAATTACTACATGACTTTCGCATCCACCTGCTGCGCGGAAGGTATCGGGTATGCCATGAGCGACAAGATTACGGGCCCCTGGACCTACAAGGGCGACATCATGCCGCATTCTTCGCGCAGTAACGGAAACCACCCGGGTATCATCGATTTCAAGGGGAAATCCTACGTTTTCGGCCTGAATTACGAACTTTGGCGTTACAAGTCCGAGAAAATGGGCCAGAAATACCAACACAAGGAGCGTCGTTCTGTCGGCCTTTCCGAAATGAAGTACAACGCCGACGGCACGATTCAAAAAATTGACTATTGGCCGGACAATGGCGTGGCTCAGCTGGAAGATTTCGACCCGTACAAGCGCGTGGAAGCGGAAACCATGTCGTGGGGCGAAGACGTGAGGGTCCGTAAGAGCGGTAGCGCCGGCAATACGGTCATCACCAACCTTTCCGAAGGAAAATACACCAAGATTAGCGGCGTGGAATTCGGCGACGCGGGCGCGGAAAGCTTCTCGGCGTCGGTGCTGAGCGTCAAGAAGGCATCGAGCATCACCGTGCGCTTGGACAAGGTGGATGGCGAAATCGTCGGCAAGGCGGAATTTAGCGCTGACGGCCTGGTGACGGTGTCGCTGACCGGTGCGGTCGGCAAGCACGACGTGTTCTTCGTGTTCGCGGGCGATTTCGAGGCGGACTACTGGGAATTCGAGGACAGCAAGACCTCCATTCCGCAGGGCCCGTTCTGCAAGGCGAAACTCAGCGACCCCGAGGCAAAATGTGATTTGCCGGTTGTGGGCGCGAAGGTCGAGGGCACGGCCAACTTCATCGACTTCGAGAACTACGACGTGGGCGGTGCCGGCAAGGCCTACTACGACGTGGATACCAAGAACCAGGGCGGCGAATACCGCGAAGACCGCGTGGACATCGTGAAGAACGGCGACGGATTTGCCGTGGGCTACACGCAGAAGGGCGAATGGCTGGAATACACCGTGAACGTGCAGGCCGGCGGGAAGCTCCCCTTCGAGCTCAGCTATGCAAGCGGCATGGACAACACGGGCGTGCGCCTGTTCATGGACGACGAGCCGATTACCGATACGCTCGCGCTCACGGGCACCGGGGATTTCGACTCCTACGGCACCTTCAAGGGAACGACCACCAAGGAACTCACCGAGGGCGAGCACGTGCTCAAGGTGATGGTGACAAGCGACTACGTGAACCTCGACTGGATTGCCTTTGGTGAAAGCGAAGGAAGCGCTGAAGACATCCGCAACGGGACCACGGGCATCGTGCCGAAAATCGCCGCCGGAGCCGCGGGCATGGCAAATGCTTTCGCGAGGGCCGCGGGCAGCTACAGGGTATTCGACCTGATGGGCTCCGAACTCGGGAACATCCGCCTGAACGCCGGAGCATCGCTGATGGACATCAAGGCCGGACTCAAGACCGCCGGCTTCGGGAGCGGCGTCTACGTCGTCCGCAACCCCGCTGGAAAGACCCTGAAACTGCAAGTCGGGGAATAAGTTCCCGCGGATCTTAAACCGCGCGCAGCCTCCCCCGCATTTAAAAGCCCCGACCTCTCGTAAAGAAGGCCGGGGTTTTTAGCGTCAATGTTTAATGCAGTTTTACGCAAATTGCAGAATATTGAATAAAATTGCAGTATTTTTATTAAAAATTATTGCTTTTTGCAGTCAATAAATGTATATTTGTAAGGTAACAAAGGAGCATTAAATGGCACAGGCAACGATATCCGCACGCATCGACAGCAAGGACAAAGAAAGCTTCGACAAGTTCTGCAGCAATGTGGGGCTGTCCACTTCTGCCGCCATTTACATGTTCGTGAAAAATGTCATCAACGAGCGCCGCATCCCCTTTGAAGTCCGCGAGCCCTCCCCCCGCTACAACGCAAGCGACATCGAAGCCCTCAAGAAAGGCATCGAACAGCTCAACGCCGGGAAGGGGGTTGAACACGAACTTATTGAGGTAGATGACTGATGAAGAAAATTTGGTCAGACAAAGCTTGGGACGACTACCTCTACTGGCAAACACAAGACAAAAAGACTCTAAAAAGAGTTAACCAGCTTGTTAAAGACATTGAACGCAACAATTTTGAAGGCATCGGAAAACCCGAAGCATTGAAGGGCAACCTCAGCGGATTCTGGAGCCGCAGAATCGACGACGCAAATCGGCTAATTTATCGTATCAACGGCGAGTTCATCGATATCCTTTCGTGCAAAGGACATTACGAAGACGTTTGACGATTACATCAATCTTTTGATGAATTCTTCTGCATCGGCTACGGGTGCTCCGTTTTTGAGTTCGGAGATAGCTTCAATGCAAGATTTTTTTCATGATAAAACCAATCTCTTGACAATAGGATAATCTGAAAATAGATTTGAAACATGATAAAACAAACATCGACCTTTGATAGGATTATGGCGGACCCTAAGCAGAAAGGGACTTTCGAAAAGGAATATGCCAACTTTCTTCAGTCAGAAATGCAACTCCAGAAGGCTCTTGCCGAGGGTGAACGATCTGCCGAGCAGGGCGGCTGGCTTTCTGCTGCTGACGTTCGGAAGAAATTCTAGCCCCTCCCCCCAAAAAATTAGTTGGTCACTAAGGTTGCCAATTAAGACAATTTGTTTTGTAAAATTGTCAAGTTTTGTTTTGTATTTTTGTTTAATTCTGTTTTGTATTTTTGGAAGAAAAATGCCGAATTCTTTGTAAAAGCGCCTTTTTACGGCATTTCAACAGCGGCATTGGCCTTGTCCGCCAGATGGAACTGGGTAAAATCAATCTTGTTGAACTGTCCAAGGGATTCGGCAGCCTTCTCACCGATGGAATCCGAAAGATTGCCAATCTGCTCCACGTACGAGTCGAACTGCTCTATGTCAAGGTTGGGTTCGAGGGCCGAATCGAGCGGCTCGGCGTCCATCATCAGGCGCGGTTCGAGAGACTCGATTTTATAGATATTGCGGGTGGACTTCTTGGACTTGGAAGCGGATTTCTTGGTGTTCTTGTTGTTGGACTTGACGTTCTTGGACATGTTTTTTGCCTTTTTAGTTAAAACTTTTCGTGTGGAATTTGTGAAAAATTCCGTTTAGGATAAAACAACTACAGCGCACCTCGGGGTGCGTTGTAATTATTTTCAAAATTTTTGATTATTCCTCTAACTTAGTACAGCGGACGGAGAAACCGTGATGCTTCTGCACTTTATATTCATTTAAACCAGTTGAAGAATATGAGGTTGCTGCGGAAAGAACTTTTTCATCAGGATTTGTCGGAGATTCTTCAGGATAATACCAATAGGTAGTTTGTTGAATACTTTCACATCTACGATCCCAAACAACACCGGCGCCGACGAGGGAATAACCTGTAGAATTGAACCCGTTAAATCCATACGAAGAACGGACCCCCGCAATTCCATGCGTGTTGCCATCAGCATTAATCACTATATAAAAATCTTCCTGAGTCAAAAGGCGCCAGCCATCCGGGCAAATTCCCTGGTGGTTCGGCTGGATTAAATCGGCGCAGCTCTTGGTGTTGCATTCACTCGGCAGTTGCATCATCTCGGCCCACTGGTAGAGGCCACCATAACGATCGCAATTTGTAGTATCCCTATCATAGCAGTAACGTTCAATTGTCGCGTCGTCCGCCTGATCTTTTGTAATACCAACCATCTTGCCAATATTCAAGTTTTCTGCCATCACAGTCACAGAATCCTGCTCTCCCTTCGAGTTCTTGCCCCTTATGGTGAGGTAATAATAGGTGCGGCCATTGCGCTCGTCTGTAAACTTCTTATATTCGTCTCTCATTTCACCCAAAGTTACCGTATGATCGAATGGCACATATTCACTACTGCTCAACGGCACCGACGAGGAAGACTTCGCACTGCTACTGGACTGCTGTGTAACGCTGGAAGAGGACTTCACGGAACTGCTAGACGCAACGCTCGAGGAAGACTTCGTACTGCTGCTGGATTTTGCATTGCTACTGGACACACTTGTCTCGCTCACGCTCGACTTCGGTGTGACGCTACTGGAAGAAGACTTCGCTGATTCGCTCGACTTCGCGTTGACTGAAGAAGAAGACTTGGCAGAGCTACTGGACACACTTGTCTCGTCTTCGCTCGACTGCGGTGTGACGTCTTCGATACTGCTGGACGACTCGTCGTCGCGCGGGGCAAAACTGCTCTCATCATCACAGGCGGCCAAGAGAAAGATACTTGCGATAAAGAACACCATACCGATGTGCCCAACGCATTTTAACGATGACAAAAGTCCAAACTTCTTCATATGTCCTCCAACTTCCATTTTGCGGAAATATACATTATTCGAAAAGATAGGAGGAGCCGCATCTAGTGCGGCATGACGTTTAGGCTGGATAGATTGAGGAAAACGGGGGTATTAGGGGGCGGAGCCACCTAGGCGAGGGGGTGACGGAAGATGCGAGGAGATGGCGGCTCTAGGCCGCCATGACGATGCAGCTGAAGGCAGGGGGATGCCTCCCCCTCCCCTCCTACACAGAGTGTTTTAATATGAAACACGCCTTTTTTGCCCCGATTTAGAGGCTTTCGTTGTTTCAGAACGAAACGAAATGGCCGTTTTTTGCCAGTTATTAGCATTTGGCACGGGTTTTGCTTGTGTATGGGCGTAAAAAATCGCCCCGTTCAGATTGATTCGCGGGCGGCAAGAATTTAAAAATAGGAGACTCATTATGAGCAAGATTATCGGTATTGACCTTGGTACGACCAACAGCTGCGTGTCCGTGATGGAAGGCGGCAAGCCGGTCGTCATCGCTAACGCGGAAGGTTTCCGCACCACCCCGTCCATTGTCGCTTTCGGCAAGAACGGCGAACGTCTGGTGGGTCACGTGGCAAAGCGCCAGGCCATCACCAACCCCGAAAAGACAATATATTCCATCAAGCGTTTCATGGGCCGTACGGCCGGCGAATGCTCCGCAGCCGAAAAGAACATGCCCTACAAGCTGGTGGGCACGGGTTCTGACCCGGTGCGCGTGCAGGTGGACGACAAGCAGTTCGCTCCTCCCGAGATCTCGGCCATGGTTCTCCAGACCATGAAGAAGATTGCCGAGGACTACCTGGGCCAGCCGGTGACGCAGGCCGTGATTACGGTCCCTGCCTACTTTAACGACTCCCAGCGTCAGGCTACGAAGGACGCCGGCAAGATTGCAGGCCTCGAAGTGCTGCGTATCGTGAACGAACCGACGGCTGCTGCACTTGCCTACGGTCTTGACTCCAAGAAGAGCGAAAAGGTCGCCGTGTATGACCTCGGTGGCGGTACGTTCGATATCTCTATCCTGGAAATCGACGACGGCATGTTCAGCGTGAAGGCCACCAACGGCGATACGATGCTCGGCGGTGACAACTTCGACGAAGTGATTATCGACTGGATCAACGACGAATTCAAGAAGGACAATCCGGGCATCGACCTGAAGAAGGACAAGATGGCCCTGCAGCGTTTGAAGGACGCCGCCGAAAAGGCCAAGATCGACCTTTCTGCCACGACTTCCACGAACATCAACCTCCCCTTCATCACTGCCGACGCTTCGGGCCCGAAACACTTGGACCTCACGCTCAGCCGTGCAAAGTTTGACCAGCTCACCGCTCACCTCGTGGAACGCTCCATGGAACCGTGCCGCAAGGCTATCGCCGACTCCGGCCTCTCCATGAGCGAAATCGACGAAGTGATTCTCGTCGGTGGTTCTACCCGTATTCCGGCCGTTCAGGAAGCCGTGAAGAAGTTCTTCGGCAAGGAACCGAACAAGACTGTGAACCCGGACGAAGTGGTGGCTATCGGTGCCGCCGTCCAGGGTGCCGTGCTTAGCGGCGACTCCTCCGTGAAGGACGTGTTGCTCCTCGACGTGACCCCGCTTTCTCTGGGTATCGAGACCCTCGGTGGCGTGATGACCAAGCTCATCGACCGTAACACCACGATTCCGACCAAGAAGAGCCAGGTGTTCTCTACCGCCGAAGACAACCAGCCGGCCGTGACGATTCACGTGCTGCAGGGCGAACGCGAATTTGCCCGCGACAACCGTACGCTCGGCAAGTTCGACTTGACCGACCTCCCGAAGAAGCCGCGTGGCGTGCCGCAGATCGAAGTGACCTTCGATATCGACGCGAACGGCATTGTGCACGTGTCCGCCAAGGACAAGGAAACCGGCAAGGAACAGTCCATCAAGATTACTTCTTCCAGCGGCCTTTCCGAAGACGAAATCAACAAGATGGTGAAGGATGCCGAAGCCAACGCTGCCAAGGACAAGGAACAGCGCGAACTGGTGGACATCAGGAACCAGGCCGAACAGATGGCTTACCAGGCCGAAGGTCAGCTCAAGGAATTTGGCGACAAGTTGCCGGCTGACACCAAGAGCCAGCTGCAGGCTGCCATCGACGATATCAAGGCCAAGAAGGACAACGGCACCAAGGAAGAGATCAAGGCCGCTATGGACAAGCTCCAGGGCATGATCAGCTCCATGGCCCAGGCCGCCGGTGCAAACCAGGCTCAGCCGGGTCCGCAGCCGGGCGCTTCTGAACAGCCGAAGAACGACAAGAAGGGCGACGGTCCGGAAGTCGTCGACGCGGAAGTGGTTGACTAATTAAGCGTACGGCAGGTAATCGGTGTGTCGCCGGTTATCGGCCTCATACAGAAAGGATTGGCTCTCTTTTAGGGAGCAATCCTTTTTGCGTAAAAAGAGCGAGCGCAAAAATGGCTGAAAAAAGAGATTATTACGAAGTTCTAGGCGTCGGCAAGGACGCGAGTGCTGACGAGATCAAGCACGCCTACAAGAAACTTGCCATCAAGTACCACCCGGACAAGAACCCGGGCGACAAGGAAGCCGAAGAGAAGTTCAAGGAGGCTGCCGAGGCCTACGACGTGCTCAGCAACCCCGAGAAGCGTAAGCAGTATGACCAGTTCGGCTTCAACGCCCCCGGTGGCGGTTTTGGTGGCGGCGGATTCGGCGGCCAGGGATTCAGTTTCGAGGATATCTTCGCGAACTTTGGCGATATTTTCGGTGGCGGATTCGGTGGCTTTGGCGGCGGTGGCCGCAGGAGCTCACGAAAGGCCGGGCCTCCGCGCGGAAACGATTTGCAGATCAAGGTGGCGCTCAGCTACAAGGAAATCTTCGAGGGTTGCACCAAGAAGGTTCGCCTGAAACGCTACACGCCGTGTACGGAATGTAACGGCAAGGGCGGCCAGGACATCAAGGAATGCAGCACTTGTCATGGAACGGGTCGTGTGCGCCGCTCTACAGGCGGATTCTTCCAGATGATTACCGAGAGCGCCTGCCCCACCTGTAACGGTACGGGTGAAGTTATCGCGAAACCGTGTAGCAACTGCCATGGCGAAGGCCGTGTGCAGGAAACGGAAGAGATTTCCATCAAGATTCCGGCGGGCGTTGCCGAAGGACAGTACCTGAACCTGCGTGGCGAAGGCAACTGCGGGCCCCGTGGCGGTGCCTGCGGCGACTTGCTGGCTGTGATTGCCGAAAAACCCGACGACTTCTACAGCCGCGAAGGTGACGATTTGCACTGCGAAATCAAGGTGCCGGTCCACAAGCTGGTCCTTGGCGGAACGCAGCGTATCCCGACGCTGGATGGTGGCGAAGTGCAGATCAAGATTGCTGCCGGCACCCAGGCCGGAAGCATTTTGCGCCTGCGTGAACAGGGCCTGTACCCGCTGAACAAGCGCGGCGACCGTGGAAGCCTCTACGTGAACATCGGCGTGGAAATCCCGAAGGACTTGAGCCGCGAAGAGAAGGAACTCTACCAGAAACTCGCGGAACTCAGGCACGACAAGGAATCCGCGCAGGAAGAGAGCTTCCTTGAAAAGATGAAGAATCTGTTCAAGTGACGCGCAATTTCATCGTAAAAAATTATCCCGGGCTGCGACGCCCGGGATTTTTTATATTATTTTTAAAATGACATTTTAAGTTTTATATGAAAAAAGTCCTTATTATAGCCCTACTCTTTTTGACGACATCCGCTTTTTGCAATGAACATGGGGTTTATTTATCAGGTGGTTATTCGCAGGCATTGACAGGGACCACTCCCGTTGGCGATTTAAGTTACGGATGGCATTTCCAACCATTTGAAAAATATGGGATGGAAGTGGGGATAGATATCTTTCGTTTTCAAATTGGGTTCACAGATCGCTTTCAAGCTATCTCAGACGAATCCATATTCCAATTACCGTTTTTAGTCCTTGCACTCCCTTTTGCAACTTCAGCAAGAGACTCCTCCTGTACTTCGAAGTGTGGGCTCACTGCGATTGATCTGTACCTACGAATTATAGAAGTGATTGGATTTATATTACATGGATCACTCTATTTCCCGGTAGTGCCCAACAATTATTTTGGCTTTGTAAACAAGCATCGTCTTATAACCGAAATGATTACCAAGGGAATCCACAAGGAAAGCTTTACATTCCAAGACGACATTGGCGTCCGTCTTCAAATTCACCCCGAAGGCCATTATGGATTTTTCATTGACGGCGGATTACGATTCGAGAAAAACTTCGACCGTGATTTTGGGCCTATATGACATTTGGGTACCTAAATTTCTCGTAACCCTTTGATTTATAAGGCGTTGTAGCAAATTTTTCTTTTATGGGAAAAATTTGCTTTT